>DASVGE010000061.1:0-12391 GCA_036379695.1 Pyrinomonadaceae bacterium | reverse complement strand
TCACGTTCGCCGCTATGTAGCGTCCAACGTGAAACTTCACGGGACAAGCCCGTGGCATCTGGGGAACTTAATTTGAACTTCGTGGTTAGCTGCAAGCGTGAACTCCACGGGACAAGCCCGTGGCATCCGAGCGTGATTTTAGTTGGCTTGAAGCGGCGAACGTGAGCCTCCACGGGACAAGCCCGTGGCATCCATGCGTGATTTTTGTAGTGGGCTTGTAGCAGCGAACGTGAGCCTCCACGGGACAAGCCCGTGGCATCCATGCGTGATTTTAGTTGGCTTGTAGCGGCGAACGTGAGCCTCCACGGGACAAGCCCGTGGCATCCAAGCGTGATTTTTGTAGTGGGCTTGTAGCGGCGAACGTGAGCCTCCACGGGACAAGCCCGTGGCATCCAAGCGTGATTTTTAGTTGGCTTGTAGCGGCGAACGTGAGCCTCCACGGGACAAGCCCGTGGCATCCGGCGCAATCGAAGGGCGGCCGCGGAGTGCCGCCCCTACAGTTGCCAAAACAAATGGCGGCCACATGGGCCGCCATTTGGTTAAGTGTTAAGGTGAATTACTTCCCGGTCAGCTTCGGTACCGAGAAGTTGCCCCCTGACAACTGAATCGGATCGAAGGTCAGATCGACCAGGATGCTGCCACCCGAACTCGTGACGCGCAGCCCGAACCGATCCGACGATCCTGGTTCACCATTGTCTATCACCCTGGCAATGAAGCTGTTATTACCGCCACCGTTAACCGTGGCCTTTCCGGTAGGCAGTGCTTCATTCCCGACGATAGCCATGGTACCGATCGAGTTGCTCTTAACTTTCACAGGACCTGTTGGCCTGTGCTCGATATAGAGCAGCGACCCCTGAGCGTTACCGCTCTTGAGGTACTTGATATTCACACCAACAATGGCTTTGAAGCCGTTGTGAATGAGTTGGCCTCCACCCGCCACGAATCCAAGCGACGGATCGTAGACCGTGAGCACCGTGCTGCCCGTGCCCTGATAGAAGTTCCCATTAATCGTCAGCGTTACATCGTAGACATTCACGGGAACATTATTCAGCGTCACACACGCAGTTCGTGTCGCGCCCACACCACCACCACTGAACACAGCAGCACCCGCCGGAACAGCCGAACCAGTGCCAATCGGCGTGACGTTAACCGTCACACTCGTAATGTTCGTAGTGTCTCCGGGACTGCCATCGCTCACTTCATTCATATCAAAGCAGAGCGTGACAGGCCCACCCGTGCCACCCGGCGCATTCACCTTAACCGCGAACAGATTCGTGGCGGCCGGACTGACGTCGGCATCCTCTCGCGCCACCGTGAGCGTGCCGGTGTTGCTGCTATTCAGGAACGCTGCATTAGTACTGGTGTACGCCGCTGTAATCGTGTGTGGTCCAGCCGGTACATTCACCGTGTACGACGTTGTCGCAACGCCACTCGAATTCACCGGAACGGCAGCGCCAACCGGATTGCCATCAACCGAGAACTGCACGTTACCGGAGATGGTCTGATCGAGATACGTGGACGGGCTGACAGTTGCCCGCAACGTAGTCTGATCACTGTAGACCCCGGATGCGGCATCCACTGTGACCGTCGTCGCGGTTGGTTCCTGCACGCTCAGGATCTGATCGTGCACTCCGACGGTGTTGTTATGGTGCAACAACAGCAGGCCGAGTGAACCGTTGGCCAGGAAATTCGCCTTGTTGTAGTTGACGGGAATAGATCCGCCATTCAGGTCGGCATACAACGGCACACCTGCAACACCACCAGTCACGTCGAAACCGGGATTGGCCATATCGTACGTGCGAGTTGTCATGGTATCGATGGTGCCACCGAACCCACGACTCGTCGTGGTGATGCGGTAATTGAACTTGGCATTCGCCGTGGTCAAGCCGATGGCCGAAGCAGTCACCGGAATCACCATCATGTTGGTGTTGTAAGGGACAGTTTCGAGGCCTGAAGGGGCAATGTTGTTCAGGAAACTATCCAGAGTGAACGTGCCGGTGAAAGGTGCCGCACGACGCGCCGATACAAAGACGTCAAATAGATTTCCGTTCGCATCTGCAGGCGCCGTGTTGATGACCTGAATGTCATCGGTACCGTTCATGTCTCGATCGATAAAGATATTGATCTGGACATCGCTGGGCGTGGACCATTTGCCGTGCGTGGCGATGCCGAAGAAAATCCTGGTGGCGCCGGCGACGACGGAGTTGGTGGCCTTGAAGTCGCTTGTCACGCCGACAGACTTCAAGTCAGCGTTACTCGCAAAACTCGTAGCCGGTATGGTAGCCGGACTTGTTGCCTGCAACTCGAATGCGCTGACAAGTGAAATCACATCGACGGGAAAAGCCCCACCAGTGTTGACGTCTTGTCCTGTCAAACCGACGTTAGTTGAACCTGTCGGTCCCGTAAACAAAACGTAATTATGTTCCGTCGACATGTTTGAAGCTGGACGCGGAGCAGCATACACCGGTAAACGCAGGGTGGTGCCGCTGGCGGGCGTCAACATAACGTTACCCGATTCCTCGCTCATCCAATATCGTGGATTAACGCCCTGCGTCGCCGCCATCGTCAGATCGCGCACATGCTTCATGGCTGCGGCAGTCGCCGTCAGTTCGATGCGAAATGTCGTCGAACCACCAGCAGGCACGTTGATAGTTGCGCCGTCCGGGAACGTATAGGTTACGCCGGGCACGTCTGACAGAGCCGCGTAAGAAAGATTGTAACTGACATCAACCGCGCCTTTGTTTACGACGCGAGCTGTCCTCATCACACTTGCCGTGCCGACCACTTCGGGAGCGCCGAAGGAGACACCCACACCACCGGACGAATCATCGCTGAACGCGACGACCTCAGCGCTGCTGGCATCCGCGAGATCGATGCGGCCTGCACCGGTTCGAGCTACCCCAAACTTGTTCCCTGTGCCATTAGCGCCACTAAAGAGATCGTGGTTGGCGGTGTTCATCACCAGCGCTTTCAACTCTTCGACCGTCCACGTCGGATGCAATTGACGAAGCAGCGCCATTGCGCCGGCGACGTGCGGAGAGGCCATCGAAGTTCCGCTTATCGTTGCGGGCAAGTTGCCGGTCGCAACACCAGTGGAGACGATGGAAGTACCGGGCGCGGCGATGTCAGGTTTGACACCGGTGTCATTACGTCGCGAGCCACGCGAAGTGCTGCCACTGACCGTGTCGCCCAAATGATTAAATCTCATAGTGGTGTTAACGCCGGTTCCCAGTTGACCCTTGATCGCGTTGCCGTCGGCCAGCGTGATCGACAGCGACATGATCGTAATTGCAGGATCGGTCCCGGACATCGACACCGTTCCGGCTGCGTTGTTGGCAACGATCACGGCAATTGCCCCAGCGTCCTGAGCGTTCTTTACTTTGAATGCAAAGCCGCAGCCCCCACCTCGATCCACGAGCCCGATTTGTCCGGTGAAGAATCCGGGAGCTAATGGCTGGCACGCATCAGTAGTTGTGCCGACTGATCCTGGAGCCGCACCCGGGAATAGATCGGTGGAACCGTCGTTCGCGAGTTTGACACTGCCGGTGACTTCCGCTGGTGCGGTTATCAGCGGGTTAAAGAGTGCGGGCAGCGCCCCTTTGTTTCCAGCGATTGCCGGCGGCGTGTTAACCGTCAGAGTCGCTTGCTGAATGCCGAAGTCGACAATGTTCGCGACGCTGATCGCGCGACCTGAAGTACTCGGGCTGCCCACGATGTAGTGCGTATCACCCGCGTTGCCGGATGACGTTACAACGATCACACCGGCGAGCGCCGCATTGGTGCTTGCCGTTGCACTCGCGTCAGTGGAAGTGCCGAAGTTCGAACCGAGCGACATGTTGATAACGTCGACGTGATCCGAAGGATCTCCGTCGCCATTCGGATCGACGGCCCAGTTGATCGCCTGCGTAGTCAGACCCGTGCTACCCGAACAGCCGAACACTTTCAACGCGTACAGCTGGGCTCTGGGTGCGACGCCTGGTCCGATGCTGAATGAAGAAAAGGGTACGGAGCCATCCCATGGACCGTTAAAAGTCGTCAGATCTGCGTTGACACCTAAACCGGTAGCAGTGCCGGCAACGTGTGAGCCGTGTCCATTACAGTCGAGCGGGTCCGGATCCGGCACAGGTACGTTCGCGCCGGTGTAAGCGTCTCCGGCGAAGTCCATACCGCCGACGACTTTTGCCGTTGGAAACGAGCCTGGTTCGATAATGGCGCGGTTGTTTGCGGTGTAGGCTGCGGCAGTGCCGGGTCCACCGAAGTTCGCGTGCAGGTAGTCAACGCCTGTATCGATGACGGCAATCCTGACCCCGTCGCCCGAGTTGCCGCTCGTTGCCGCCCACGCGCTGGCAGCTTTGATAAAGGGCAAACTCGACGAGTTCTCGAGGTAGTGAATCGGAAGCGCGTGGACCGCTTTGACATCCGCGTGACCTCTCAATTGCGGGAGGATGCCGGCGTCGATTCTGGCGGCGATGCCGTTGTAAGCAGTCTGCACGTTGTAAAGCACGCGGGCGCTCCGGCCGAAGTTGCCGAGCCGCGCAAGCACGCGCTGCTGTGCTCCCTTGATGCGCGCCATTTGCGCGCGCGCTGCGCCTTGAGCTGCGGCGCGCTCTTGTGGGTTCGCGGCGCGGTCACTCCGATTGCCCAACGCTTTGGCATAGACCTTTGACGTCGGCTCGTCGAACAGCTCGATCATGACGTTGACTTCGCCTGTTTCAGGGAGTTCACTTTGACCTTCCAACTCACCAGCAGGCCTGTCATCCGTATATTGCGTTCGATCAAATCCGCCGGTTTGAGCACGGCTGACTTCATCCGATTGAGTGATCGCGTAGGTGAACAGGCCTAAAGCGAGCAAGAGTGACAGAAACTTCAGTGGGATTCTTCTGGACATCTTTCTTTACCTTTCGGTTGATTTGTTAACAAACGATGGACCCTGCTGCCGCAGAGTGGAAGGCGAAGGCAAGCCACCTTACCAAACGGGGTCGGGAGAAAGCGCTACGTAAACTAAGTTATGAGCTTATTAATATGACTGGCGCGGCTTAATATATCCGAGCTTCTCCGATCAGACAAGCTGCGAACTATCCGGGCGGTCAATCCGAATTACCCCAGATGAATACACCTTTGCACTCGCCAAAACCGGAGACTGGCGACAGCGCAAATTCGTGGCCTGGCTCATGGACGTTAACGTAAATCCAGGCTTCTTTGCTGTCGTCGAGCCGGGTTCTATCAACCTTGAGGTAGTCGGTTTCAGGTGACAGAGACAGAACATAGTCAACGTAATCGGCGGTTGCTTCGTCGATGCCGTCATCACACCAGCCTTCCCATTTAGGTCCGGTGAAGTGAGCAACCAGCAAGCCCTCCTGGTCGTCGTCCGGTGGGCGATGTAACGGCGCAAACACTCCTTGCGCGCGCTCATGATGACAAGCATAGCCGCCGGTCTCGTGAATGTAGAAAACGCCGGAAGATCGCAGGATGATCAATCCCAGACCTGGTCCAGGCCTACGAGACAGATTTATTCTCGCCTTATGGCGTTGTTCATCGAGTCGTTCGTGAATCGTGCTCATTGAGACCTCGTTGGGTTGTGAATAGAGCAAACCGGAAACGAGATTCTGCAAAATGTTGGCTACGAATGGAAACTATCCGGCGGGCGAGCGGCTCAAGCGATAGCCGGTTGGTGGGACCGGCTACCAATTTGAAGAGAATCTATTTGCGACGTTTTCGAAGCGCACCTACTACACCTGCGATGCCGCTCGACAACAACAGCAAAGTGGCAGGTTCAGGCACAGCTTGAAGCTGTCCGCGAATTTCTCCACCTGGAAACTGCACAGTGTGAATATTGAAGTACGCCTGACCGGCAAGCAGTCCGGTGGTGAAAGCCGCTTGAGCGCCGGCCACTGTTCCGCCATTCGCCGCGATGAAGGCCGGGTTATACGTTGACGCCACGGTCAGATTAAACGTCTGTAAATAGGTCCCGGTAGTCACGCCCGTTGGAAAACCTGGAAATGACGGGACCGTTGTCGCTGGAATCGCAGTTGCGCCTGGCCCGGCGCAGCAATGGATGTGAGCGATGTTTGTTGGACTCAGCAGTCCGGCGAAGGAAACGTTGACCGTCATCAAATTCGTAACGGTGTCGATGGTGACCAGGGCGCTACCGATGCCCGGCGAACCCGTTGGCGGCACTTCCTGAGCGCCGGTCAATGTTGTGGTGAATACGAGTTGATCTGCTTTCGCCACTCCCACGAACATCAAGAAAGCGAAAAGCAATGCGACGAGATTCAGAGTCTTCTTCATGAACAACCCCCTTTTGCTCGAAACGCTTCCTCCGATGTTTTGTGGAAGCGAAGTCTGCCAAATGAGTATTGACGAAACAAACAGACATTGCTCAACACAGAGCAACATCTGTGATGAAGTCGGGATTTACACAGTTTGTTACTGCATTCGGGGGAAGATTCGATGCGTGGCCGGGGCAAGCGACTCGGTCCGGTACTTATAACTCAACCCGCACCCGATTGTTTGTCCGGTAGCGCACCCGTCATCGATGGGTTGACCCTCCGTGGCCACCCCACGATCAGGGCTGCGGATGTAGATGGTCGCATTCAATGGCCGAAGACTGGCGGAGTAAAGAGCATTCTCAACCGCCTGCACCGGTGACGACTGCGCGCAGCCGCTCGTTGCGCAGGTAAAGGCCGCCCCAGAGCATCACGCCAAAAATTAGCGCGAAGATAATGGGGAACAATTCAGCTCCGACACGCACATGGGTGGCAACCGCACCTCCCAGATAGCCGGTCAAAAGGATCGCGCCAAGCACAGATGTCCTGGGAATTAAATATAGGATTGTGCAGGCGACCAACACGCCGCCGATACCGACGATTGTACTCTCGGGATATCCGAGCTTTACGGTAGCGTCGACGACAACTGCCGGTTTCACCAATTTCATAACGCCGTCGATAAGCAGAAACAGCGCCGGCAGAATGCTGAGGATTCGTCCTGACCAGAGCCGAAGCTTGTTTGACGCTGAAACTGCTTGATTTTGTGTATCAGATCGGATCGCGTTGGTGGTTGTAGCCATTTTGTATCTCCGTTTCTAATCTTTATTGACTAATCGAACGGGAATACCTCAGATCGACAGACGCCGCGTAGAAAACCTCAAGGGGTTGAACGGCAGACGGCGAAGGTGTTAGAAGTGCTGCCGGCTTTTGCCTCAAAAGTATGAGAGGCGGCAAGGCTTTCCGGAATGCACGAGTGTCGAAAAAACTTCATGATTCGGAATTACGCAGATGCGGACTGGTCAGCGGTCTGGTCTATCTTTAAAGAGGTTGTCGCGGCGCGGGATACTTACGTTTACGATCCGGAATGGACATCGGATGAGGCCCGGAAGGTTTGGGTAGAGGCTCCTCCAGGGCTGACGATTGTGGCCTGCGACCGCGAACGGATAATCGGGACGGCGAAGATGGGACCTAATCGGCCTGGGCCAGGTTCACACATAGCGACTGCGAGCTTTATGGTGGCTCCGGATGCGAGGGGCTATGGCGTCGGACGTGCGCTCGGTGAGTACGCGCTCTCCTGGGCTCGAAACCACGGGTATGCGGCGATGCAGTTCAATGCGGTGGTGGAATCGAACGTCGCTGCGGTCAAGCTGTGGCAGGCACTCGGATTTCAAATCATCGGGACCGTCCCCGAAGCTTTTGAGCACGCGCAGCTTGGACGCGTCGGTCTTCACATCATGTACAAACGTCTCTGACTCTACTCCTCTAATAGTTCTTTGATCACTTTTTCCGTTTCGTCATAGTAGCCTTCGCCGACGTGGGTCCAACGGACGCGTCCTTTTTTATCCAGCACGAACAATGTCGGCCATGCTTCGACGCTATATGCCTTCCACGTCGAGTAGTCCTGGTCAGTAACTACCGGATAATTAATACCTAATCCTGCGACTTCGCGCCGCAACTGGTCTATGTCCCTTTCAAAGTCTAACTCCGGAGTGTGCACGCCGATGATTGTTAGGCCTTTGTCACGATACTGCGCGTTCCACTTTTTGAGCGAAGGCAAGGTGTTGCGGCAGTTGTAACACGCAAACGTCCAGAACTCGATCAATACCACGCGCCCATGCAGACTCTTGAGCGTAAGCGGTTCGGAATTGATCCAGAGACCGCTCGAGATCTCCGGCGCCGTTGGCGCTTTCGTCTCCTCAGTCAAACTGCGAGAAGGAATCATTTGACCTCCAGATGTCAGTCGTGAAATACCACTACTCACAACCGCAAACGGTCCGCGCCCCGTTGCGTAACCAACCGCAACGATCGCAACTGCCATAATCAATAGCAGTGAGACGAAAATGATATTTTGCCGGTGCATGCTAGTGCGGCACTTTTGCAACGAACTTTATTTCGATCAACTGCGTTGGCAGCGCAAGCCGCGGTGTAACCAGAATCGTACTCGCGACCTGCGGAATTTGCGACCCGTAAGCTTCCTTCCGAACCGGGCCGGCAGCCGCGAACGCCTGGTCCATGTCAGTGACGTAAACCACTTCCTCGACCACGTTATCTAATGTAGCGCCGAACTCAGCGAGAATTTTCTTTGCATTCGCATAAGTCTGTCGCATCTGGATTTCCATGTTCGAGTGATCCTGGATGTTGCCGTTATCATCCAGCGGCGCAGCACCGACCATATTGCCCTCATCGTCGTGGCTCAGTTGACCTGACACGTAGATCGTGTCATCGACTTTCACAGCCTGGACGTAACCATACTGGCTCTCCCAGGGCATTCCAAACGTTCTTGTTTCCTTGTTAAGGGGCATCGGAAACGGTTCCTTTCGTAGATTTCTGCCTTTGCGTGGCGGCACAACGGTGACGCGAAGTCCGAACAGTCTCGCGTCTACCGAGTATGCGCCTGAACCGAGAAAGAATAGCGCAACTGAGGTGAAGATTCCGAGAATGTAGACCACGGCGATCGCATGGTCAGCCAACAACAGGTTTGCCACGGCCGCGATACAGGCCGCGTACCAGGCTTCGTCTGAGAAATCAAAGAGATTGTTTAGCCGCGGATTCACGCGGATGAATACGGATTAGATTTCGGGCCCATTTGTACGGCTTCGCCGCCGGATGTGAGGCGAGGCTCCGCCTCGCCGTCAAGGTTCTCAAGATTTAGGGCTAGGCCCCTGGTTCGGCCTCTGGCCTTTATGTGTTAGGGCAAAAGCCCGAACCAGGGCGCAGCCCAATTCGGAAATTCAAAGTCAACGGCGAGGCAGAGCCTCGCCTCACATCCATCGGCAAAGCCGCAACACAACGCGCCCTTGACCTTCGAAGCGCATCAAGGAATCAGTGCGTTGGCAGCAAGCAACTCACCCTGACTACCACAATCTGAGCATCAACCATTCCATACAGGTTCGACTCACCACAGCACGTAAAAGCGAAGTGCTTATCGACTGGTCACGCCCGAACGGCCATGCGGTTCAACGAAGACCGCCTGCGACTTGTAGGATTTCGCCGGTGACCCATGCGCTGTCGGAAGAAGCGATTGATTAGAAGCTGAGCGCTTTTCAGCCTCCAATTCTTCGAACTAATCAGGTCGCCACTCCGTATTTATCACATAGTGTTCAGCAACTTGCCGAATGCACCCCAACCCAACAAACAATCTGAAAACCTTAACAAAAAGAGAGGAGTCTATGCGAAACAGTAAATGGTTCTTGTCTCTATTGCTTGTGGCTGTCATTGTTCTCACCGTTGTTAGCGCCATAGCTTATTCGAACATCAAGTATGCACAGGAGGGAACGGTGCAAGTGGTGACCAGGTGGGGAGCAATTGAACGCATCTATACGCCGTCGGACGGTTGGTTCACAACGATAGCGCCGGGGCGTAAGAGTTATGAAGTAAACGTTAAATCATTCACTGAGAGCGCTCCTGTACGCGTCACGAGCAAAGACAATGCAGCATTGCAGGTCGAGATTTCAGTGACTGCGTACACCGATCCGTCGAAGATAGCGGAATACGTTCGGAAGTACGGATTTTCTGACGAGGAAAGACACCGTAGGCGCACTGAGATCTTGAAAGGTATAGTCCAGACTGAAGCGCGCAATTCCTTCGCCGATTTTGGCGCATACGAGATTTATGCGAACCAGGAAAGAATTCAAAAACGAATTCTCGACTCACTGCGCCCGCAGATTGGAAGCCAATTGTTGCTCGTGACTGAATCTGTGCAAATTGGCAATCCTGATTTCCTGGATGATAGGGTTGAAGCGGCGGCCTCAGGAGTGGTTGCGAATGAGAAACAGAAACAAGCCGAGGAGGCACGACTCGAAGCAGCAAAGGTCGCAGCACAAACAAAGCAAATTGAAGCGCAGACCTTCGCCAATCCCGCTTTGCTTGAAATCAAAAAACTAGAGTTGCAGTTGGAGATCGAGCGAGCAAGAGCGGAAGGTATAAAAAATCATCAAGGTCCGCTTACCATCATGTATGGTCAACCCGGAGTACAGATGCAAGTACCCACTCGTTGACACTTCGGCTCTGAGATTTAAGATTGATCCATGTTGCATGACAAACTGAGATGGATGGGGTTGCTTATCGGAATGACGTTCCTGTCAGCAACATCAACCAATGCTCAGCTTCCGTTTTATACGGATGATGCAGATACCACCGCGAAAGGAAAGTTCCATCTCGAATTCTCAAACCAACACGATTGGCTACAGAAGTCCTCACTGCCTGGGAGACGACAGAACACGACCGTTTTGACTTTAAACTATGGTCTAACCGATCGCGTTGAGCTTGGAGTGAACGTACCATTCATCAAGATCCTCAACGATCGAGCGTCAATGCTTGGAAACCCAAGCGGAATCGGAGACACACAATTCGGCGCCAAAGTCAGATTGCTCGAGGAACGCGAAGGTTCAAGACGTCCGGCGGCCGCAGTGGTGTTTTACGTAGAAGCGCCTACTGGCAATACGCGTCAGCAAATCGGATCGGGATTGGTCGACTACTCGTTGTACGGCGTGCTGCAAAAATCGCTAACGAAGCGGACCACAGGTCGCCTGAACGGCGGGGTAGTTTTCGCTGGTAACAGTTCCACGGGTCACGTTGGAATTCGTTCCCGAGGACAGGTCTTCACCGGCAACGGTTCATTAGTACGCCAATTTACGCCGCAGCTAAGATTGGGCGCCGAATTGTTTGGAGCCTTTGCTAGTAATTCTGCCTTGAGCCGGGGCCAGTTGGTCGCACAAGCTGGAGGTGGCTATGCCTTTGCAGAAAACTTCGAGCTCACATTTGGAGTGCTTAGCGGGCGATTTTCAGCCAGCCCACGTCTCGGACTCCATGTGGGCTTCGCCTACGATTTCAAGTGATAGAAAATCGTCTTGTTAATCGTAGCAGTAAACCTTCCTGACAACCATCAACGAATAATCTTACAAAAGTTCCCCGAGTCTTCGATGCCGCTCAATGTGTGTAACGGGTGAAGACGAAGTCGCGAGCTTTGATAGCTTCGTGGCAGGGATGGCACTTCTTCATATCTGACTCAGGCCCGGGTTTGCCGTCCTTATCAAATTGAGCGTATCCCCAGCCGCCTGTCGCGGCATACTTCTTTGAGTCCTTGACCATGAACTGCAAGTACCAGGGCGGTGCTTCGCCGGGCACAAAAGATTGCGCACGGCCAAAGGCTTTGTTGTTTTCCTCCGAAGGGACATGACGCCATGCTATGCGCCCGATGATGGCCCCATCCGGGAATGGAAGTTTTCCTTCACGATAAGCCTTGATCGCTTCATCGTTGCCCAGAATGGCGCGGATGTCGTTGAGGTTGCCTTCTTCGTGGGCCACGGAGACAAGCCTCCACTCGCGGTAACCCTGAGGAATTTCAGTGACGAAGATTGGGGCGTCTTCTTTATCGTTGTATCGAGATGCACGCGCCGTGAAAGCGACAGCCGTCGCTAAAGTCGCAACTGCAAGCAGCAAGAACGCGATCTTTTTCATGATGGTTCTCTCCTTTTCTTTTTGCGCAAACAGGAATACAACACGCCCGCGAGGTTATCTATTAGACGATGGTATCGATCGATACCTTGGTATCAGTAGGACCACCCACCAAAACCGTTAAAACGGTTTCTCAATATTCTGAGCGCCTTTCCACCGGGCTGAAGCCCGGTGAGAATGAGAAAGGACTTTTGCGGCAAAGTCCCTTAGTGCCCTTAGTGCCTTAGTGCGGCTTTGCACAAAAAGTGATTTGGCGCGCTTCACTTCGGCTTCGCCGCCCGATGTGAGGCAAGGCTATGCCTTGCCGTTAGCACCCCTCGTAGTAGTGGGCTATGCCCTCGGTTCGGGCTCTGCCCTAAGGACTTATGGGCCAAGGCCGAACCGGGGGCTTAGCCCCGAACATTATTTTAAAAACCTGACGGCAAGGCATAGCCTTGCCTCACATCCGG
>DASVGE010000060.1:0-17474 GCA_036379695.1 Pyrinomonadaceae bacterium | reverse complement strand
CGCATCGACGAGAACAATGCACGCAAGAGTCCGTGCATTCGCTGCAACACGTGCGACGGGCATCCCTGCCTGATTGGCGCCAAGTCTGACGCCCAAACAATCTGCGTCGATCCCGCGCTCGAGCACGAGAACGTGTCGATTATCACTGGTGCGAAGGTGATGCGTCTCGAGACCAACGGCAACGCCCGCGAGGTCAGCAAAGTGATCGTCGAGCGTAACGGCGCACGCGAAGAGTATTCCGGCGACATCGTCGTCGTCTCGTGTGGCGCAGTGAACTCCGCCGCGTTGTTACTGCGCTCGGCTAACGACAGCCATCCAAACGGTCTAGCGAACGGATCGGACGTTGTCGGCCGTCATTACATGGGCCACATCAACTCGGTCCTCATGGCGCTTTCGAAATGTCCCAACCCGACAATCTTTCAAAAGACACTGGCGATAAACGATTTCTATTTCGGTTCGAAAGAATGGGACTTTCCGATGGGCCACATTTCGTTTGTCGGCAAACTCGACGCAGACACACTGAAAGCAGGCGCTCCCGCTATCGCGCCGGGTTGGACGCTCGAGTTGATGGCGCGGCATTCACTCGATTTCTGGCTGACGTCTGAAGATTTGCCCGATCCTAACAATCGCGTCACTGTCGATCGCGACGGCCAGATCCGCGTCAGTTACAAACTCAACAATGTCGAGGGCCACGACCGGCTGAAGGCCCAATTGCAAAAAGCGTTAAAGCAAACCAACTGCGACGTTCACGGGCACGAATGTCACCAGGGTTTGTTCGCGCGCAATCTCTATCTCGGCCAACGCTTGCCATTAGCGGCGGTGGCCCACCAGAACGGCACAGTACGTTTTGGCAACGATCCGAAAACGTCAGCGCTCGATCGCAATTGCAAGGCGCATGAGATCGACAATCTTTACGTCGTCGATGCGAGCTTCTTCCCGTCGAGCGGAGCGGTAAATCCCGCGCTCACGATCATGGCCAATGCGCTGCGAGTCGGCGACCACCTGCTGGAGCGAATGAAATGAAACGAACGAGATTGATCGGTTTACTGCTAGCGCTGCTCGTCGTTGTTCAGACAACGACTGCACAGCACCTGCCAACGGACGCGCGCGTTGTTAATAGCGCGCGCGTCCCCCTCCTCAACACGAGCGGCGACGCGCTGGTTCCGGTTGTCGAGCAAGTCGGCGCGATTGGCATGACCGTTTCAGACATCGATGCATCGGTAGAGTTTTATTCGAAAGTGCTGTCGTTCGAAAAAGTCTCAGACGTGGAAGTCGCCGGCGAAGATTACGAACGATTGCAGGGCGTGTTCGGCCTGCGCATGCGCGTCGTGCGAATGAAGCTGGGCGACGAGTTTATTGAACTGACGGAGTATCTGACGCCGAAAGGCCGGCCGGTGCCAATCGATTCGCGTAGCAACGATCGCTGGTTCCAGCATATCGCGATCATCACGAGCGACATGGACAAAGCTTACGCCCTCCTGCGTAAGCACAAGGTCGAGCATGCTTCGACTGGTCCACAACGTTTACCCGATTGGAATAAAAACGCAGGCGGCATCACGGCTTTTTACTTCCGCGACCCGGACAAACACTGGCTCGAGATCCTTCAATTTCCACCGGACAAGGGCGACCGGAAGTGGCAACGCAACGACAAACTGTTTCTGGGTATCGATCACACCGCGATTGTCGTGGGTGACACGGAAGCAAGCTTGAAGTTTTACCGCGACGTGCTTGGACTGCGAGTCGCAGGCGCGAGCGAAAACTTCGGCACCGAGCAGGAACACTTGAACAACGTCTTTGGCGCAAGGTTACGCATTACGAGTCTTCGAGCCGGCAGCGGGGGACCAGGCATCGAATTTCTCGAGTACCTTGCGCCGCGCGACGGCCGGCCCGTGCCCGCTGATGCGCGCGCCTCAGATCTGTTTCACTGGCAAACCACTTTGATTGTTAACACTGCCGACCTGTTTGCGAAACGCTTACTGGCGGAGAACTCTCGCTTTGTTTCGCCTGGTGTTGTGACGTTGAACGATAAGAGTCTGGGTTTCAGCAAGGGATTGTTGGCGAGAGATCCCGATGGCCACGTGATGGCATTGATTGAAAGATAACGCGATGAACAATCGACCACTATTTATACCAGTAATTCTCGGCACCGTGCGGAAGGGCCGCGCGAGTGAGAACGTTGCGAAGTTTGTTTTCGAACAGGTCAAACAACGTGAAGGTGTCGAGACTGAGCTGATCGATATCGGCGAACTGAAGTTTCCCGGAGACGATGCAGGTGAGCAGATCAAGCACGACGGATTCTCTGCGACTTGCGAGCGCGCGGATGGCCTGGTCCTGGTTGTTCCTGAATATAACCACGGCTATCCCGGCATGCTCAAACACGTCCTCGATTCCAATCTGAAGGAATACATCCACAAAGCCGCCGGCATCTGTGGCGTTTCAGCCGGTGGTTTCGGAGGTACGCGCGTAATTCAAAATCTGTTGCCGGTGCTGCGCGAACTCGGCCTCGTCACGATCTTCTGGGACGGAAACTTCTCGGGTGCGCAGAACTTGTTCGACGGCAACGGCAAGATCCTTGATGAAGCAACACACGTGAAGCGAATGGATAAGTTTCTCGGCGAACTGGTGTGGATGAGCAAGGTCTTACGTTTTGGACGAGAAAACATTTCGATATGAGCCACAAAGAAGCACAAAAGATGATCTGCGAATGTGGGGCGGAGATGAATCACCACGCGATGAAGATCGATTACAGCGTTGAAGATCATCAACTGAAAGAAGTTCACACTTGTCCCGAGTGCGGGCGCTCCGCACTGCGAGATGCGGAGTAAATATTATGACTGCTGAAGAACAACGATTGGAAGAAGCTCGTCAACGCACGAAGCACTGGAAGCGTTGGGGTCCATATCTCAGCGAACGAGCGTGGGGCACCGTGCGCGAGGACTACAGCCCTTACGGCACCGCCTGGGATTACTTCCCGCACGATCACGCACGCTCGCGCGCCTATCGCTGGAACGAGGATGGAATCGCCGGAATCTCAGACCGTCATCAGAAGATCTGTTTTGCGCTCGCGCTGTGGAACGGTCGCGATCCGATCCTGAAAGAACGTCTCTTTGGTTTGACCGGTAACGAAGGGAACCACGGCGAAGACGTCAAGGAATACTATTTCTATCTCGATTCAACGCCCACCCACTCGTACATGAAATACCTGTACAAGTATCCGCAGGCAGAGTTTCCGTACAGCCAATTAGTCGAAGAGAACCGGCGACGAGGAAAGCTGGCGCCGGAGTTTGAGCTGGTCGATACCAGTATCTTCGATGGCGATCGCTATTTCGACGTCGTTGTCGAATATGCGAAAGCTGACGTGGACGACATTCTCATCAAGATTACGGCGACGAATCGAGGTCCTGATGAAGCTTCGTTGCATCTGTTGCCGACGATCTGGTTTCGCAATACGTGGTCGTGGAATCAGAACGGAACGGCGAAGCCATCTTCACGCACAACCAGCGAAGGCGTGATCGAACTCAACCATCGCGATGTCGGAAAACGCTGGCTGTATTGCGACGGCGCGCCTGAGTTGCTGTTCACGGAAAACAATACCAACACTCAGCGACTCTTCAACTTCACCAATGGTTCGCATTATGTGAAAGACGGAATCAACGAATACATCGTCCACGGCAACCAGCAGGCAGTTAACCCCGAACAGACGGGAACGAAAGCAGCCGCGAATTACAAAGTCACCATCGCGCCCGGAGAAACCGCAACTATCCGCTTGCGCTTAAGCGATAAGGATTACGACACGAGACAAGACGCTTTTGCAAAATTTGAAACGATCTTCGATGCGCGAGTTCACGAAGCTGACGAGTTCTATCAGACCGTCATTCCCAAACACCTTTCCGACGACGCGCGACTGGTCATGCGCCAGGCATTCGCCGGCATGCTCTGGTCCAAACAGTATTACCACTACGTGATCGAGCATTGGCTTGACGGCGATCCGGCAACGCCCAAACCTCCGGCAGAGCGAGTGCGTGGTCGCAATCACGAATGGAAACATCTCTACAACGCCGACGTCATTTCGATGCCCGACAAGTGGGAGTACCCGTGGTATGCGGCGTGGGATCTGGCGTTTCATTGCGTGCCGCTGGCGCTGGTTGATTCAGAGTTCGCGAAGGAGCAACTCGTGTTGATGCTGCGCGAGTGGTACATGCATCCGAACGGCCAGCTTCCGGCGTACGAGTGGGCGTTTGGCGATGTGAATCCGCCGGTTCACGCCTGGGCTGCGTGGCGCGTTTACAAGATCGAGAAGAAGCGACGCGGAACCGGCGATACAGTCTTTCTCAAACGCGTCTTTCAAAAACTGCTTTTGAATTTCACGTGGTGGGTCAATCGCAAGGACGCCGACGGGATGAACATCTTCCAGGGTGGTTTCCTCGGTCTTGATAACATCGGCGTTTTCGATCGTAGTGCGCCACTTCCGACCGGCGGCCACATCGCGCAATCGGATGGCACGAGTTGGATGGCGATGTATGCGCTGAATCTACTTGCGATCGCCCTCGAACTCGCAAAAGAAGACCCTTCTTATGAAGACGTGGCCAGCAAGTTCTGGGAACACTTTCTCTACATCGCCGATGCGATGAATAAACGCGGCGACGACGAGATCAGGTTGTGGGACGATCAGGACGGTTTCTTCTACGACGTGCTGCACTTGCCCGCGGGCAAATCGTTTCCGATGAAGGTTCGTTCGATGGTGGGTTTGATCCCGTTGTTTGCGGTCGAGACACTCGAACCAGACCTGCTCGACAGTCTGCCCGATTTCAAGCGACGAATGGAATGGTTTATCCAGAATCGTCCCGATCTGACGGCGAATGTTGCGTGTATGCGCACACCGGGAAACGCCGAACGCCGGTTGCTCTCAGTCGTGAGTCAGGATCAACTGCGAAGTGTCTTGCGATTTATGCTCGACGAGAGTGAGTTCTTTTCGCCATACGGCATTCGCGCGATCTCGCGTTTCCATAAGGACCACCCATACATGCTGCAGGTAAATGGCACACAGCATCGCGTGGATTACGAGCCGGCGGAATCGAGCACGGGATTGTTTGGCGGGAATTCAAACTGGCGTGGGCCGATCTGGTTTCCGTTGAACTATCTGCTGGTCGAGTCGCTGCAAAAGTTTCATCACTATCTCGGTGAAGATTTCAAGGTTGAGTGTCCGGTTGGTTCGGGCCAGATGCTGACGCTCTGGGAAGTCGCGGGTGAGATCTCTAAACGACTCTCACGCATCTTCCTGAAAGATGGAGACGAGCGGCGGCCGGTCTTTGGCGCTGCCGAAAAATTTCAAACCGATCCCGCCTGGCGCGATCTGATTCCCTTCCACGAATACTTCCACGGCGACAACGGCTCAGGCGTCGGCGCCAGTCATCAAACAGGCTGGACCGGCCTCGTCGCGAAACTCCTCCAACAAAACGGCGAATAGAGCCACAAAAAGGCACAAGAAGTATTAGCCACAAAAAGGCACAAAAGGCTCAAAAAATGAGTTAATTCATTTTGTGCTTTTTGTGCCTTTTTGTGGCTAATACTTCTTGTGCCTTTTTGTGGCCCTGGTTTGTAAGGATTCCTTTTGTGGCCCGACTCATGATTGTTTGGCGAACTCAACACAAGGAGGCAACTAACATGAGAGATCGATGGGCAGTGATATTAGCCGGCGGAGATGGAACGCGTTTGCAGTCGATCGAGGATTCGAACTTTTCTCATCAGGTGCTCGCAGTGCGGCCGGAAGATCTGATGGTGATGAGAGTAGGAGACGTCGGCTGGAGCGATCTCGCAATGTCCGCAAGTTAAATAAAGGAATCATCATGAAAGCGATCGCAGTCAAACCTGGAATACCAAATACCGTTCACTTAACCGAATTGCCGGCGCCGAAAGTCGGCGACGTTGCTAACGGGCGCGGCGTGCTGGTGCGCGTACTGCGCGTTGGTGTCGATGGCACAGACAAAGAGATCAATGCTGCCGAGTATGGTCAGGCGCCGCCGGGATACAACTTCCTGATCATCGGTCACGAGAGTTTTGGTCAGGTTGAAGCAGTTGGTCCAAACGTTACGGAGGTGAAGCCGGGCGACTACGTCGTCGCCACTGTGCGGCGGCCGGGCTCGAGTATTTACGACTTGATCGGCACAAACGATATGACGACCGACGACACGTACTTCGAGCGTGGCATCAACCTGCGTCACGGGTACATGAGTGAGTATTACGTCGACGACGCCGAGTTCATCGTGAAGATACCTCAAGGTCTTAAAGAAATCGGCGTGCTGCTTGAACCGACAACCGTCGTTGAAAAAGGAATTGCTCAAGCGTACGAGATTCAACGGCGCCTGCGAGTGTGGAAACCTAAACGTGCGGCGGTCATGGGTGCTGGAACGATCGGACTGCTTGCCACTCTCGTTCTGCGTCTGAAGGGGTTGCAAGTGACAACCTTTGGCAAGACACCAAAGCCTTATCTGAATTCCGAGCTGATCGAAGCGATTGGCGCGAGGTATCAATCGACCGAGGAGCTATCAGTGCTCGAAGGCGCGAGGAAGTATGGCCCGTTTGACATCATCTTCGAAGCCACCGGTTTCTCGCCAATCGTTTTCGACAGCATGCAAGCGCTCGGGAAAAACGGCGTGCTGGTGTTGTCGAGCGTCACCGGAGGCGATCGCAAAGTCGAGGTTCCGGCAGACAAGATCAATCTCGAATTTGTGCTTGGCAACAAGGTGATGGTTGGGACCGTGAATGCCAATCGCGAGTACTTTGAAATGGGTGTCAAGGATCTCGCCCAGGCCGAGGCCGAGTATCCCGGCTGGCTGGCGCGCCTGCTAACGCATCCTGTGCGAGGCCTTGAGAATTATGAGGAACTGTTCGCGAAGCTCACTAATCCTAATGGTGCAATCAAAGTGTTCTGCGAAGTAGCGGAGTAGGTCCAGGAATGATTTAGGTTAGCGTTCGGGTTCGCGTTCCACGTTCATCCCGTGGTCCTTCAGGAAATTCTTGATCTGTTGGAAGATTTCCTCCGACTGGTCCTCGTCGAAGTGGCGGGGGGCGGTGTTGAATTTGAACACTGAGCCTTTGGGAAACTGGAGCAGCTTTGCTTTTAAGGAATCCAGCGACTTGTGATCAGAATTCGCGATATGGAAATTGATGGCGTCATCGCTAAACGATTTAACAGTAACGTAAATCCGGTTATTCCAACCACGAATCATTTCGTCAACTTCCTTGCGACGCGTACCGGTGAGACATAAATCGCGCAGACGCTTTAACTTCTCGATATCAGAAAGCCATGCGTGACCACTGGTCAGCGCCTCACGTAAAGCCGCTTCGATCGCCACCTGATCATTACCGAGTTCTTCTACAGTTTCTTTGCTTCGATTTACTTCGTGCCATTTCTCCATTCGCCGCCAGAGCGCTGTTTCCGCCTCAGCACTTCCATATTCCGCGAGTACGCCGGCAGCCTGCGACACTACAAGAGCATCTTCGTCGTCGAGCGCGGCGGTGGCCACCTCTTCTACTTCCGCCGACATATGCAACATTGCCACGCCATTTAACAAGTCTTTATAACACTGGGTAAAGCCCTCGCCTCGCGCGGCTAACGCTTTGTTGAGGTACTCGCCACCAACCGAGGGCGCAACGCGAAGGAAGTACGCCAGTAGCGCAGTTTGCGGGCGGCACTCGAATTTACCAACTCCGCGAGCGTCGTAAACGGCTTGCACTCGCGGCAAGATCTCGTCGGTCGCATATCGTTCTATGAGCTCACTGATTTCGTCCCCCTCCGAACTCCCCTTCTGGCGAGCATTCTCGAAATTGCTGATTAGCACACTATTGAGTTCGGGCAATGTTTCGTCCGGCAATCTCTGCAATACCTTTTGGTTCACGCGCAGGTTGGGACGACGAATTTCTTCGAGGATTAACCGGCGGCCTTCTTCCGGTGATAACTCGTATAGCCTCCGCAAAGCCGTACTGCGCAAGTCTTCCTGATGAAATTCATGGAAGTTCTCTGATCCATCACTGTTGGGCTGGTAAGTGTAACTGAGAACTTCGCGCAGAACTGGAAGCATCGCTGCACTTGCGATTGGTTTCCATTGGTATTGCAGCACCCGGAACTGCTCTTTCAGTGGTAACTGCCTGAATACTTCGGGCAGGAGAGCGAGTAGAGTGGACCACCGCGCGAACTCACTGGTGTTTTGCTCAAACTGGTCAAGCAGTGTTTGCAGGCTCGTCGCACGTGCTTGCCCCTGCTTCTGCGGAATCGCCATCGCGAGTTGCCGCACGTATTGCAATTGCAGTTCGTCAAAAATGCTCCGGCGCCGATCCCATTCGATCTGCCATTGCTTGATCTGTTCCTCGTTTCCAGCGGGATACGGAGGCGCGCTCGCTGTCACGCGCCTGGTAAACTCAAGCAGCGCCAGCGTGCGTATAAAATGCGAAGTAACGGGTTGCTCGCGTAAGCTGATGGCATTTTCCATGTCGCGAATCACGTAATCGCGATGCGGCGAGCCTATCAAACCAAACTTATATTCCCACTCACATTGAATGTCGTCATCTCGAAATCGTTTGCGCATTTCGGTCGCGGCTGCTGTCGTTCCGAGAAAACGCAGCGTTCTGCACGCGGCGCGGCGCTCGTCGCCTGGTTTAGCGAGCGCCGCTATCACTTCATTCAGTTTTTGCGTGGACCACTTTTTATCCTCAGGCAGAACGTCAAATTCGATTACGTTCGAGACAACTGCTGAGCCGGCGTCGTCCCCCAAAGTATGCCTGTCACCCTTCCTCGCTACTCGATTCGAGACGACGTAGACCCGGTAATGCCCGGGTTTCTCAATACGCTGCCATTCATTCAACTCAACGGGCATTACGTGCGGCTTATCGGTAAGAACTGGTATTGAACGCAGGCCGCCCGACATGAAGGCGTGCAATCCTGTATTGAAATAATCGCTGAGAGGATCAACGGCGTTCTCGCTCCGATCGAGAACGAAGCCATCACTGTGGAGCCGGCCGCTGCGATCGTACGTCGCGGCGTCGAGCGTAAAGGTATCCGGCTTCGAGGAGGCAAAGCTGAGTTCAACAGTGATCACTTCCCCAGGACGAAATTGCTTCCGGTTGTATTTGAGCCGGACCGTGAACAACAGTCCCTCAGGATTCTTCGCGCGCCGCTCGTTGTGCTTACGAACGAATGAATCAACCTGCTTGTCCGGGTTTTCGGGCGATGAAGGTGACTGAGCGAAAACAGCGAGGGAACCGTTAGCAAACAGAAGCAGTAAGGACAGTAGCACTCTCATCTTCTGATCACCTGGCGAATGGAGTCTTTGCGTTAGCACTATAGACCACCGTGCACAGCATCACAATGCATCGGGCTGCTTGCTTGGAAGAGGTCAGTACCGTCCGCGGTAGCGGATGGGTTGCCGATCAGCATGCATGAGGGGATCACCCATCCGCTACCGCGGACGGTACTGACCTCCTCCAAATGTGGCGTCCTATTTGGGCCCGAAATTCGCTTGCCACTTTTCATAAGCCTCGAGATGTAAGAAAGTGTTACGCGAAGAGTTGCATGAAAGTGTATGGCGCGAAAAACGACTATCTCGACTTCGAAGGGATCATTCCGAAAGGACAGTATGGCGGCGGCACGGTGGCACAGTTACGCGTGCCGTGACAAAAGAATGATTACCGATCTACGCAATAACGGCGGTTAGTTCGAGGACCTGGTTGCCCAGGTGCGGATCGCCTTCAATCCTGATTTGTTCCCGGGCCAAATCTCGATCGATCCCTTTGGTAAAGACGCGCCAGGCGATTTCCTGGGGTATCGTCACGCGGGCCGCCGGCTCTACTGTTGATTCTTTAATTAGTTCCCAGCCGCCGCTCTGTCTCGACAACAACCACTGCCCGCCGCATTCACCCGCGATCTCAACCAGCAATACAGTTCCCGAAGGCGCCTCCGTGTTGCGGTACAGGTAAGGCAGACCGCGGAGGAAGCAGTCAAGGACCGGATGATAAAGTTCCGGCGTCATGATCCCGGGGCGATGAGTGGCCTCTCGAATCTGCTGTTGATGATGCCAGCGCTCCGTCAACTCGCGAGCGGTGTCAAACCAGTTGAGAGATGTCGCTTCTCCCGCCCAACTAACAGCAAACGCGGCTGGAGCAAATGGATCCAGGGATTCGTGAAAGCCGGCGCTTTGCTCACACGCCATCTTCATCATGTCAATGAGAACGGGCGGGCTTAGTCGCCGGTAAACCGTTACACCCTCTTCGTTCAGACGATTGACCAGCGTGGCTACGTCCTGTGGCGATTGCATCTCGACGGTTTCGACGTACCACGAATCCCGCACGACCGATAGTTTGCGCAGCACTGTGTCGAGCAAGTGGGCCGCCACATCGCGAACCTTCCACCGTGGCGCAACCGTTTGCGCATCCCACTCGCTCGACGACAAGGAAAGCAAAAGCTCAATCAGTTTTTCATCAACCCTGCGCAACAGAGGCGCGCAGAGGATTGGATCAGAGCCGCTTGATTGATAGCTCATGCGAATCCTTACGTTAGCACAGATATGCGTCCGTAAGGATTTAGAGATTCAGGGGCGCTTCTTGAGGCGCTTATTCTGCATAACAGGAATCTGGTTGAGCAATTGCGACGCGGCCTGAAGTCCCGCGGGCAGATTGATTTCAGCAAATGAGACGAGCGTGGTCCCTGCCTTATCGTTGCAATCGACCGGCAAGACTCTTAACTGGATCATGCCGCCTTCTCTGAGAAATGTTGCCGGCGGGTTTTGGGTGATTGTCACTTCGCCTTTGTCGTCGGCGCCGATCCCAACATCCATGATGTCGTCTGCTCCGAAAAGCGATACGGTTGGTGACAGCTCGGTACGCGTATCGACGGCTGGAGGAATAGTGAGAAACTTGTGACCTTTGGGCCGTCCGCGGTGTTGACGGATGATCGTTTTGTTATTCAGTCGCACATCGAAGATCAGATCAAACTGAATGGTGGCTGGAAAATCCCTTTTCTTTGTTTCAGCAATGATGTTACTGAGTGGCTGCTCTACGTCCTGAGACAAGATATACAAGACGTCCTGTTTTAGTGACTTGGACCATGCGGTCGCCGTCCACGCGAGGGCGATGAAGTCGACCTGGCGAAATCCGTCTGCGTTTGTATAAGCCTTGCCTCGTTCAATGAGCATGCGACCCTGAAAGATCAGTGTTTCAAGAAGTACTTGTTCGTTGTTCACTATTTGAAACAGATTAACCGCGACCTCATGGTGGATAAGATCGATCCCCGGCCCGGGGAATCGGATATTATCGTGCCCGTCCATCATCTTTTCTTTAGCAGCAGCTCTTGGCATTTGTGCAGTCTCCTTAGTTTTTGCTGCTACCCTAGTGTCATTATTTGTTGGGATTCTTCTTCCAGATTGCTAATGATCCGAGTGGGGAAAATCGAACCATTAGCCGCCAGTTGGGTGGAGACCTAATTTGAGGTTCTTATCCGCAGATTGCACAGATTTTATTAATTAATCTGTGTAATCTGTGGATAAAAAGTGAACCAGGGCACTACCCGCAGTTGGATGTATTGACCGGAACCTATCGGCTCCGCAGGTAAATCGAGTTAGGGCTGGTAGGTGTTGAAAACAAAATTCGTGTCTTTCTTTTCTTTGTGGCAAGAGAGACACGTTGCCTGATCGTTTTTAGTAACCGCAAGAGTCTTAGGATCTAAATAGAGGAACTGCCATCCATCAGCTTGCGGATTAAAACTGCTTTCACGTTTTATCATCACAGCCAATGCTTCAACAGTCGACTTATCTTTCACCACTATCTTTTCCCGCACAATAATACTGCCGGTTGGAAATCGAAAACTATCTCCTGCGTCTTTATTCTCTGCATCTGTAAATCGGAATTTACCTTCCTTAACCGCCTGCGCCGCTCGCTCGTTTATATACACCTCACCGTACAACCCGGGATTGAGTGGCTTGATCGATTCTTTAACCTTGAAAACATCCTCAGAGATATCGATTTTCAGGTTACTGGTCTTCTTGTCATCGCCGATGACAGGCATCAACCCTCAACCAAGCCCATCAATTGTGAATTTTACCTCGTGCGGCCTGGGAGTTACTTTTAACCAGCTCTTGTATTTGGAAATCTCTTGTGTGGGGACGGTGTAATCAGTTTCTGTCTCGCCCAGGACATTGAATACTCCTGTAAACGAGAGCAGGAATAGCATCGCAATGATTTTGCTTTTGTGGTGTTTGCTCATTTGCGTCTCCATTGTCGGAATACGGAAACGGGGAGTAAATTTAGAATAACATTCCTTACGATCATGGGCCTACACAATCTTCTCAAAGTTATTGACTTTTCTCTTCAGTGAGATTATTGTCCCGGTGCTTTAATTCACCCTTACAATCTGATGTTTCCCAGCGAGGTGTGCGGTCTCGCAAAGATTCGCCGTCCTCGAAAACCAAATGCGCTGAAGGGCCACCAAGGCTCATAGGGATTGTGTCAATACTTGGGGATGGTGTTGATGCATTCCTGGCTTCTTTTGGTTGTGCTCCGACGTACTGCTCAGAATTAATACGTAACATTACTTACAACGGATCAGCCTCCCAAGCTTTAATATTCATAGTTAATTCATAAAACGACCCTCGCAAAATACTTCGGGTACTTGCCCCTGTCGGTAGTGCCGCAGGAAACCCGTCTCTTGCATGCGTCGTCAGGAAGTACTGAGCAATGTTCCGGATTCAGCTATTTGGTAGATTCCGCGTGGAATATGGCGAGGAACCTGTTGAAGGTCTGGGCACTTTTAAGGTTCAAGAACTCTTCAGCCATCTCTTGATCCACCGTAATCGGCCGCGTCCCAGGGAAGCCCTTGCGGCGTTGCTTTGGGGCGACATGCCAAATGACAAATCCAGGAAACACCTGCGCCAGGCTCTATGGCATCTACAAACAGCCTTAAAGTCCCGTAATGCCGCGGTCGTCGATCAAATTCTCGTGGTTGAAGACCACTGGGTCCAACTCAACACGAGAGCTGAAATCTGGCTCGACGTCGCCGTGCTCGAGGAAACTTTCGCGTCGCTCAAAGACAAACCTGGATGGGCCTTGAGTGCAAACGAAAAATATGAGCTGCAAGCAGCGGTCCAGGTTTATGAAGGTGAACTGCTTGAAGGGTCTTACCAGGACTGGTGTTTGTTTGAGCGTGAAAGACTTCAGAATATCTACCTGGCCATGCTTTACAAGTTGATGAGGTATTGCGAGGCACATAACGAATATGAGGCCGGCCAGTTATTCGGAACACGGATTCTCAACTATGACCGCGCGAGTGAACGCACTCATCGACGGTTGATGCAGTTACAGTACATGGCCGGCGACCGGACCGCGGCATTGCGACAATATGAACGATGCGTCATCGCGCTCCGCGAAGAACTTGGCGTCAAGCCCGACAAACGCACCGTCGAACTTTACGAGAAGATTCGTTCCGGTGAGCCCGAGCCTCCCAGCCCTGTGATTCAAACGGTGTCGACATCCACCATGCCGTCAGCTTCCACGCTGACGAATGTACTGGGCCGCCTGGAAGATCTCGAACTGCGATTGGTCGATATGAGACGAAACGTGCGTGAAGATATCAGAGAGATTGAACTGGTCCTGCATAATGGCTCCCGCCATTGACCTGAATCCCGCCTAATTAGCAAACACGGAGAAGCCTCAATCCAGCCCGCCGGTTTATCAACGCGGTTAGAATGACTGCGCCACTGTTGCAGTTCGTGACTCTGACCTTGCCCGGTTCTGGCACGCTCCCAGGACTCTCTGTCAGCCTGGCAAGCTCGCGATCTGATCGCCAGCACGCGATTGAACTCCGCCGGGACATTTACAGGCGCAAGGGACTCTTGCGGGAAGACATCCTCACGCCGCCCGTGTTACCGCAGGCATGTTCCCCGGGATCGGCAATATTCGTGGCGAAAGAATACAGCACTATAGTCGGCACTATCAGCTTCTACATGGATTCGCCGATCGGTCTGCCAATGGACGAGGTCCATGGTGACGAAGTCGATAAAATGCGGGGCCGTTTTGAGCGCGTTGCAGAAGTCGGCGGCCTGGCCGTACTCGAAGATCGACGCGGTGTCGGGATCACGATGATGTTGTACCTCGCGACGTTTCGTTGGGCGCTCGCCACTGAAACCAAGTACATCGTTGCCTGTGTAAATCCGTCGTCGCGCCGGGCGTATCGAAAGTTGCTGCTCTTTGAGGTGCTCGGCGAGTGTAAAAAGCACCCCCGGTTCCTCGACGCACCGTCAATCCCCATCGGCGTCGATCTCAGTGCTCACCTCGAACATTACCGAGAAACACGCGGTAAACCGGATAACGATTCGCATAAGTTTTTTCGGGATACAGAGCCGGTGCAGACATACGCGGACCTCGGCGCGGCGCACTACCTTCAATGGTCCGACGATGAAGTTTCAGAGATGATCAGGACCAGGCAACTGGCTCTCGCCGGAAACGATCTGCTTCATATCGAACGACATTATTCCACTAACACAATGGCCCACAGTCCAACATAAAGGGGTACAGTCAAGTGTTGTTGGCAACACTCCTCCGCGAGATGTTCGCGTCACCGCAGTTCGATCGTATTCCGGAATCTGACCTCATCATGGATTCGGAAGAAGCGGTCGCGGCTTTCGCGCGCGCGGGTCAACCCAACGGCATTTTGTCCGGCGTCTACGCGTTCTACATAGAACAAGCTTGCAAGATGATCCGTCCCGGCGATCGCGTGTTGGATCTCGGATGCGGCCCGGCACTTCTGCTGGCGTCGATTGCGGCGCTGAATCAGGGCGTGAGCTTCATCGGTGTCGACTGTTCCGCTCCAATGATTGCAAGGGGGAACGAAGCATTGCAGCGCATGGCAGCGAAGAATGTTGACTTGCGCATTGACGACATGACCGAGCTCGGGTCGATCGAACCCGGAAGTATTGACGTGGTGTTGTCGTCGATGGCAATGCACCATCTGCCTGATACCGGCGATCTTCACAGTTGTTTTGACGCGATTGAAAGAGTGATGGCTCCAAACGCCAGGGTCTTTGTATCGGATTTCGGGAGGCTGAAGAGTTTAAAGTCGATCGAGTACTTCGTGAGACGCGCGATCCCGCCGGATGAACCGGTTCTCGAACGTGACTATCGCGCCTCGTTGCGTGCGGCGTTTTCATGGGAAGAGTTTAACGGTGCGTTGTCCCAGCGTATGAAGCAACGTGTTTCCCTCTATGCGACTGTGTTAAGCCCAATGATGGTCGTCGTGATGACGCCCTTTCCCGCGCCGCCGCAGAACCTCACCACAGACTCCGGCCGAATTCTGCAGATGCTGCCGCGCAACCGCCGCGCCGACTACCGGCAACTGCGCCTGTCTCTCAGTCTCGGAGGCATGCCGTGCTGATCGCTGAGTCTCCAAGAGACACACAAAGTTCAGTTGCTCATGCAATCAGAGAGTGGCAGCGAGCGATCGGTAACGAACACGTCATCGTCGAGACGGAGAAATACAACGTCGACACGAGCAGTTTCTCAGGTCGAATACCGGTCGCGCTTCGGCCGGCATGTACCGAGCAGGTGCAACAGGTTGTAAAGATTGCGCAACGCTTTGCGATCCCCATTTATCCGATCAGCACCGGACACAATTGGGGATATGGCACTTCAGTTCCAGTGCGATCGTTTGGCGCCATCGTAGATCTATCTTCGCTGAACAGAATCATCGGGTTTGATCGTGAACTGGGTGTTGTGACGCTTGAGCCGGGAGTTACACAGGGTCAACTCAGCGAGTATTTGCATTCACGCGGACTTCCCTTCATGGTACCGGTTACAGGCGCCGGCCCGTCTTGCAGCGTTGTGGCAAATGCACTCGAGCGCGGCTTCGGCGTAACACCAATCACGGACCATTTCGGCGCCATCATCTCAATGAAGGTGGTCCTGCCCGGCGGTGAGATCTACGAGTCGTACACGCGCGCATTCGATACTGCCGGTGTGGCGCAGGCGTTTAAATGGGGAACTGGTCCATATCTCGATGGGTTGTTCTCGCAATCGAATCTGGGGATCGTTGTCGATGCAAGCATTGCCCTTCAGGCGCGAGCCGAGCGCAGTGGTGCACTGTTCTTCGTGCTGGATACAAACCAGGATGTAGAAAGAGCGACTGTGCCAATCAGGCAACTCCTCGGTGCGGCGGGGCAGAACATCGGGGCCATAAACGTCATGAGCCGCAGGCGCGTTGAATGCATGATGAGCGGGGCTCAGAAGTTGTCCGGATACGTTGAATCGCTGCCCGCCGGGGCCTGGTTTGGGTTTGGCTCCGTGTATGGAAGCAAGGAGCATTTTCGCGCGACTTGCCGGCTTGTGAAGCGATGCCTGCGAGGGTACGCACGACAGGTTCGGATATACACCTCGAACGATCTCGAGCGGCTGCGCTGGTTGAGCACACTGGCGACGAGAGCCGGGTGGCCGCAATTGAGTGGTTTGGTCGATCGGTTAGAGGCTGCCGTTGATATCGTGGACGGCTTTCCTTCGACAGTCGCTCTGCCGCTTGCGTATGCGAAGTCAGGTCAGCCGAGGAATAAGAACGCTCTGGATCCGGCTCGTGACGGATGTGGGCTGTTCTGGTATTCGCCGATCGTCCCGTTGCGACGTGGTGTTGTTGCGCAGTTTATCGAGTTTGCGGAACACACATGCAGCAAGCACGGTTTACTGGCGCCAATTACGTTAACGACGTTATCGCCACGCTGTTACGCGAGTACGATTCCCCTGCTGTTTGATCGAGCTGATCCCAAAGACGAACGTCGAGCGAAGCTGTGCTTTGAAGAGCTATACGAGAAGGGACGGGCGTTCGGCTTCGTGCCGTATCGAACGGGATCACAATTCATGCCTGCCCTGGAACGTAATGGCTCTGTTGGACCAGTGGTCAGCGCCATCAAACGTGCCCTTGATCCAAACCAGGTGCTGGCACCCGGTCGATACTCTTTCGACTAGATGCCACGGGCTTGCCCCGTGGAGTCTCGACTAGTAGATGCCACGGGCTTGCCCCGTGGATTCTCGACTAGAGATGCCACGGGCTTGCCCCGTGGATTCTCGACTAGAGATGCCACGGGCTTGCCCCGTGGATTCTCGACTAGAGATGCCACGGGCTTGCCCCGTGGATTCTCGACTAGAGATGCCACGGGCTTGCCCCGTGGAGTCCTCCCGTTTGCCACTACAGAATCCAAAACCACCCGCTTCAGATGCCACGGGCTTGCCCCGTGGAGTCCTCCCGTTTGCCGCTACAGAATCCAAAACCCACGGGCTACAGATGCCACGGGCTTGTCCCGTGGAGTCCTCCCGTTTGCCGCTACAGAATCCCAAAACCCAAGGGCTACAGATGCCACGGGCTTGCCCCGTGGAGTCCTCCCGTTTGCCGCTATTTAGCTGCGAACGTGAACCACCACGGCACAAGGCCGTGGCATCCAGTTTTGCTG
>DASVGE010000059.1:0-6839 GCA_036379695.1 Pyrinomonadaceae bacterium | reverse complement strand
GCTGCTACCAGCAAATCAAATCCGGGAGACTGGATGCCACGGGCTTGTCCCGTGGAGGGCTCCCGTTCGCTGCTACACGCCAACTTACACCATCCCGCTCAGATGCCACGGGCTTGTCCCGTGGAGGGCTCCCGTTCGCTGCTACCAGCAAATCAAATCCGGGAGACTGGATGCCACGGGCTTGTCCCGTGGAGGGCTCCCGTTCGCTGCTACCAGCAGAATCAAATCTGGAGCCTGGATGCCACGGGCTTGTCCCGTGGAGGGCTCCCGTTTGGAGCTACATAGCTGCGATCGTGAACCCTCCACGGGACAAGCCCGTGGCATCCAAGCGCATCGTTTAAGTTGGCGTGTAGCTGCGATCCGGAGCCTCCACGGGGCAAGCCCGTGGCATCCAAGCGCATCGTTTAAGTTGGCGTGTAGCTGCGATCGCGAGCCTCCACGGGACAAGCCCGTGGCATCCAAGCGCATCGTTTAAGTTGGCGTGTAGCGGATATCGGGAACCTCCACGGGACGAGCCCGTGGCATCCAGTCTCCGGATTTGATTCTGCTGGTAGCAGCGAACGGGAGCCTCCACGGGACAAGCCCGTGGCATCCAGTCTCCGGAAGATTCTTCCGTAGCTGCGATCGTGAGTCTCCACGGGACAAGCCCGTGGCCTCTCAACGCAGCTCGGGGAACCAGCGGCGCTCGATCCATTTTGTCAATTCAAGCACGGGCGAGACGGTGAAGGCGGCGGCGATGATGATTACCCAATCCCACCAGGGCAGGGCGATGGTGCCGAAGGTCATTTCTAATATCGGCACGTACAGTATCAACGCCAGCATCACCAGTTCCCACAGTATCGCCATGTTCAGCCATTTGTTTGCGAACGGCTGGCGCAACACTGAATGTCTATCCGACCGGAAGTTGTACGCTTTGAAAAACTGAATCAGGACCAGCGAGACGAACGTCATCGTCATCGCCTCTGCCACCGGGCGGCCCGAATTCAAAGCCCAGACAAACAAACCCAGATTAACGATCGCCGACCAGAAGCCGCCGGCGAGCATCAGCAACACAACCGGCCTGGTGAAGATACCGGTGCGCGGATCGCGCGGCGGTCGTTGCATCAGACCCTGCTCGGGCGGATCAACTGCAAGCGCGAGCGCGGGCAATCCGTCGGTCGCGAGATTTACGTACAGAATCTGGACCGCGCTCAACGGCAGCGGCAAACCTGCGAGAGTCGCTCCCGCCATCAACCCGATCTCGCCGATATTCGACGACAACAGGTACATCAAATATTTCTTGATGTTACTGAAAATGCCGCGACCTTCTTCAACAGCCGCGACGATCGACGCGAAGTTGTCATCGGTGAGCGTCATGGCCGACGCTTCTTTCGAAACGTCAGTCCCGGTAATACCCATCGCGATCCCGATGTCAGCCTTCTTGAGCGCAGGCGCGTCATTCACACCATCGCCAGTCATCGCGACCACTTGCCCGCGATTCTGAAGCGCAGTCACCACCCGCAGCTTGTGCGCGGGCGACACGCGCGCACACACCTCGATCGAGTCAACCTCACGCTCGAGTTGAGCATCGTCCATGGCTTCCAACTCCGCCCCATTAACAACCCGACCGGCCTTACTCAACCCCAACTCTTCCGCAACAGCTTTTGCGGTGAGTGGATGGTCGCCGGTGATCATGATGACCTTGATCCCTGCTTCTTCACATTTGTGCACCGCAGCTTTTGCTTCACCACGTGGCGGATCGATCATTCCGGCGAGACCGAGCAGCGTCATCTCCGACTCTGCATCTTTCACCGTGGCGTGCGGTTTATACGCCACCGCCAAAACGCGCAACGCCTCTCCTGCCATCTGCCGCGCGCGCTCCAGCACCTCTGCCCGGCGCGCATCGTCAAGCGGCACTACTCCCGTTTCCGTCAACTGTGAAACACACGACTGCACAATGACTTCGGGTGCGCCCTTCGCATACGCGACCACACCGCCCGGCGTTTGGTGCAGCGTAGTCATGCGCTTCGTCTCAGCCGTAAAAGGAATTTCGGAAAGTCGCGAAAACTGCGCGTCGAGTGCGGGTTTGTTAAGCCCAGCTTTCGCCGCCACAACGACCAGCGCACCCTCAGTCGGATCTCCTTTGACTTCCCACGTACCCGATCCATTTCTCTGCTCCACGCGCGCGTCGGAAGCGAGCGCCGCAGCCTGCAACATCATCGAGAGCGGCTCCGACGTTCCCACACCCGAGCCGTTCATGGAAAAGTTTCCAGTCGGTTCGTAGCCTCTGCCTGAGACCTCGATCATGTGGCCCGCCACAAACAGACGTCGCACAGTCATTTCGTCTCTCGTCAACGTACCGGTCTTGTCAGAGCAAATGACAGACGTGCTGCCCAGAGTTTCGACTGCGGGAAGACGACGAATCAGCGCATTACGACGGACCATCCTTTTGACGCCAAGGGCGAGCGAGATCGTTACGACTGCCGGCAGTGCTTCCGGCACAACTGCCACCGCCAGCGCCACACCAAAGATCAACATCTCGACGAAAGGCTGACCGCGAAAGAGCCCGAGCGCAACGATTACAGCGACGACGGCAAACGCAGCCCGCGCCAGCGATTTGCCGATACGATCGAGGTTCTTCTGTAACGGAGTCTTCGCAGTATCAACCTCTTCAAGCATGCGCGCGATCTTGCCGAACTCGGTCGACATACCGGTCGCGACGACGAGCGCGCGGCCACGACCGTACGTGACGGCGGTGCCGGCAAACGCCATGTTTCGCTGATCGCCGGGAGATAGTGTTTCTTCGTGAAGCGCGTGGGAATGCTTCTCGACCGGAGCGGATTCGCCGGTCAGCGGAGCTTCGACCGTTTGCAGATTCACAGCTTCCGTCAAGCGGGAGTCGGCCGGAACCTTATCACCGGTCGCCAACACAATGAGATCACCGGGCACCAGCTCGCGCGCGGGCACTCTTTGATCGCGTCCATCACGGATCACGGTTGCCGAAGGCGCAGCCATTTCACGCAGCGCTTCAATGGCGCGCTCGGCGCGAAACTCTTGTATGAAGCCGAGGATGACGGCGAAGAGCACGATTACCGTAATCGCGATAGCCTCGACGCCATGGCCCAAAAACGCGGAAAGTGCAGTGGCAAGTAGCAGAATAATAATGAGAACGTTCTTAAACTGTTCGAGCAGGATGGCCCATGGCGAGACGCGGCCTTTCGCCTGAAGTTCGTTAGGACCAAACTGTTCCAGACGTTTGGCAGCCTCGTCAGAGGTAAGGCCTTTGGGACCGGACTCCAAGAGTTGAAGACTTTCTTCGATCGTTAATTCGTACCAGCGCGTGCTGGATCTAGTGTCGATGGTTTTTGTAGACATAGGTCATCCAAAAATCTGATCATGCTCCATTTCTTGCGGGACGCACTACTTCAACCGAGCACTGCGCTTGAGCGGCTACCGCGGAAGCGACACTGCCCCGCAGCAGATGTCTTAAGCCATGCACGTTCCTGGTACCGACAAAAATCGAATCAGCCCCCCACTCTTCTGCTTCATGAATGAGAACGTGAACAGGCTCGCCGTGCGTGAGCACTTCCGAAACCTTCAGTCCCGCCGCGTGCAGTTTTTCCTTCTGGGCGCCTGCCGCTGCCACATCACCGGCTGTGACTACACGCACTTCAGTTCCCGCTGGCCATGCACGCGAAGCGACTGCATCAATCGCAGCATCGGCCTCCTTCGCCCCGTCAAATCCAACGACGATTCTAACTGGTCCTTCGCGCTGTTGACTCGAACATCGTGCCAGGCGAACGGTGCAATCCGCTTCGTAAAGCACCCGTTGAGAAACGCTGCCCAGGATGATGCGCCCTCCGAGTGACGAATGACGGTGAGCGCCGGCGATGATCAGATCACTGTGAAGACTCGCCGCTGTCTTGATCACAGCCCACGCCGGCGATTCGCCTTCCGCGCGGTAACTCACTGCCCAACCGGGAAAGTCTTTCTTAACACGAGCTGCTCCCTGCTCCGCGATTTCGCCTGCGTGCTGCAGCGCTTGTCTGGCCTCTTGTTGAAGAGCCGAGACCATAGTCGCAGCGGCTGGTGAGATCACCTCATCGTCTGTTAACTGTTCGTCAGGCGGAAGAAAGACGAGCGCCGCCACAGTCATGACGACCGCTTCCACATGTTCGGGAAATCCGGCACGCTTTAAGTCGTCGAGCGCCGCGTCGGAACATGTAGAACCATCGTAGGCGATCAGTAGTTTCATGTTTCACCTCGCCGGTACGATTGGTTTGTTGATTTGCAGAGGAATCGACAGCAGCCGAGGCTGGACCACTGAACAGAGAGAAAGAAGATTGACAGAGCCGGGCCAGTACGACCGGACTTCGGAAAGCAAAACATCCCCGATCCTTTCGCGCGTCGCTAAGTGGACGGATGTAAGCCGCGCAAAAGAAAAACCCTTTGCGCGCTGAGCCGCAAAAGGTCTTGGTCGTGGAGCTGATTTATTGCCCTACCCGATGCGCCGGGTGCCTACGTCGGCACCGTGTTGACGGCCGCGCCGGACCATGAAGGCAGGTGACCTACTCCCCTTTCGTATCGCGATTCTACAACTGATCGTAAATTTAAGCCACCTATCTGTGAGATCTGTGGCTTAAACTATCGTGAATGCGAATACTGTTAGTCGAGGACGAGCCGAGTGCTGCCACCATGCTCGCTAAAGGTCTGCGCGAAGAAGCTTACGCTGTAGACATCGCCGCCGACGGCGAAACAGCGCTCGCGCAAGCCTTCGTCAACGACTACGACCTTATCATTCTCGACGTCGTGCTTCCGGGCAAAGATGGTTTCAAGGTTTGCCGCGAGTTGCGAGCAAACGGGTTAACAGCTCCAGTCCTGATGCTCACCGCGCGCGATGCAGTCGAAGACAGAGTTGAAGGACTCGACTCGGGAGCTGACGACTATCTACGCAAGCCATTCGACTTCGAAGAACTATTAGCACGCGTGCGGGCGTTGCTGCGGCGGAGACCCGCCTTGTACCCGGAAGTGATCACGGTCGGAAATCTATCGGTCCACACGCGTGCGCGCCATGTCACACGCGCGGGACAAAACATCGATCTGACCGCGAAAGAGTACGCGTTGCTTGAGTATCTCGCGCGTCGCGCCGGCGAAGTCGTTGGTCGCGCTGACATTGCGGAGCACGTTTGGGATGAATCGTACGATCCGTTTTCCAAAGTCATCGAAGTGTTCATCCAAAGATTGCGTCGCAAAGTGGATGAAGGTCACGCGCTGAAGTTGATCCAAACTCGACGTGGTGAGGGCTACCTGCTGACGGCGAAAGGGACGGACGTCGATGATTGATACTGTCAGGGGACGTCTCACGTTATGGTACGTCAGTGCACTCGCGCTGATACTTATCCTGTTCGGCATCGCCGTCTACGTTCTGCTCTCACGCGCGTTGCACCGGCGCGTCGACTACGCCTTGGGCTCGACTATCGAAATCTCGATCACGTCACTTACTCACGATACGCAGGAAGGACAATCACCACAAAGCGCCGCGCAAAGTACTGCCGCTGAACTCTCGCACCCGCAACAGGCGATGATGATCTTTGACGACAATGGTCAACTCCTCGCCACGCATCCAGGCGAAGAAGATCTACAGGTTCAACTACCCGATCGCGCGACGATACCGGACGCCGACGTCTCTCTTTATACAGCGACGAACGGCAGCAAGAGCAATAGGAACCACCGCATCGCCGTGCGTAGAGTTACGATACCTCCAGCCGGCACACGTTACATCATCCTTGCCAGTCAGCCGCTCAAACCAGTCGAAGACGAATTGGAGACGCTCCGTGAGGTGCTGTACTTCGCTACGCCCATCGTGCTGCTGGTCGCAGGCTTCGGCGGCTGGTTTCTCGCTCGCCAGGGTCTCGCGCCGGTGACGGCAATGGCGCGCAGTGCTCGCCAGATCGGCGCCGGTAGTCTCGATCAACAATTGCCCGTCGTGAATCCACGTGACGAGTTGGGCCAACTCGCAACCACTTTCAACGACTTGCTGGCACGTCTCAACGCCGCGTTTGAGGAACAGCGGCGCTTCATGGCTGACGCTTCACACGAGTTGCGTAATCCGCTCTCGGTGATGAGTACCGCGGCCGGCGTAACGCTGAAGAAAGAACATCGCACGGAGGAGGAGTATCGCGAGGCGCTTCAGATGATAGCGGAACAGACGCGACGACTGTCACGCATCGTGAACGATATGTTCATGCTTGCGCGGGCCGATGCGGGGCAGTATCCGTTGCGGAAGCGCACACTGTATCTGAACGATTTGCTCGAAGAAGTCGCGCGCGCGGGTGCGGTGCTGGCTTCGGATCGCAGAGCGTCGGTGAAGTTAACTAATCTGGATGAAGCAGTCTTTCACGGTGACGAAGATTTGTTGCGACAGATGTTGCTTAATCTTGTGGATAACGCGGTGAAGTTCACGCCGTCTGACGGGACCGTTACGTTGACTCTCGAGCGTCGTAAGGATGAGTATCTGCTCGCGGTTGGCGATACTGGGCCTGGGGTTCCGGCCGAAGCACGGCGCCATATCTTCGAACGCTTTTATCGTGCAGATAGAGCGCGCACGCGAGCTGAAGATGGCGGAGCAGGGTTGGGATTGGCCATCGCCAGATGGATCGCACGCGCTCATGACGGCGATATCGAGCTTGACGATCCGGGCAATACGGGCGCGAAATTTATTATCCGTCTTCCCCATCGCAATGGCCGGTAGTGACAGAGGAATTCAGCGCCTCCTTGGAGTGCGGTGCCTTGGCACCGCTTTGGTCTTAACTTTCGAAGACATTGGCCAAAGCGGTGCCAAGGCACCGCACTCCAAGGAG
>DASVGE010000058.1:0-26917 GCA_036379695.1 Pyrinomonadaceae bacterium | reverse complement strand
AGTCTTCCAGCAGTTGCTGGCGCTCGCTGCGGCTCAGCAACTCGATCTCCGAGAGACGTTGCTCGGGATTGCCCGCGACGCTCGCCAACAGCACCTGCAAGTGTTGCAACAACCGTTCGATCGTCTGCGCCTCGAACAGGTCGGTCCGGTATTCGATAGTGCAGTTAAGCTTATTGTTGATCTCAATCGCACCCAGCAAGAGATCATATTTCGCGGTGTCGTGGTCCAACTCGGAAGAGCTCACCTTGACGCGCGGCATGTCCAACGTCTCTTGTGATGTGTTCTGGAATGTAAACAACACCTGGAAGAGAGGCGCCTGGCTCAGACTGCGCTCCGGCTGAATCTCTTCAACCAGCTTCTCGAATGGCATGTCTTCGTGTGCATAAGCACCGAGCGTGACTTCCCGCACCCGCGACAAGAGCTCGCGGAAAGTCGGATTGCCGCTCAGATCCGTACGCAGCACGAGCGTGTTTACAAAGAAGCCGATGGTTGACTCGGTCTCGGCGCGGTTGCGATTCGCGATGGGCGAACCGACAACGATGTCTTGTTGTCCGGAATACTTCGACAACAGCGTTTGCCATGCAGCCAGCACTGTCATGAATAACGTCACACCGTTTTCCCTGCTGATCCGTTTGAGCGACTCCAGCGTACTCTCCGGAACTACATGCGTATGCACGGCGCCGTGATACGTCTGGACTGCCGGACGAGGATAGTCAGTCGGGATTTCCAACACTGCCGGCGCGCCGGCGAGTTGTTTGCGCCAGTACGACAATTGATTCTCGAGTGTTTCGCCCTGGAGATGTTCTCTCTGCCAGATCGCGAAGTCGGCATATTGAATTTCCGGCTCCGGCAACGGCGACAGCGCGCCCGTCGTAAACGCTTCATAAAGCGCCGCCATTTCGCGAATCAGTAGACTCATGGACCATCCGTCGCTGACGATGTGGTGCATGGTCGACAGGAATATGTGGTCATTGTCATTGATTTTGAGTAGACGCACTCGCAGCAATGGACCACGCGACAGATCGAACGGCCGGCGACCTTCTTCTTTGACCAGCCGCTGCGCTTCCGCTTCGCGTTCACTCTCCGGAACGCCGGTCAGATCTTCGACTTCGAGCTTCGTGAGCGAAGCCGGATGAATGACCTGAACGGGCTCGCCTTCTTCCAACCTGAAGGTCGTTCGCAACACCTCGTGACGCCGCACGATCTCGTTCATCGTCTTCTCGAGCGCCGCAACGTTGAGATCGCCGGTGAGTCGTAGCGTGACCGGCACGTTGAGTGACGAACCAGTCGCTTCCAGTTGTTCGATGAACCACAAACGTTGTTGCGCGAACGAGAGCGGCGCGATGTCCTGACGGTCTCTTTTCTGAATCGGTCCGGACTGAACTCCGGCGCCGAGGCGAAGCATGCGCTCCACTTCTTCCGCCATCGCGCGCACCGTCGGTCGATCAAAAAGTTTCTGTAGCTCAACTTCGACCTGCAGCGCTTCGCGTACTCTCGAAATCAACTGAATCGCCGAAAGCGAATGTCCGCCCATGTCGAAGAAGCTCTTCGTCACGTCCACTTCGCGCATTCGCAGCGTGTCGGCCCAGATTGAGCCGATTAGTTCTTCGAGTGCCGTGCGTGGCGCTTGCGATGCGCTGATCTCACTTGCCGAATCAGCCGTCTCCGGCGCCGGGAGCGCACGCCGGTTTAGCTTGCCGCTTGGTGTGAGCGGCAGGCTCGCCATCAGAACGAAAGCGCTCGGCACCATGTAATCAGGCAAGCGCTGTTGCAAATACTGGCGGAGGGCGTCAGGGGAAACTGTTGACTCAGGCACGACATAAGCAACGAGATTCCGTTCGCCTGGCACGTCTTCTCTGACGATCACCAGCGCTTCGCGCACAGACGTATGGTTCGTGAGAGCAGTTTCAACTTCTCCCAACTCGACGCGAAAACCTCTGATCTTCACCTGATCGTCTTCACGCCGGAGCCATTCGACGTCGCCGCTCGGCAGGTAACGCACGATGTCGCCGGAGCGATAGAGTCGCTCGCCGCGATCGGAGAATGGATTAGGCACATATCGGTCGGCGGTGAGATCGGGACGGTCGAGATAACCACGCGAAATACAATCACCCGCGATGTACAACGTTCCGGGTACCCCGGCGGGAACGGGACGCATGTGCTTGTCGAGCACGTAGAGACGAACGTTCGATAGCGGCCGTCCAATCGGAGGCAGTGCGGTCCAGTCTCTGACTGAGTCCGGCAACAAAAAGCCCACGACCGCGTGCGTCTCGCTGGGACCACATTGATTGTCGAGAGTGCATCCCGGAAGGTTTTGAAACAACCTTCGTACCGGCCTGGTGATCTTGAGCTGTTCACCTGCCGACATCACCTGTCGCAACTGCGTGGGCCATTTGCCCTCAGCTTCAGCCGCTGTTGCGAGATAGTTGAGTGCTACGAACGGCACGCAGAGGCGTTCGATTTGCTGGTCAATGATCAGCTCGAGAAGTTGCTTCGCATCACGACGCTTCTCTTCGGGAATCAGCACGAGCGTGCCGCCGCCACATAAGGTCGAGAAGATTTCCTGGAACGATACGTCAAAACTGAGCGAGGCGAATTGCGACGAGCGGAGTGGCACGCCGATGCGACGAACTTCCCACGAAACAAGATTGACAAGCGGGCGCTGCGTCATCGCCACGCCTTTCGGAGTGCCGGTGGATCCCGACGTATAGATTACGTAAGCGAGATTGTCAGGGCCGGAGAGTTGTTCCGGCGTGTTTCCCCTTTGCTGCGCGGTCTGTTCGCGAGCCTGATCCAGATAGACTGTTGACAACTCCAGCGCAGGGAAGCGCGATGCCAACGACGTGTGCGTTAACAGAACCTCGACATTCGACTGTTCCAGTATGAGCATCAACCGATCGGCCGGATAATTCGGATCGAGCGGTACGTAGGCGGCGCCGGCCTTAAGCACGCCGAGCACTGCAACCACCATCTCGGGCGAACGTTCCAAACAGATGCCGACGCGTGAATCAGCTTTAACGCCGATCGTGTGTAAGTAGTGTGCGAGTTGATTAGCGCGAACGTTGAGATCCGTGTAGGTGAGTTCTTCATTGTCAAAGACAACAGCGACTGTGTTCGGAGTGCGTTGGACCTGCGCATCAAAGAGTTCGCTGATGGTTTTGTCACGAGGATAGTCGACAGCAGTCTGGTTCCATTCTGTCAGTAAACGATCTTTCTCGGCTTGAGTGAGTGGCGAGTGTGCTTCGTAGCGCGCCAGCGGGTCAGCGACCATGGCTGAGAGCGTCGCAATGTAATACTCGCGAAGATTTTTGATCTGTGTAATTGGTAGCTGGAAGCTATCGCATATCAGCAGCAGCTCGATGTAGTCATGACTCAGATCGACGTTGAAGTTGGCCATGACTGCGAACTCTGTTTCCGCGACACCACCACCTCCCAACACTTCCAATTCGTTTACATCAGCCAGCGCGTTGTAAACGTGAAAGTGTGTGTAGTTGAAACAGGTGTCGAACAGAGTCTGGCCGCCGGCGTCCAACTGAATCTGTGCGAGCGGGTAACGGCGGTGGGGAAGTGTTTCCAATTCCGCAGCGAAGGTCGCGCCGATTAAGTCTTCCCAAGTGCCGCCGTTGAGTTGCGCACGGAATGGCAACGTGTTCAGAAAGAGCCCGATGATGCGTTCGCCGCCGGTCGTGTCAGGCCGGCCATTCGATACGAGTCCGGTCAACACGTCAGACTGGCCATCGAGGGCGGACATCACGTGAAGGTGTGCGGCGAGTAAAACTGTTTTGAGTGGTACGGCAGCGGAACGGGCAAGCTGGTTCAACTTCTCGCTTAACTCTGTCTCGAAACGAATCTGAGTCGAATCGAATCTGGGGGCGTCCTCTTCAGGCGCGGGCACTAATCGCGACGGTTTGGCGAGGTCAAAGTCACTCAACCAGTCCGACCAGAACGACTGCGACTCTTTCGAGCTGCTCGCCTGTCGTTCCAGCACTACATAATCGCGGAATGAGACCGGAAGCGGTTGCGCCGCCGCGACAGCCTCTTCGTTAACGATCGCAAGGTAGAGCTCGAGTAATTCGGTCAGGAAAACCGCGTCGCTCCAGCCGTCAAAGATCGAGTGGTGCGCCGTGAAAGTGAACTGCACGCTCTCATCGGTGCGGCGATGAATGTGAAAACGCAGGAGCGGCGCAGTGTTCAGATCGAGACGGCGATACTTATCGACTTGTATCCACTCATTGATCCGGTCCTTTTGTTCTTCTTCCGGTAGCGAGCGTAGATCCTCGACCTCGATCGGGATCTGAACGTCCCGGTGAACGAGTTGCAAAGGCTCGCTAAAGCTGACCAGATCGAAAGACGTCCGCATGACAGTGTTGAGTTCCGCGAGTTGCTGCAAAGCTGTCTGAAGCGCCCTTTGATTGAACGGAATCTTTAAGTGCAGACTGTTGACCGCATGATAGAGGGCGGCGTCTTTTTGCAGATCGCTTTGGAAGACCATGCCTGCCTGCATCGACGTCAAGGGGTAAGCGTCTTCAACGGCATCAGGCATCTTGCGCCGATCGGCCTCTGAGACCATCGCAAACGGCTCGGTGCGTGGCGCCACTTCCGAAACGTTCGGAGATGTACTCAGGTGCTCTGCAAGTTTGCGAATCGTCTGGTATTTGAAGAGCTGTTGCAGCGTTACTTCAACCCCGCGCTCTTTTGCTTTCGACAGCACTTGAACGCTGCGAATGGAGTCGCCTCCGAGCGCGAAGAAGTTGTCGTCGATACCGACTCGCTCGACATTCAAAAACGGTAGCCAACTGCCGGCAAGAATTTCTTCGGTTCGCGTACGAGGAGCGACGAAGACGGTTTCTGGTTCGAACTCGGCTGCAGTAACTGACGGAAGCGAGCGATGATCTACTTTGCCGTTCGGCGTCAACGGCAGCTCTGCAAGCGTCACGAACACAGACGGAATCATGTATTCGGGCAGCTTGTCCTTTAAATAATCGCGCAGCTCACTGTTCGAAGGAGCATCTTCACGCGGCACGATGTACGCGACCAGCCGCGCATCGGCAGTGTCGCGATCCTGAAGCACTACAGCGCACATCGTTAGTTGCGGGTGCTCAGTCAAGATCGACTCGATCTCGCCCAACTCGATACGTAAACCGCGCAGTTTGACCTGATGATCGATGCGGCCAAGAAACTCTATCCGCCCATCCTCCAGGTAACGCGCCAGATCGCCGGTGCGATAGAGCCGCGTTCCCTCATCGCCGCTGAATGGATCGGGAACAAAGCGTTCTGCGGTCAATTCGGGGCGATTCAAATAACCACGCGCGACACCCGCGCCGCCAATGTACAACTCGCCCGGTGAGCCAATCGCGACGGGCACTAGCTGCTGGTTGAGCAAAAAGATCTTCGCATTCAGAATCGGACGACCGATTGTTGGTTTCTGCGTTCCGTCTTCACAAAGCGCGGTCGAGGCCCAGACAGTCGTTTCCGTTGGTCCATACGCGTTGAAGAACTTTCTACCTCTGGACCAGCGCGCCACGTTTTCAGCAGTGCACGCCTCACCGGCAACGATGATTGTTTTTAACTCCGGTAGCTCATCCGACGGGAGCGAGGCGAGAATTGACGGCGGGATCGTCAGGTTCGTGATCTTTCGATCGCGCAGCAGCTCCAATAAGGGTTGACCCGGCAACAGTGTTTCACGCGTGCCGAGACAGATCGTTGCACCCGCGCGCAGCGCCATGACGATCTCGAAGATCGAAGCGTCGAAGCTGAGCGATGCAAGCTGCAGTACGCGTCCGCCCGGTGGCTCACCAAACGTCTTGACTTGCGCCTCGGCGAGGTTAATCAGGCCGCTGTGCTCGATCATTACGCCTTTTGGTTTGCCGGTCGAACCGGAGGTGTAAATGACGTAAGCGAGATTGCGCGGGTCAACGCCACTCACGACATTCTCGTCGCTCTCAGCAGCAATGACCTCCCACTCGTCATCGAGGCAGATTACCTGTGCGGCGCCAACGGGAAGCGTATCGAGCAGTTTGCTTTCGGTTAACAGAATCGGAGCCTGCCCGTCGTCGAGCATGAAAGAGAGTCGGTCCAACGGGTACGACGGATCGAGTGGCAGATACGCGCCACCGGCTTTGAGAATGCCGAGCAGTCCGACGAGCATTCGCACCGAGCGCTCGACGCAGATCGCGACCCGCACGTCTGGTCCAACTCCCAACATTTGCAGGTAGCGGGCGAGCTGGTTAGCGCGCGCGTTCAGCTCACGGTAGGTGACTTCTTCTGTCTCAAAGATTGCCGCAATCTGATCGGGCGTTTGTTTGACTTGCGCTTCAAATATTTCGTGAAAGCAAACGTCTGTCGCGATTGGTGAGCGCGTGTTGTTCCATTCGACGAGTACTTTTTGCCGCTCTGCCTGGGGTAGTGAGTCAGACCGCTCGAAGCGTCCGCTCAGATCAGCGATCGATTTTTCAGGTTCTGCAAGAATAGCTTCGAGTAGTTCCTCGAAGTCGGTCAATAGCTGATTGATGGTGCCGGCTTTGAATAGATCCGCACTGTAGATCGCGTTAGCGATCAAGTAATCGCGATCTGTCGTGGTGGAAAAAATGAGATCGTATTCGGTGGTGTTATTGGGAACTGGAACTGGCGTGATGGTGAGACCTGAAAGATCAAACTTCACTTGATCCGGAAGGTTCTCCATGCGAAACACGGCCTGAAACAGCGGCGCCGTAACGAGACTTCGCTCCGGTTGCAGCGCCTCGACGATTTTTTCAAACGGCACGTCCTGGTTGCTCTGCGCGTCCAGGACCGTCTCGCGCACCTTTTGCAGAAATTCGGTAAAGCTCGGATTGCCTGACAAGTCGCCGCGAAGTACGAGGCTGTTGACGAAGAACCCGATGAGCTCTTCAGTCTGCACGAGACTTCGTCCCACCACGGGTGAACCGAGGTTGATGTCTTCCTGACCTGAGTAGCGATAAAGCAGCAGGTAAAACGCGGCGAGCAGCGTGGTAAATAGGGTCACGTTCTGCTCGCGGCTCAGCTCTTCGAGTCTGTTAAGAATTCCTGGTGACAGTTTGAACGACTGCGTTGCTGCTCGATGAGTCGAGGTGGTTGGCCGCTCGTAGTCAAACGGCAGATCTATCGTCGCGTTACTTCCGCTCAACTGGCGTTGCCAGTAAGAGAGTTGATCATCGAGCACTTCACCGGTGAGCCACTCTTCCTGCCAACGCGCATAGTCGGCATATTGAATGTCCAACTCGGGAAGCGGCGAGAGTCGGTTCTGTGAAAAGGCTTCGTAGAGTGCTGCCATCTCACGCAGAAAGATGCCGATAGACCATCCGTCGCCGACGATGTGGTGCATCGTAATGATCAGCAGATGTTCGTCTTCTGCTAAACGCGCCAGTCGCGTGCGGTAAAGGGGACCGTGCTCGAGATCAAACGGTTGTTCCGACTCGTATTTTACGAGTTGGTCGGCCGTACGTTCCTGGTCTGCTGGCGGCAGGTCGCGGAGATCAGTTGTCGGAATCGAGACCGCACGAGCCGGCGAGACAACTTGAATCGGTTTACCGTTTGCAACCGGAAAGCAGGTGCGGAGCACTTCATGACGGCGAGCGATCTCGTTGAGCGTTTCTGTTAATGCTTCGACGTTGAGATCTCCAGTGAGTCTCATTGCGCCGGCCATGTTGTAGAAGGCGCTGTTGGGTTGTAACTGGTTCAGAAACCACAGTCGCTGCTGCGCTAACGACAACGGATGCGAGTTAGCGTTGCGGCGCCGCGAAATGTCTTGTCGCTTAACAGGCGATTTGCCTTTTTCCTGAAGACGTTTTGAGAGAAGTGCCAGTTTTTCTGGTGAAAGACCTTCGAGACGTTTAGCTAAATTGTCGCTCAAGATAATCCTTTGGCCCGCGTTACAGCGGCAGACTACGGCCTGTTATTCAGGTTGAAGACCGGATTAAGCGGAATTGCGATTACAGAGGAACTGCTGGTCGGGTGTTGTCGAAGAGTTTTACTGCGAATGCCTCCACCACATCTGATCCGCGATAATCAAATGGCGCGGACTCTATTTCATCGGTTTGTGAAAGTCCTCAACGAGAGACTCAAGTTTTGTTCAAAATTTTCTCAAGGGCTTATCAAGACATTATTTAAACAACGCAGATTGAGGCATCGAATCACGCTGCCTGGTCGGGGATGAGTTTTAACTTGCGGCATAACGTGGTGAATCGCGGATCCGCGCGGAGGGAGTCGACTTCGGGAGTTACCTTTAACCAGTTGAGCCATTCGTTTTGGGCCGCATAGGCTTTTTCAAACCACTCAAAGGCTTCGTCTTGTTCGCCGAGAGCAGCGTGTATCAGTCCAATGCTATATGGCGGCACATACGTTCGCCTGGCTAAATCTTCAAGTTCTTCGAGTATTTGCAGCGCGGCGTCCCGCTCACTAGCCATCCCGTACGCATGTCCCAAAAACCCAAGCACCACTGGCAGCCGGTCTTGTTCGGCTGCTTTGGTTAACTCAGCGATTCCTTTTTCAAACTCTGCCTTTTGCACATAAGCCATACCCAGCGTCACGCGTGCGAGAAAGAATTCAGGATTGTTGGCAAGCGTCTTTTCCAGTTGGCTAATGGCGCGGTCAAACTGCCGGGCATGAATGTAGTGCCAACCAAGATAATGATTGATGCTGTCGTCCAACGGATCCAACTTGAGTGCCAGTTGGCTTTGCGTTAACGACTCCTCGATGCGCCCCATCGCCATGAGGAAATGTGAATACCAGTTGCGAGCCTGAGCATAATTGGGATCGAGTTCAATCGCTCTCAGAAATTCACGTTCAGCCTCAGACCAGGCGCGTTCATACATCATCTTGACGCAGGCAAGCGCCAGATGAGCTTCGGCCAGCGTGTCGTCCAGTAACAATGCGTTCATTGCTGCATTCTTCGCTTTTGGTCCAATCTCCAAAGGCGGCACGAGGCCATAAAAATCGAACAAAACGTAGGAATTCGCCAGGGCTGAATACGCCAGCGCGTAACTGGGATCGAGCGCAATCGCCTCCAGAAAACACTCGATTGCCTTTTCGTACCCGTCGGCGCAGTGTCTGTTCCAGTGATAACGTCCTTTGAGATAAGCCTGGTAAGCTTCCGGGTCTTGCGTGTAGTGCCTGCCCAGGCGTTTCTTCTCTTCTTTTGTCAACTTGATGAGCAACTGTTCCGAAATCGTCGTAGCGAGCTCGTCCTGAAGCTTTAGAATGTCCGCGAATGAACGGTGATATTGCTCGCCCCAAAGTTGCCATCCAGTCGATACTTCGACGAGTTCGACTGTTATGATCAAAATAGTCCCGAGTGATAAAAATCTGGACACCAGAACTGTATCGGCAGCCAGTTCGCGGCCGACCTCCTGTGCGTTAATCTCTCGTCCTTTATAGCGGGACACGAGGCTGCGAGAGATAACATTCAACTGTGGCAGTTGTGCAAGGCTGATAATGATGGTGTCGCAAATGCCCGCTGCAAGGTATTCCAGGTTAGGATCACTGCCTTCAATGATGGCTGGCAAGACCGCGAGAGATGTGACGCCTTGTGCCCGGCGCCGTGCTGGGTTCTCCTTCACATCCGGCGTAGGCTCTGCTTCCCTGGGTGTGATATCCGGACCAACTTCCTCTTGAATCTCTATGACCGGCATAGCAAAGCGATAGCCTCGTTTAGGGACTGTCTCAATATATCTGCCTTCATTCTGGCTCTCGCCAAGCGCCTTTCGTAGTAGAAAAATGTTCTGGCTGAGGTTGGCCTCTTCGACGTAACGATCAGGCCACAGCACATTCATCATCTCCTTCTTCGTAATTACATTTCCACGTCGTTCAATCAATAACAAAAGTGTTTCAAACACCTTCGGCGCGAGATTGAGTGTCTCGTTGCCTTTCCCCAAGACGCGTCGTTCCTCGAGATCTAGTTTGAATGGCCCAAACTCATATATGTGCTTGACCCGCTTGCTCATTATTGCCCCATGCACTCTCTTGATCTTTCCCTAAGAACTTCTTGAGATCAAAATTGAGCCCTTCTTGAAGACAAATGACAAACCCTTCACTAGAGTGTGTCAGATTTGGACTGGGAGGGTTGGAAGTTACTGCGAATGAGGCAGTGGCTTGGAACGTGAAGCTGACACAGCGACCCGTAACTCTGAGCAAGCACCTGCCTTGTTCGGAGGATAGGAACTCCGGCAGGTAGTTCCGCTGCAACAAACGTGTTCGTAGTTTAGGCGAACCGATTACTCCAGGCAACTGGACAGAAGTTTTTGGTCAAGGATTTACGTAGTGCAAAAAACTGAAGTTGACGGCTCGCGCTGGTATGTAATCTATACCAGATTGAAAGAAGAAGACCGGGTGGACCAGAACCTGACGGCTTGGGAAGTCGAAACGTTCGCACCCAACATTAAGAGAAAACAGATAAATCCGTACTCGGGGAAGGTGACTTACTTCCGGGAACCGTTGTTTCCTCGTTATCTATTCGCGCGTTTCAACGCCGAGAAGATGATGCACAAGGTCCTCTACACTCGAGGGGTGCAGAGGCTTGTCAGTTTCAACAATACTCCGGTCCAGGTCGACGACGAGATTATCGCGCTGATTCGCTCGCGCATAGGCGACGATGGATTCGTCCGGCTCAATGACGACTTGCGACCCGGGGATATGGTCACCGTTAAAAAAGGCTCGATGAGCGGGATCACTGGTGTCTTTGACCGCACGATGAACGATCAAAGCCGAGTCATGATCTTGCTGGAGGCTATTAACTATCAGGGAAGTATTATCGTAGAACGAGACGCAGTACAGAGACTGAACCACGCCTATTGCAATTAATCGTCAGGTTGATTGCAAGAGCGTGGATTTGTGTGTCTGTTTAGTAAGCGGACGTCGTTACACGCGACTCTCGTGTGTGCGGCATTCGAAAACCCACAACACTCATAATTACAAACCCGGCAACAGAATAGCGCCACAAGCCCAGGTCCCGGCTTTTCTCTGTGCAGAGACAAGAAACCGGCGGCACATGCGGTAGCTGTGCCCAGTCGCAGGATTCAAAACGACCAATCAAGCCAAAGGAGTTGAAATGGACAATAACACGCAGGAAGACATCACCACCTACAAGGTAGTTGTCAATCACGAAGAACAATATTCGATCTATCCGGTTGATCGTCCCAATCCACTGGGTTGGAAGGACGTTGGACCAACCGGATCCAAGGCTGAATGTCTTGCTTACATCAAAGAAGTCTGGACTGACATGAGGCCGTTGAGTCTGCGCCAAAAAATGGATCGCGCCGCCTAGCGTCGCGGCCGGGAGAGTCACCAATGATCGACCTGAGGCAACAAGTTTCCCAGCTCCTGCGGCTCGAAGATCAGGCGCTGCGAGAAATGCAGCGGGAAGTGTCCGGCTTGAAAGAGACATGGACCAACGTCTACTCCGACTACCATACCGGAGGCTGGCAGACGCTTTCGCTGTGGAATCGATCGAGCAAACCAACCGACACAGTCATTGAAGACTGCGAACCGGTGGAAACATCTTTGCTCGAACAGATGCCCGTCACGCGCGACGTCCTGCGAAATTTAGGATTTCGCTACATGTGGGTCAGGCTGGCGAGGCTTCAGGTGAACGCTTTCATGCACGAGCATCGCGATTACCAGGAGTTGAGAAACGTTCGCCGGTTGCGGTTGCACATCCCAGTCATTACTAATCCATTCTCGTCGATCGTGATCGACCACACCCGGGTTCACCTCGCGCTCGGTTACGTTTGGAAACTCAACCCCATTCATCGTCACGCAGCGTCGAATTTCGGGAAGGAGCCGCGCATCCACATCATCATGGACTGTTACGTCGATGAGACACTAGACGCGCTGGTGCAGGCCGAGACCCTCGATCCGATCTGCGTTTACGGGCTTCCGCCCGCTTCGTCAGAGGAGCTTGAGGAAACAGTCAACATAGCACACCGGCTGGCCCATGCCGGCGATTACCCCGCGGCGGAATATCACATCCTCAAGATGTTTCATGAGTACAACCTCGGGGAAGGCTGCGCCTACGAGCTTGTATCGCGCATGTATTCACGGCTCGGTGACATTCCCCGAAGCGAGCTCTGGCTGAACAACAAGCTCAAATTCCTTCAACCCGCGGAAGCATTCGCAACGTCCGACTAATCTGTAATGAGATTTATTTTCTTTCTTCTCAAATCATCGCCTCGCGTAGTGTTCGCAGCGATTGTTGCCGGTTTTGTCGCCGGTATCAGTAACACGGCTCTGCTGGCTCTTATTAATAGGACACTGAACCAGCCGGAAAGCTCGAGCACTCGCACCGTCTGGCTCTTCGTCGGGTTGTGTGCGGCGATGATCATCAGTCGCTGCACCTCGTCGATATCACTGGTGCGACTCGCCTGCGGCGCGATCTTTGATCTACGCATGGGACTGTGTCGTCGCATCATCGGTGTGCCGCTGAGACGCCTCGAAGAGTTAGGCGCGCCACGATTGCTGGCTACTCTGACCGACGACGTACCCGCGATCTCCAGCGCGCTCACGGTGATTCCGCTGATCAGCATGCACACTGCGATCATCGTGACGTGCATGATCTATCTCGCCTGGTTGTCGCTGCCCGTGTTTCTCGGCGTGGCGGTGTTCATGGTTTTGGGAGTTGTAAGTTATTACGTCCCCTTCAACCGTGCTCTTGGTTACCTCAACGCGAGTCGGCAAGCATGGGACGTGCTATCCAAACACCTGCAAGCGTTAACGCAGGGAACCAAGGAGCTGAAACTTCATCATCAGCGCCGCCGCGAGTTTTTCGAACACTCGCTCGAGGCCACTGCCGATTCGGTACGTCGCAACAGCATCACAGCCGATAGTATCTATTCCGTCACTTCCGGCTGGGGCCAGCTACTGGTCTTCGTCCTGATCGGCACACTCCTCTTTGTTGCTCCCACGATGGGAAACGTCACGAGACAGACACTCGTCGGCTACACCTTGATCGTCCTTTATATGATGACGCCCCTCGAAGTGTTGTTGAATCTGATACCGACACTCGGTCGTGCGAACGTGGCGATACAAAAAGTGGAGCGCATGGGCTTGTCGCTGCAAGCTCAAGCAACCGAAACCAGTGACGGGCAGCTTCCGCCTCCAGCCACTTTCCAAAAGTTGGAGCTGAAAAATGTCACGCATGCCTACAGGCGCGAAGGCGAAGACGAGAGCTTCATTTTTGGTCCAATCAGTTTGAGTTTTCGTCCCGGCGAAGTCGTGTTTCTGATTGGCGGCAACGGCAGCGGAAAGACAACCTTTGCAAAGTTGCTGACCGGACTTTACGTACCCGAATCCGGTGAGGTACGCGTCGATGGTGAGCTCATTACCGACGCCAATCGCGAGCAGTATCGCCAGCTCTTCTCGACTGTCTTTTCCGACTTCTATTTATTCGACACTTTGCTTGGGCTCAGTCACGAGGATCTCGACGCGCGCGCCGGTCAATACTTATCTGAGCTACAGCTTCAGGACAAGGTACGCGTAGTCGACCGGAAGCTCTCGACGACCGAGTTGTCACAAGGCCAGCGTAAACGGCTCGCGTTATTGACCGCTTACCTCGAAGATCGACCGTTCTACGTCTTCGACGAATGGGCTGCGGATCAGGACCGTTACTTCAAATCGGTTTTCTACCTTCAAATTCTGCCGCAATTGAAAGCTCAGGGCAAAACAGTGTTGGTCATCAGTCATGATGACCGGTTCTACGATGAGGCTGATCGAATAATCAAGCTGGACTACGGCAAGATCGACACGAAAATCCTCGAAGAGTACACGCCGGCGCTCAGTACCGTCGCTTGACGTGAGATTCTTCACATGTTATGAAGATAGTTCTCCTGACGATTTGCTCTTCTCACTCTTAATGATTTCAAGTCCCTTGCCGATTTGTGGATCACATGCCTGCGGTCATGCTCATTCCACCGGTCTGGCCACTGAGATAGATGAGAACACGATTACTTCTTTTGCTTCTGCTTTTCTGCTCGGCTTTCGGCGTCAAAGGTCAAACACCTGTAAGCCCTGAGCCGCCAGTGTCGGCAGTTACGGCGAAAACAGCCACCTCCATCGGTGAAGAAGCTCGCAAAAGGCAGGAACCCCTGCGCCTCGCGCACTTCGACAAGCCTCCCGTCATCGACGCGAAGCTTGACGACGAGGTCTGGAAAACGGCTACGGTACTCAAAGATTTCTACCAGACTAACCCCGGCGACAATACGGCCCCGTCTTATCCGACTGAGGCATTGATTGGTTACGACTCCAACAACCTTTACCTCGGATTCCGTGCCAAAGATGATCCGAACCGGGTTCGCGCCACTGTGGCCAAACGCGACAACGTCTTAGGTACTGACGACCACGTTCGCATTCTTCTCGATACCTTCAACGATAAGCGCCGCGCGTATGTGTTTATCTTCAATCCTTTTGGAGTGCAGCAGGACGGTATCCGTATTGAAGGCTCCGGCGTCGACTACACGGTTGACGTCGTGATGGAATCGAAAGGGACACTCACCGAGGACGGTTATGTGGTGGAGGTTGCCATTCCCTTCAAGTCGCTGCGCTACGCTGCCGGGCAAGGGAAAATCTGGGGCGTCCACGTCTTTCGTTCGATCCAGCGTCTTAATAATGAGGAAGACTCGTGGATGCCGATCTCGCGCGATAACGCCAGCCTGTTGAACCAGGCCGGACACATCACGGGCCTGGACGGACTCTCCGGCGAACATACTTTGGAATTGATTCCGAGTATTACGGTTTCAGAAAACGGCAAACGCGTGTCTTCGTTTCTGCCACCGCCCACGCCGGATTTCATAGACCCCGGCCGGCTGGTTAACGAGCCGGTCAAAGCGGATCTGGGTCTAACGGCTAAATACGGAATTACGCCGAACGTCACCGTCGACTTTGCACTTAATCCGGACTTTGCGCAGGTCGAAGCGGATCAGCTTGTAGTTACAACCAATCAGCGTTTTCCGATCTTCTATCCGGAACGGCGGCCATTCTTCCTCGAGGGGAAAGAGATCTTTCAGACTCCGCTGACCGTTCTGCACACGCGCGCGATCGTTGATCCTGATGTCGCCGCAAAACTGTCCGGAAAAGTCGGAAAGAATACTTTCGGACTGATGGTCGCTTCGGACAATGGACCAGGCAATTTCGTTGGCGACGAAAGACTCAACCCGGCCAACGAACGCTTTCTCGATAAGAACGCAAGCATCGGCATACTGCGTTTGAAGCGCGATATCGGCAAGGAAAATAACATCGGCGTGATGGCCACCGGTTACAGTTTTGTCGAGAGACATAATTATGTCGGCGGCTTCGACGGGCGATTCCGGATGAGCGACATCGCAGCGCTGAGTTTTCAATTCGCGGGGACGACGTCACGTCGCTTCTTTTACGAACCCGAGGTGAATCGAAACATTTACCGTAACGGCAACGGTTTTGGTTATTCGGCCACCTATGACGCTTCCGGTCGCAACTTTGGATTCACGCTGCTAGGCGAGGGTTATACGAAAGACTATCGTGCCGACCTCGGTTTCGTTTCGCGCACCAACAGCAACTTCAACGGCACTGAGTTTCGCTATCGTTCCACTCCGAATGACAAGAAGACGCTTGTTTCCTGGAATATCGTCAGTTTTCATCACCTCGATTACGACTTCCAGGGACGAATGCAGGTTTGGGAAAGCGACGCGACGGTCACCTGGAATTTCCAGCGTAACCAAACCTTCTGGCTTGCCTATCGTCGCGGTCACGAGCGTTTGATCGAAGAAGAGTTTGGACCAAAGCGTACCGCAACGCAGGCCGGGGCTTTCTTCGGGCCGAGTAGCGAACGAGCTGCTGACAAACAACACTTCGTCGCGTTCTATTCAACGTCGCAGCAGAAGTATGGTGGCAGTATTAAGGCCGCATTGCGACAAGGAACTTTTGATTTTGATTTTGGTGGTGGTCCCAAGTTTCCGCGCGTGAGTCCGGCGGCGCTGCTCGATCCGGATAATCCGCTCGACCCTGGTCCAGGTACCCTTCTGGACATCAGCGCCAGCACGTACTATCAACCGACACCGGCGCTGCGACTGACGCTCGATTTCACCAAGAACCGCCTGGTGCGTGACGACACGAAACTCGTAGCGTTCGACGAAAATATCTACTCGTTGCGCGGCACTTACCAGTTCACACGTTTTCTCGCGGCACGAGCGAGAATTGATTACAGCACTCTCGAGTCGCGTGCGCGCGCGCAATTTTTGTTTGGCTGGACACCGAATCCCGGCACGGCGTTCTACGTAGGTTACAACGACGACGTCAATCGCAACGGCTTCAGTCCCATCACAGGACTCTTCGAACCCGGCTTTCGTCGCAACAATCGCACGTTTTTCATCAAACTTTCGTATCTCTTCAGGTTTACTCACTAAGAACAGGGTCCAATAGGCGACCTGTTGGACCTGTTCAGCTTTCGCAACCGCACAGTCTTCGAAATAAAAATGCAAGTCCTGGATTTTATTCAGCAGGACGGTGAGGGCCAGTCTGCGAGCGCTGGGGTGTTTGTTTTCCCCGTTTCATATGCGCAGAAGCGTCTCTGGCTGCTGCACCGCTTCGCGCCGCTCACGGCTGCTTACAACATCGCGACTGCTTTCAACATCACCGGCCCGCTCGACGTCGCCGTGTTGGAGCGCAGTCTGAACGAAGTGATCCGGCGTCACGAGGCGTTGCGCACTACGTTCGCGATGGTTGAGGAACGTCCGGTACAGATCGTTCATCCCACGGCGACGCTGACTATCGACGTGGAGAGCGTGAGCTCCGACCGCGTATCGCAGCTCGCAACCGAATACGCGCAGGAACCATTCGATCTGTCCCACCCGTTACTACTGCGGGTGAAGCTCCTGCGCCTCGGAGAGTTTGAGCACGTACTGCTGCTGTCGTTGCATCACATCATCGCTGACGGCTGGTCCACCTCGGTCTTTATCAGCGAAGTCGCCGCCATCTATCGAGCCTTCCTGCAAAATGAGCCTTCGCCCCTGGACGAGCTCCCGCTGCAATATGCCGACTTCGCTTTGTGGCAGGAAGAGTGGTTGCAGGGAGAAGTACTCGCTACTCATCTTGATTACTGGCGCGGGCAACTCGCCGGAGCCCCGTCTTCGCTCGAGCTGCCCTCAGATCGCCCACGCCCGGCGGTTGAAACTTTCAAAGGCGCAATCCACACATTTTCACTCTCGCAATCGTTAACAGAGGAACTCAAAGAGCTGAGCCAGCGACAAGACGTCACGCTCTTTATGACTCTGCTCGCGGCATTTCAAACGCTGCTTTATCGCTACACGGGTCAGAAAGACATCGTCGTCGGTAGTCCGATTGCGAATCGCAACCGCGCCGAAATCGAGCAGATCATCGGGTTCTTCGTCAACACGCTCGTGCTGCGCACGAAGCTCGACGGCAACCCGCGTTTCACTGACGTGCTCGAGGCCGTGCGTGAGATGACACTCCGCGCGTTTGAACATCAGGATCTGCCGTTTGAGCGTCTGGTAGAAGAATTACAACCGACCCGCGACCTGAGCCGTGCGCCGCTCTTCCAGGTGATGTTCATTCTCCAAAACACTCCGGGAGCCGAGCCTGAGCTCGCCGGCGTGCCGTTGCAGAGAATCGAAGTCGATAACAAAACTTCGAAATTCGATCTCACCCTTTGGCTGCGCGAAGAGTCTGGTGATCTGAACGCAACGTTCGAATACAACACCGACCTTTTTGATGCCTCGACGATTGAGCGTCTGGCCGGTCACTTTCTGGTCCTGTTGGAAGCTGTGGTCCAGTCGCCCGAACAGCGCGTCGATGAGCTGGAGTTGCTGACGTCTGCCGAACGTCGGCAGTTGGTTGCGGATTGGAACGACACGAAAGCGGATTACGCGGCGGGCAAATGTTTTTATCAGCTCTTTGAAGAACAGGCTGAACGTACTCCCGATAGCGTGGCGGTGCAGTTTGTGGATCAGAAGTTGACTTACGCTGAGCTCAACGCGAGAAGCAACCAGCTCGCACACTACCTTCGCGATCAGGGAATAACGTCAGAATCGTTGGTCGGCGTTTTCATGGATCGATCGGTCGAGATGCTCGTTGCGCTGCTGGGCGTGATGAAAGCCGGCGGCGCCTATGTTCCGCTCGATCCGACTCACCCGCGCGCGCGAATCGCACACGTGATCGAGGATGCCAAACTCGCTGTGATGCTCACACAGCAACACCTCATCGACGAGCGTCCCGAGTCGAAACACATTTGCCTCGATACCGGGTGGGCTGAGATTGCACAAAAACCGGCGAGTGCATTGACGGCGATCTCTGAGCCGGCAAATCTCGCCTACGTCATCTACACCTCAGGTTCGACCGGTCGGCCCAAAGGCGTGCAGGTATCACATCGCTCGCTGGTCAACTTTTTGACCTCGATGCGCTCGGCGCCCGGTATCGCTGAGTCAGACACACTGCTTTCAGTCACGACGCTGTCGTTCGACATCGCCGGATTGGAGTTGTACTTACCGCTGCTCGTGGGTGCTCGACTCGTGATTTCGAGTCGCGAAACGGCCGGTAATGGAGCTCAGCTCGCTCGCACCATCAAAGAGCGCAACGTGACCATCATGCAAGGCACGCCCGCAACATGGCGTTTGCTGCTCGATGCACAATGGTCAGGCAACAACGAAATGAAGCTGCTTTGCGGCGGCGAAGCACTGAGTGGTGAACTCGCAGAGAAGCTGATCGAAAAGTGTGCGTCGCTGTGGAACTTGTATGGTCCAACCGAGACGACGATCTGGTCCACACTCAAACGAGTCGAACAAGTCAACGGCAGTGTAGTAGAGATCGGTCGTCCCATCGCCAACACACAGATCTACATCGCCGATGCAAAGATGCAGCCGGCGCCGGTATCGGTAGCGGGCGAGGTTTATATCGGCGGCGACGGCCTCGCGCGAGGTTATCTGGACCAACCCGCGTTGACTGCCGAACGATTCGTTCCCGATCCGTTCAGCAATGAGAGTGGCGCGAGGGTGTATCGCACCGGGGATCTGGCGCGCTACCTGCCGAACGGCGACATCCAGTATCTCGGACGGTTGGATACGCAGGTAAAAATCCGTGGTCATCGCATCGAGACCGGCGAGATCGAAGCCACACTCTGCGAGCATCCGGGAGTTGAGCAAGCGGCAGTCGTCACTCGTGAAGAAGCAGGCGGAGACAAGCGACTCATCGCTTACCTCGTCACCGGTCAGGAGCTGAAAAATGAGGACGGTAACCTCATTCAAGAGCAACAGGCGGATGTCACGTCACAATGGCAGATGGCCTGGGACCAGAGCTATTCACAGGAGACGAATGTTTCCGATCCGACACTGAATCTCAGCGGTTGGAACAGTAGTTACACAGGACAACCCATACCGGAAGAGGAAATGCGGCAGTGGGTTGATCACACGGTGAATCGCATCCTCGGACTGGGACCAAAACGCGTTTTGGAAATCGGCTGCGGCACGGGCCTGTTGCTGAGCCGGATTGCGCCACATTGCGAACACTATTGCGCGACTGATTTCTCAGCAGCGGCGATCGAGTTAGTGCGCCGGTTCAAAGACTCGCGACAACTCTCGCAAGTCACGCTGCTGGAACGTGCCGCTGATGATTTCAGCGAACTCGCTGGCGCCTTCGACACTGTCATCATAAATTCAGTCGTACAATATTTTCCGGATGTCACTTATCTCTTGAGAGTGTTGGAAGGCGTAGTGCAACACGTCGCGCCCGGCGGACGAATCTTCCTCGGCGATATTCGCAGCCTTCCCGCACTGGAAGCGCTGCACACGTCGATTCAGCTCCATCACAGTGCCCCAACGCTCAAGATCCGCGACTTACGACAACAGATCGAAAAGAGCATTCTTCAGGAAGAAGAGCTGGTGGTCGCGCCGTCATTTTTCCACGCGTTGATGGACCACCTGCCGGCGATTTCAGATGTTGAAATACGTCACAAGCGCGGCCGGTATGTAAACGAGCTGTCGAAATTCCGTTACGACGTGATTCTCACTATCGATGGCGAAGCCGGCGCTTTCGATGATGGCGTGCAGTTGAGCTGGCGCGAACGCGAGCTGTCGTTATCGGCAGTTGAATCGTTGCTGGTAAGCGCACAGCCGCCAATGTTGCGTCTGCTCGATGTGCCGAACGTCCGATCCGAATCGGATTTCAACGCGGTGAAGGTGCTGTCGACCCTCTCGCCGGATTCCACCGTCAGCGAAGTGTTATCGGCGCCACTGACGGGGGACGGAATAGATCCAAATGATTTCTGGGCGTTGAGTGAATCGCTCCCATATGACGTTGAGGTGCTGTGGAGCGAGACGAGTAAAGGCGAAGTGTTTGACGTCGTATGCAAACACCGCAACGCGTCTGTGAAGCCGGGGGTTCGAAGAAACGGAGCAGAACCTAAGGTCTGGAAAAACTTTTTCAATAATCCGCTCCAGGGCAAATTTGCGCGACGACTCATGCCGCAGCTAAGAAGCCGGCTCGAAGAGAAGTTGCCGTCGTACATGATTCCCGCGGCGTTCATTCTCCTGCCCCAACTACCTCTCACACCAAACGGCAAAGTGGATCGTCTCGAGCTATCGCAACGACGACTCGACTTCAACGTCGCGACCAAATCCTACGTTGCGCCACGCACCGAGATCGAAGCGGCGATCGCAACGATGTGGGCCGAGATCCTCGACGTGAATCAGGTCGGCGTGCTCTCGAATTTCTTTGAATTGGGCGGACACTCACTGCGCGCCACTCAGGTCATCTCGCGCTTGCGCAAGACATACGGCGTCGAGCTGACGTTGCGCAGTTTGTTCGAGTCGCCTACCGTGGCCGGGCTCGCGGAAAAGATTGCGGCGACTCAAAATACAGCGACACAACCAGAACACATAACTCGCGTCTCGCGAGCAGAGAACCGCTTTCCGCTTTCCTTCTCACAACAGCGACTCTGGTTCCTGCACCAGCTACAAACCGGCGACGCGGCTTACAACGTGCCGCTCGCAGTCCGTCTTAACGGCCGGTTGGACGTGGGCGCGTTTGAGCGAACACTGACGGAGCTAGTCCATCGTCACGAAGTGTTGCGGACGAGTTTTGTCGAGGTTGATGGTCAACCGGTGCAGGTTATTAACCCCGTGCGCCCAGTTAAGCTGCAAAAGTTGGATCTCACTTACGTTGCTAATCGCGAAGAAGAGGCGAAACGCGTGATGGTCGAGGAGGCGGCGAAGCGTTTCGAGCTTTCCGAGGCGCCGCTGCTTCGTGCTTGTCTGCTGAAGTTGAGTGAAGCGGAACACCTCGCTCTCGTGACGATGCACCACATCGTCATCGATGCCTGGTCGCTCGGGCTGCTGATCCGTGAGCTCGCCGAGGTCTACACAGCCTTTGTGTGCGGCAATCCTTCGCCACTCGCACCGCTTTCCATTCAGTACGTCGATTTTTCACACTGGCAGCAACAATACCTGCGGAGTGACCTGATCGACGCGCAATTAAGCTATTGGAAGCAACGACTCGCAGGCGCGCCGCGGGCCTTGGTCCTGCCCACCGATCGGCCACGTCCCCCGATCCAGACACATCGTGGCGCGCGGCGTGAGTTCCAACTGTCCGCGGAGTTGACGAAGGCGCTGAATGAATTGAGCCGGCGCGAGGGCGTCACGCTCTTCATGACGCTGCTCGCAACGTGGCAGGTGTTACTCAGTCGTTACACGAATGAAAAAGATCTGGTCGTCGGCACTGACATCGCCAATCGCAACCACGCGGAGACTGAGGCTCTCGTCGGTTTCTTCTCCAACATGCTGGCGTTGCGAACGGATCTGTCCGGCAATCCCGTCTTCACCGATCTGCTCCAGCAGGTGCGAGATGTGTGTTTGAGTGCTTACGCAAATCAGAGCGCGCCCTTTGAAAAGCTGGTCGAAGAATTACAGCCCGAACGTGATCTGAGCCGTGCGCCGATTTTCCAGGTGACGTTCATTCTGCAGAATGCACCGACCTCTGCGCTCGAGCTTCCCGATCTCAAACTAAACGTACTCGACGTTGATAACGGCACTGCGAAATTCGACGTGGCGCTGTTGATGCGCGAAGACGCCGAGGGATCGCTGAACGGAGTGTTGGAGTACAACTCCGACCTCTTCGATCGCAAGACAATCGTCAGGCTGATAAACAACTTCACGACTTTGCTGAACGGCGTTACCGAAACTCCGCAGCAACGAGTGGAGAACTTGCCGTTGCTCACGACTGCCGAAAGAGCAGAGATTCTGGAAGACTGGAACGCGACCGCCAGCGCGTTTCCCGAAAACAGCACGCTGCCACAATTGTTTGAGAGCCAGGTGAAGCACACGCCTGACGCCGTCGCGGTGATCTGTAATGACGAAGAGTTGACCTACGCGGAGCTGAATGCGCGGGCGAATCAACTCGCGCACCATTTGCAACGACTCGGCGTGTCGCCGGAAAGTCTCGTAGCCGTCTGTCTGGATCGTTCGATCGAGATGCTCGTCGCTGTTTTAAGTGTGCTCAAAGCGGGTGCGGCTTACGTTCCGCTCGATCCTGCTTATCCAAAGGAGCGGCAATCGTTTGTTCTCGCCGACTCGCAGGCGAAAGTTTTAATCACCACCACGATGCTTGTGCCGGAGTTGCCGAGCGAGCAGCTCACCACTGTTTGTCTCGATGAGGATCGCGAGATCATTTCGACTTACAGTACGAGGTTTGCCGATCTGTTTTGCGGTGCAGAGAATCTGGCTTACACGATCTACACGTCAGGCTCGACCGGTCAACCAAAAGGCGTACAAATCTCACATCGCGCTGTCGTCAACTTCCTGAGTTCGATGCGTGCAGAGCCCGGCATCACTGCGTCGGATGTGCTGCTGTCGGTAACCACACTCTCGTTTGATATCGCCGGGCTGGAGTTATACCTGCCGCTGCTTAATGGGGCGAAGCTGGTCCTTGTCGATCGCGAAACCGCCGCGGACGGCGCTGCCTTAGCCGTAGCGCTCGACAAGTATCGACCAACGATCATGCAAGCGACGCCCGTCACCTGGCGTTTACTTTTAGAAGCCGGTTGGAATGGCAGCGACACGTTGAAGATGCTGTGTGGCGGTGAAGCGCTGACCGCGGATCTGGCACAGCGACTGTTGGGTTACGGCGCTTCGCTGTGGAACATGTATGGCCCAACCGAGACTACGATCTGGTCGGCGTTGAAGCAAGTGTCGAGCGTTGAGCGAAATCCTGTCGAGATCGGACGGCCGATTGCAAACACGCAAATCTACATCCTCGATGCGCGACTGCAACCCGTGCCGGTTGGTGTCGCGGGTGAGTTGTACATCGGCGGCGAGGGAATCGCGCGTGGCTATTTGAATAGACCGGCGCTCACCGCGGAAAAATTTGTTCCCGATCCTTTCGCCGCCAAGTCCGGAGCAAGAATCTATCGCACCGGTGACGTCGCTCGTTATCTGGCTGACGGCGAGGTTGAGTTTCTCGGGCGTGTCGATCACCAGGTCAAGCTGCGCGGTCATCGCATCGAGCTCGGCGAAATAGAAGCAGCCCTGATACAGCATCCCGAAGTCGATGAGGCTGTTGTTGTCGCGCAAACGGAAGCCGATGGAAATAGTCGCTTGATCGGTTTCGTGGTCCAGGCTCAGGAGCTCGCGGTTGACGATGAAGAAGGGGTTGAGCTGGCGTCAGAGTGGCAGTCGGCCTGGGATGAGACTTACGCCGGGAGCGGCGCCGAACACGACCATGCACACAATTTCTCAGGTTGGACCAGCAGCTACACCGGCGCACCGATTCCCGTTGACGAGATGCAGCAATGGCTGGATCACACGGTCGATCGAATCCTTGCCTTGAAGGCGCAACGCGTGTTGGAGATTGGCTGTGGCACAGGACTGATACTCTTTGCCGTCGCGCCTCATACGAGCTTTTACTACGCTACGGATTTCTCTCAACGCGCGCTTTCGTACGTGCGAAAACACCAGCCCGCGAACGTTGTTCTGCAACAAGCCGCGGCAGATGCCGTGGGCGAGATCAACGACGATTTCGACGCCGTGATTCTGAATTCAGTAAGCCAGTACTTCCCGGATGCGGATTACCTGGCGCGCGTGTTAACCGGGGCAGTGAAGTTGATCGGTGAGCGCGGCTCTGTTTTCATCGGCGACGTACGAAACCTGCGCCTGTTGCAGGCATTTCACACCTCGATCGAATTGAGTCGTGCCGTTGAGGGACAATCAGTCAGCGAGCTGCGACAACGCGTGAGTCAGCGTTTGCGCCGCGAGAAAGAGCTCTGTCTTGATCCGCTGTTCTTCATCGCGCTGGCGGCTCGTTTGCCGGAAGTTGCTCGTGTCGAGATTCAACTAAAACGCGGGTGTTTTGAGAACGAGCTGAGCCGTTTTCGTTATGACGTCGTACTGCACGTAGACAAAACCGGAAAGACAGACCAAAGCGATGACGTTAGCGTTCTTGATTGGCGTGAAGACGGGCTCAGCGTTGAGAAATTGCGAGACCGGTTGCGTGACGCGGCTGCCGATATAGTCGTGAAACACGTTCCCAACTCACGCGTCCTCGCGGAAGTAAACGCGGCGCGTATGTTGGACCATGCGGCCGCGAACGAGACTGTGGCTGAATTCAACGCGGCCTTGCCGGTTGAAAACACGGTTCATCCCGAAGACGTGTGGCGATTAGCTGAGGGCACTGGCTATTCAGTCGAAATCAGTTGGTCTGAGCCGGGGCGTGAAGACTGTTTCGATCTCCATTTCACTAAGCACGCAGGTCGGTACCGTAATGCGGGTCAGACTGCGCCTTTGACACTGTCAGCTCTCGCCAACAGTCCGCTGCGCGGGATGCGTAACGAGAACATCGAAGCCCGCCTGCGCCGCCACCTCGAAACGAAGTTGCCCGGTTACATGGTTCCCGCGAGCCTCGTGGTCCTGCCCCACCTGCCGCAAACACCCAACGGCAAAGTCGATCGCCGGCAATTGCTGGAGATGTACGTCAGTCCGGCGGGGAGTGAAGCGAGTTATATCGAGCCTCGCAACGAGACTGAGCGCGCCCTCGCTCAGATCTGGCAAGAAGTTTTAGGTGTCGATCGCATCGGCATTCAGGCGAACTTTTTCGAGTTTGGCGGACACTCGCTGCGTGCGACGCAGGTTATCTCGCGCGTGCAGAAAACTTTTGGCGTACAACTACCGCTGCGCAGCATGTTCGAAGCGCCCACCATTGAAGCGCTGGCGAAAAGGATTGCCGCCGCACACAAAGAGCAACCTGAGATCATTCCTGCTTTGAGTAAAGTCAACCGGGAACACGATCGCTTTGCTCTCTCATTTGCGCAACAACGTCTCTGGTTCATTGATCAACTCGACCCTGAGCGCGCCTCGTACAACATCTCGGCGACATTGCGGTTAAAAGGTCAATTGAATCTATTAGCCCTGCAGCGGACGTTGAATGAGATTGTGCGGCGGCATGAAATCCTGCGGACCAGTTTCGTTGTTGAAAACGGAATCCCGGCGCAGGTCGTTCACCCGCATGCTGAAGTCAGACTCGAGCTGCACGACCTGAACGTGCTGTCCGATGATCAAAAAACTGCGCAATCTGATCAGCTCCTCAAGACCGCAGCCGAGCAGCCCTTCAATCTCCTGGAGAGCCCGCTATTGCGTGTGACTTTGATCAAACTCATTGAGACCGAACATGTGCTGCTGGCAACGATGCACCACATCATCAGCGATGAATGGTCACTGGGAATTCTGCTTCGTGAAGTAAAGGCTCTCTACGAGACATTCAGCTCGGCAAAACCCTCTGCGCTGCCGGAGTTGGAAATTCAATACGTCGATTATGCGGCGTGGCAAAGAGACAGGAACGACACGTCGCAACTGGATTACTGGAAGCAGCAACTGTCGGGTGTTCCCGTGCTCGAATTGCCTACCGACTATGCGCGGCCGGCCGTGCAGAAGCATCGCGCGGCACAGTTGCCGGTCATTTTCTCGAAAGAGTTGAGCGCCGCGCTCAAGCAGTTGAGCAACGACGAGGGAGTCACACCGTTTGTCACGCTCCTTGCTGCTTTCAACACGCTGTTGCATCGCTACACGGCTCAGCGCGACCTCACCGTGGGAGTTCCGGTAGCAGGACGCACACACCGCGAGATAGAAGATCTCATCGGGGTCTTCATCAATATTCTGGTTTTGCGATCTGACTTGAGTGGCGATCCCGTTTTCAAAGATCTACTGCATCGAGTGCAGGAAACATATTTACAAGCCCAGGCCCACCAGGACTTTCCTTTTGAGAAGTTGATTGACGAACTCGGGGTCGATCGCGATTTGAGCCGGCAACCTCTGTTTCAAGCGATGATGGTCTACCAGCACCCGCCCCTAACGTCAGTGAATTGGGGAGACCTTCAAGTCAGTGAACACGATTTCACCCCACCCGCGGTGGTTAAATCCGATCTGGATCTTTACCTCTGGGAAAGTGAAGACGTAATTCGTGGAAACTGCATGTACGACGCCGACTTGTTCGAGGCGCAGACGATCAAACGGTTGTTGCAACACTTGCAGGTGCTGTTGGCGAGCGTCGCGGGCAATCCCGAGCAACGTCTCTCGGAGATCGAGTTGCTGAGCCGCAGCGAGCGCCAGCAACTGCTGGAAGACTTCAACGATACGGCCCACGAACTCGCCGCCGACATTTCGTTAACGGAGTTGCTCGAGCAGCAGGTAACCCACACGCCGGAAGCTGTGGCAGTGGTGTTTGAAGGACAGTCATTGACTTACCGCGAGTTGAACGCGCGCGCCAACCAACTCGCGCACCGCTTGCAGCATGCCGGCGTGGTCACGGAAGAGCTGGTTGGGGTGTCGATGGAGCGCTCGCTGGAGATGGTGGTGGCGCTGTTGGGCGTGCTCAAAGCCGGGGCGGCGTATGTGCCGCTGGATCCGGAGTATCCCAGGCAGCGCTTGAGCTACATGATGCAGGA
>DASVGE010000057.1:0-15936 GCA_036379695.1 Pyrinomonadaceae bacterium | reverse complement strand
GTCCTTTACCGCAGACTTCGCAACGTTTGGCCATTTTTTTCAACCTCCAGAATTTCTTGGGTTTCTTTACCGGCGTTCCCGGCATCATACGGACTGTTGTCTTGCCGTAATCAGAAACCAAGCTTTATAGCAAACGCTTTTCCGGGTCGTCAAGCAGTGCGACATTGGAGAGCTTTGATTAGTGTTAAAGGAGCAGAGTTAAAGTGCGCAACGCAAAAGTTCTTGTCGTTATTTGTTTGTTGACAGCAGGCCTTGTCCTGAGTGGGTGTTCCTCGAACGGGTCGGAGACTAAAGACAGCATGGTGGCCGCGACGGTTAATGGCCGCAACATCATGCTTTCCGAGGTAGAGCGGCAGGTGAATCAACAGGCGGGCGGTAACACGTCTGCTTTGAATCAACTGCAAATGGCCCAGGCTCGCTTGCAGGTGCTCAACGGTCTCATCCAGCGCGAAGTGTTGTTTCAGCGCGCCGAACGAGAGAAGGTCCTTCCGACTGACGCGCAGATCGACGGCGCTATCGCCACGCAAAAGCAGAACAGCGGCATGACGGCGGAAGACTTCGAGAAGGGCCTCAAGGCACAAAACATGTCGATGGAGACGTTGCGTGAGGAAGCGCGCAAGGATCTCGCGATCGCTGCGCTACAGGATAAATACAACGGGCAGATCAACATCAGTAATCGTGAAGTCGAAGAGTATTACAACGCCAACAAGCAGCTCTTTAAGAGCGAACGTGGTGTTGCCCTGGCAATGATCGTGGTGGACCCCGCTGACAACAGCAACACCGGCATCACTGACGACGCCAAGAACGAAGCCGATGCAAAACTGAAGATCGACAATATTTACCAGCAGCTTCAGGGGAAAGCTGACTTCGCGACTGTTGCTCGCGCCAAGAGCGAAGAAGTCAACAGCCTGCGCATGGGAGGCGATGTCGGTTTTGCCACCGAAGAGGATCTGCGAAACAACAACTTCCCACCGGATCTGGTTTCCCAGTTCTTCGGCCCGATGCAGGTTGGTGATTACACGCAACCGGTTCGATTTGGCAGCAGTGGCAAGTGGTACATCTTCAAGCTCGCGGAGAAGCGGCTGGAGACGCAGAATCTGACGTTGGATAGTCCGGGTGTGCGCCAGCAGATCACGCAGGGCCTGACGAACCAGCGCAAGCAGCTTCTCAATACAGCGTTGTTGGAGACGGCAATAAACGACGCCCGGATCGTAAATCACCTGGCCGCCAACATGCTGAACAATCCGGGTAACCTTGGTCTGCGTCCGGCTGCGGAAGGCGCGGCGCCGGCTACGTCGCCAACTCAGACACCCGCCTCAAGCCCGGCGGCAACCAGCAGTTCGCCCGTAACGGTGAAGCCGGCAGCGTCACCGACGAAGTAAAATTTGAGCCACAGATTTCACGGATTGAAAACACGGATCAGCGCTGATCCGTGTTTTTAATCCGTGCAAATCTGTGGCTAAACTCTCATGCTATTTCGACTCTCAGAAGTTCATAAGTCTTACGGCGTTCAGGACGTCCTGCGCGGCGCCTCACTACAGGTGAACGCAGGCGAACACGTTGGACTGGTCGGTCGAAACGGCGCCGGCAAGAGCACGATCTTTCGTCTTGTCAGAGGTGAAGAATCAGCGGATCGGGGCGACGTGGTGCGCGCGCGCAACGTAAAGTTGGGCCTGTTGGACCAGCACGTCCACTTCGAACCAGGTTCAACGGTCCACGAGTCCGCGCTGGCCGCGTTTGGTCGTTTGCAACAGATCGAACATGAGATGCACGAGCTCGAGCATCGCATGGCAGACGCCGGTGACGACCTGGAGAAAGTGCTCGAACGCTACAGCGATCTGCAACACGAGTTCGAACTCGAGGGCGGTTTTGAGTATGCGGCAAGGGCTGAAGCGATTCTCCAGGGGCTCGGGTTTGATCGTGAGATGTGGTCGCTCGAAACGGACAAGCTCTCCGGCGGACAGCAGAATCGTCTCGGCCTCGCGTGTTTGCTTCTTGCAGCGCCGGACGTTTTGTTGCTCGACGAGCCCACCAACCATCTCGACGTAAACGCGGTCGAATGGCTGGAAGAGTTTCTGCAGGGATACGCCAGCGCCTTTGTAATAATTAGCCACGATCGTTATTTCCTCGATCGTTGTTGTGCGCGCATCATCGAACTCGAGAACGGGCGCGCCTCGAATTACACCGGCAACTATTCCGATTACCTCGTCGAACGTGAAGAGCGTCGCGAAGCTCAGCAGCGTGCCTATGACAATCAGCAGCATTTGATTGCCAAGACGGAAGAGTTCATCCGTCGAAACATCGCCGGGCAAAAAACGAAACAAGCGCAGTCGCGTCGCAAGATGCTGGCGAAGCTCGAGCGCCTCGATGCCGTGCGCCCGGACCAGTCGTCGGGAGACTTTCGTCTGCAAGCAATCGAGCGCACGGGAAACCACGTGCTCACGGTTAACGAGCTCTCGATCGGTTATCCGGGCAAGATGCTGGCGAACGATATTTCGTTCATACTGCGGCGTGGTGAGTGTCTCGGCATCATTGGACCAAATGGCTCCGGCAAGACGACTTTCCTGAAAACGATCCTGAACAAGCTTGCGCCGCTTGGCGGTGAGGTTCGTTGGGGCACGAAAGTTCAGATCGGTTATTACGCGCAGCAGCTTGACGACCTGGACGATCGCAACGAGATCATCATGGAGTTGCGTCGCGTAGCGCCTTCGACTGCGACCGCCGGCGAGTTACGTTCGTTCCTGGCGAAGTTTTTGTTTACCGGTGACGACGTTTACAAGCACGTGAGGGATCTTTCCGGTGGCGAGAAGGGACGCCTTGCTTTGGCGAAGTTGATTTACTCCCGCGTGAACGTTCTTGTACTAGACGAGCCTACCAACCATCTCGACATCCCTTCGCGCGAAGCACTCGAAGAAGCGCTTTCTGCGTATGAAGGAACAATCGTCACGATCAGTCATGACCGGTACTTTCTCGATCGTGTCGCAACCCAGATCCTTGCGTTGGATGGTCTGGGCGGCGCCGAACATTACGACGGCGACTACACCGAGTATCACGATTGGAAACTGGGCCGGCGCGAGTCTGTTGCTCCGATCATCGCCACCGAAGACAATCTCGTGAGCGTTGCCGCCCCTGCGCCTGCTCCGGAACCAGCGCCCGTAGTCAAGAAGGCCGCACCCGCTCCGAAGAAACCGGGTATTAAGGTGGTCAAGAAAAAGAAGCCGGACGCGCGAACCCCTGAGTTAGTCGAGACCGACATCTCTCGCGCCGAACAACGTCTCAACGAAATCTCTCAACAAATGGGCACCCCCGAAGTGGCCCGCGACCCCGACCGCCTCATTGCTCTCAACAACGAATACCAACAAACCGAATCCCTCCTCCGCACCCTCTACGAAGAATGGGACCGCGTGACCCAGGAACCCGCGCCCGCATCGAGCTAGTTTCTATCCACAGATTACGCAGATTCACTTTACATAATCTGTGTAATCTGTGGATAGGAACCCTCAGCAATCAAATCTCAGACGCGACTGCATCGGCCGGTGTTTGACCTAATGCGGTGTCTTCTGTTCGCGTCAAACCCAGCGCGGAGAGTATGTAGAAGACAATGGCGATTAGCACTATGTATTTGAATCCCAGCGCCATCGATCCGTACTCCGCCAGCCCGCCCACCATTGCACCGGCGACGTTGATCCCAAAAGCGCGATCCGGTTGCGTGGTTCTCCTGAAGGAGCCGGCGAAGATCACTCCCGCGAAAAATATCGGTACAAACACCAACAGGCTTGCGCCGAGCACCTGAATCGCGCGGTTCATGCCGAGGAACGAATCGAGCGAAATCATCACGTTGAGTGCCAGGCTTATCAGGAGGCCCGTGTAGTAAGGCCATAGCGCTGTGGGCTTCATCCTGAACGTCCAAAGATTCGCGAGCAAGATCATCACCAGCACTGCCATGAACACGACTGAGTTCACGATCCACGTGCCACCAAACAGCAGCGCCATGGTGACCACCGCCTTCGTCTCGATCAGCATGAATCCAGCGCCGAGGAAGAACATTCGAACATTGACTAAGCGACTACTACCATTCTCGGCTTTCGCCAGTCGCGGCATGAACAGCAGTATCAGCAACAACCCCAACCCGCCCATGATCAGTGCTCCGCGCCAGCTCAACGTCGGGATCATCGGCTCACGCAAATACAGGAACGGCCAATCGTCAGTTGCATTCGGCAAACTACCTTCCGGAGGCAACACCGTCGCCAATCCAAAACGTTCCCACTTCTCACCCGCGCCCGGTTGTTGCTGAAACCCGTTAACCGATCCCGGCTCAGGCGCCGCGTCGGCACGCAACCAGTAGTCAGGCCGCGCGGCGAATGCACTGCGCAACGCGCCTGTATCGCCGGCAAAGAAAACTGTGAAGTCGCCGAAGGTTGCGCTCTCAGGTTCGATCGCTGCTCGGTAAGGCAACGTTAGAACTATCGAATTGTCAGGCCCGAAAACTTCGTCCAGTCCATTCTTCAAGCGCGCCGCCAGCCAGCCCTGACGGAAATAGTTGTAGATCACGAACGTTCCGTTTGGCTTGAGATGGCGACGAACATCTTCGTACGCCTGGCGCGTGAAGAGAAAACTCTCGAGGCGGATGTTGCTGTAGCCGCTGTGCAGCACTAACGAATCGACGAGCGCGTAGACGATGAGATCGTACTGTCGGTCCGTCGAGCGGAGAAAGTTGCGCCCATCATCCAGATGAACCTTGACGCGCGGGTCCGAATATGGACCATCCGGATGATACGCTTTACCCAGGCGTTGGATCGCCGGATCGATTTCCACCGCATCGATATGTTTCGCGCCCCACTGCAAAGCCCGGCTCACGTCGTTACCGGACCCCGCGCCGATGATCAGAACGTTTTCGAATGCAGGTCTGCCGGCGTCACGATTCAACACGTGAGGCAGGGCATACGCCGGAAAGATCTCTTTGCGCGAAACCATCTGCTGGTGATAGATGAGATTCACCGAGAGCGACAGGTCTTCCTGCTTGAAATCGATCCTGTAGTACGGTGACCAGAACTGTTGTGCTTTGGCCTGGCCCGGGTAGTCGTTGTGTACGGGCACGTAGGCGGCTAACGAGACCACGAAGACCAGCGACAAAGCCGTCAAGAGACTCCACGCTGTCACTCGCTTCGGAAAGCGTTGCACCGGCGAGATGAAGTAGAAATAACCGAGCCCGAGCGCGACCAGCAGAAACCACCAGAACGCTCGCACCTCGAGCCACGAGCACGCAGCAAAGATCACGATTCCCGCCAGGCTGCCGGCTATGTTCAGCGTGTAAGCCTGCAGGCGGTTGGGCCAGCGTTTGAGTGCGCGACCCAGTTCCTGACCAGGACCAATAAAGGCGAGCGCGATGATCAGGAAAAAGAAACCGCAAATAACTTCGACGGGAATGGCGTAGCGAGACAAGTCCTGGCTGTGATACTCAGTCCCGAAGTAGATCTGCTCTGGTGATGACTGGTTACCGACATCAACAAACTTAACGAACGAGCCACTGCTGAGTTCGACCGCCAGCGCACCAAACATCGCGACGGCGAGCAGCAACGGCGTCCACCTGAGATAGTTGCGCCGGTGATCCGCAGCCAAACACCCGACTGACATTCCGAGGAACGCAGCCAGCAGCACCGCGTTTGTGAAGAACGTCAGGTACAGTACATGCGCCGGAAACCAGCGAATGGCCGCGAGTTCGATAAACAAGATTAGGAAACTGATCCAAAACAGCTCGAATCCGTGACGGAGTTTGGCGGCGTGCGGGGAGTTGTTGTTAGTCAAGTTTTATTGTTCCTGGTTTGGTGTGAGGCCGAATGTTAACACAAGATTTCACCGCAGACCGCGTTAGAAATTATAGTTAAGCAGGTGGTGTCGTTATGCGAATAGCAGTTTTTGGAACAGGTGGCGTTGGTGGGTACTTCGGTGGGCGCCTCGCTAAGGCTGGCGAGAATGTGATCTTTATTGCTCGTGGCGACCACTTACGTGCGATCAAAGAGAACGGATTGAAGGTTGAGAGTCGTGACGGCGAGTTCGTGATTTATCCCGCGACTGCCACGGATAACGTCGCCGACGTTGGCGCGGTCGATCTCGTAATCGTCGGTGTCAAAGCGTGGCAAGTGCCTGACGCGGCGCGGGCGATGAAACCTCTGGTCGGCTCAAACACGACCGTGCTTCCGTTACAAAACGGGGTCGAGGCTGTGTCGCAACTGGTCAATACGCTCGGCACTGACAGCGTCATTGGTGGTCTTTGCCGGATTGTCAGCTTTGTCGTCGAGCCTGGTCATGTTCGACACGCCGGTTTCAAGCCTTCAGTCATCATCGGCGAACTCGACAACACCCGAACCGATCGCATCACCGAGATTGAGCAAATGTTCAAGCGCGCCGGTGTGGAAATAACGATCGCTACAAACATTCAAGTCGCACTCTGGACCAAGTTTCTCTTCATCGCGTCGTATAGCGGCATTGGCGCAATGGCCAACGCCCCCGCTGGAGTTCTTCGCGCCGATCCGCAATGGCGCGCGCAAATACTGAGCGCGATGCAGGAGATTTACGCGCTTGCCCACGCGCGTGGAATCAATCTGCCGGCGAATTCCATAGACACGGTGATGGCCAGTGTCGATGCATTACCGGAAGATGCCACCAGCTCAATGCAACGCGACATCGCCGCCGGCAAACCTTCGGAACTTGATGCCCAGAACGGAGCAGTGGTACGCATGGCCCATGAAGCAGGTGTGGAGGCGCCAACTCACGCACTGATCTATCGCACGCTGCAACCCCTGGAAGAGAAAGCTCGCGCTACACACCCGCGACCTTAACTCTTCGTGAGCCTCAGCTCACCCAATCACTCTTTTCGTGAGATTAGATCTGCGGCAAAGACTCTTTCAAGAATTGAAGGTGGCAGGGCATGGAAGGCGCTGAACCATTGACAGCGCAGACGGATCGGTGTTAGCAATTGCGCGTTGTTCACGAGACGCTCCTCAGGCGTTAATGTGCTCATGCTCAATACCTCAATCAAATATCTCGCAATCGTCCAATCTCCTGGACTGGTTTCACCATACACAAGTAAGGAGAAAATACCTCACATGAACTCAACCAGTTCTGGCTTGCTTGCCCCATACGTAGCTCAGACTGCTAACAAATGGTCCTGTCAAAGCTGCTTAATCAGATGCGGATTGTACGGCATGCTCGTCATTACAGTCAGCGCGCGGAGTCTGCATACCTCAACTGCATCAAGCGCTTCATTTTCTTTCGCAAATGGGAGTAAACCATGATTCACAATCAAGAAGGTCCCTGCGTCCTCATTTCATCCCCCTCCGACCTCGAATCAGAGCGTTTTGAGCTGTCCAACTATCTTAAGCTAGGTTTTCAAGCCTACGGTTCGTATTACCGGCCTCTTTTGTGGGAAGAAGAGACTGACGGAGGACGGCGCGTCAGCTCCAAAGACGCTGTTCAGCGCCAAATCGACGAACTACTGGCTGGCCGCGTGCAAATGACCATCGTGATGCTCGGCGAGCGCATCGGTTCTCCCTTACGCGGTGATCTGCCGGACAAAGCACAAGCCGTGCTAGAGGAGTGGGGTCCTGATGGCCTCACCCACCCTTGGCCAGACGAACCGGAAGCTGCAACCAAGCTATTGGACTCTGGCAAGTTTCCCCTCACCGGCACGGTTTACGAACTTTTGGTGGCGCGAGACAAAAATACGCCTGGCGGATTCTTCGTCGGGTATGTCGCTAACCGGCACGTAACGCCGGACCTGACCTTAGACCAAATCACGTTCAATCAGGGCAGGCTGTACGCTACCAAAATCCAAACCGACCCGCACTACCACGTCAAATACAAGGAGCGGGAATACGATCCTCAGGTAAAAGGTCTGCTTAATCTGTTGAAAGCCTTGAGCAGCCCGAAACGGGGCACTTGGATCCAGCGATTCGAGATAGCGGAAGACATGTACAAAACGCTGGGTCGGTCAGCCTTGGATGAATTGCTGTCGCAGATTCCTGACCGCTCAGGCCAGCTCCCGTACAAAGCGAACATGGAGCATTACGCTTACGATGACCCGCTGCCCCTGCCCGACCGGCTTGCGCTACGAAGCAAGTTGAAGCCTTGGTTTGTGAACCATTCCCAAGACTCCGAAATGATGGTATTGGAAGGGCCAAGCGGCTGCGGAAAGTCGTCGTTGATGCAGAAGGGCGTACTTGGTGATTTGCCCTATGAAATCTCAGACGCAAAGGTCGTCGTATTTCGTCCTACAGATTTATACGAACGGCCTGAGAGCACACCTCTCGGTCAGATACTCGGTCTCCTGTGCGAGAGATTGGAGCAAGGTGAGGATAGTATCCGAGTCCCTCTCGGCCTGCGCAAGCCATTTGCGACTCGCACTTCAGACATCCCGAGCAAAGCCGCCGCGGCACTTGGTGAGGCCTTGGACTCGGCAGGCCGGCCACTAGCACTCGGCGTCGACCAATTCGAGGAACTGATCGATCTGGTTACTCTCGATGAGGGGCGTAGGGATACGAAAGGAAGTTGGTGGCAAATTCTACGCTTCCTCGCCGCTGCTCTCCGCCACGAGCGAGTTTTCGTGATCGGTACGCTGGAGCGAATGCGCCGCGATAACCTGGAAAAGCTACAGTTGAAAGAACGCACGGGCCTTACTATCAGGGAATATAACGCAGACTTCCCGATTGGTGAGGTCCGCAGTTTCGTAATCAGCACGGCGGGAGAAGCGCGACTCAGCTTATCCAAAGACCTGATCGACGATATTTACAATATGGTCGAAGCCTTCGAGGATGAGAAGGCGCGCTCAGAGCACAGCCGCGTCACGGCATCATTCCTTCCCTTGCTTGCTATCTGGCTAAGTCGATTGTTTTCCCTCTTCCGCGACCGAATGCTGGACGTCAGGGGTGGGGCCTCACAAGGGTTCGAACAAGCGGCACAGGCTATTACGCGAGAGGATTTGGAACAGCGAGGAATCACGCTGACGCTCGCCCCATTGATTGGTGAGATGATGCAAGCCGCTTGGGACGAAGCGGGAGAACTCCCTCAAGAGACACGTCATATCGAGGATCCCAATAAGATGGTTTCGGCGATCCAACGAATTTCACAAAATCCTCGCCTCCGTCCTGGCATTCAACGCTTCCTAGACTCGGATAACAAGTTTGACCTGGACTCATTCTTGAGTTTCGCGAACATGCAGGGTGTGCACATTCCAGGTGTTCGGTGGACACACACCTTCAACGAGAGCACTATAGAAAACTTCTTCAACGCACTGGTGGCAATTGACGCGCAAGACAATATCCGCCTCATCGACACTCCTCGACGCTCACGAGTAACATCGATGCAGTCGCTCATCGATGCGCATGAACGCCGACGCCTGTTGGTACCGACCGGCGCTGATCGTGTACGTCTGGTGCATCAGGCGACCATAGACAATTGGCCGCCAGCCATGGAGTGGTTTGAACAGAAAAAATCGGTACTAATCTCTCAACGGCGTATTCGGCACCTATTAGGGGAGATTTCAGAATACGGATCTTCACTCACAGAGATTCTGGAGAACCGACCGGCAGCACTGGACGATGCCGTACGGGTGTTGGACGCAAAACGGGCGACTTGGACAGGCGCAGGGGGGCAACCCCTGACTGAGCAGGACCGAAAACTGCGCCAGATTTGCCTTGAGATCCTCGCCTTGGCGGAGCGTGGCGACCGCAGCGTGGAGGTGTCGGGCAAGCTCGTATTCCTCATTCATACTGCTGCGGAGTATGATCTACACGAGGTTTTAGAGAGTTGGCTCAGTAAAGATCGGACTCTTGTGGACCTCGAAAGTCAACCACTGAAGTTAACACCGCTGCACAAGGCAGCTTGGGGCGCAAAGACTGCCGTCCAGGTTTTGTTGCGCTATGGCGCCAAGGCAAAGCCGGATAAAGAGGGCTGGCATCCCATTGCCGGTGCGATCCAACCCGGCCGCATGGATGTCTTTGCCGATCTGTACAGCGCCTACTCCAGTCCCCTCGGGGTCATCGGCCCCGCAAATATCACGATTCTTCACGAAGCCGCTCGTGCCTCAGATCCCGCTATCCTGAACTACCTTTTGCACCTTACCGAGCAGGTGGACCCTAGAGACGAATTCGGACGTACCCCATTTCATTATGCCGCTGCGCAAGGCCGAACCGCGCAGATCGGCGCACTCATGGAATGTTGCGACCGGCTCGCCATTGATAGCAACGGTGACACTGCCCTTAACCGCGCAATCTTCAAAGGGCACGATGAGGCAGTCGCCACCATCCTGGATCATGACGCGCTGACGGATGCGGAGCGAGAGGTGCTGCTGACCGGCACCGGGATTGAAGGCATACGCCCTATGCCGGCCATCGTACTGGCTGCCGAAAAGGCACAAACCAAGGTTCTTGACACCCTCACGAATTGCTGCGACTTGGAAGATGCCTTGCTTCGAGACAGCGGCGGTCGTCACGCTTTGGGCCAGCTGACGTACAGCAACTTTGCCCATAAGGGAGGCGCACCCTTGGCGGATCGGGTGACCGACTGCGTTCAGCTTTTGCTGGAGCGCTGTGCCCCCAGTAGCAAGGATGTAGCGGATGCGCTAAGAAGCGCCGGGGATTTTCCCGATGCTGCACGCCTCTTGAAGGCATGGCTGGTCGAGAACGGCGTGTTCGAAGGGGTATCGGATTCGGACCTGCTCGACTGGCTTACTGGACCGCAAACTAACGCCGCGCTCTCGGTGCTCCGTAACGCACCGGGTGTTCTCGACAAAGTCGATGAGAGTGGCGTGCGGTGCGCTATTCTGTTGATCGCCAGAGGCAGGAGCGAGGTCGTGGCTGCGGCTCTCGAAGAGGGATTATTACCGGAGAATGAGCCCGAGTTGTTCCGCCTGGAGGCGGCGTTACGGCTAATCAAGGACGGTGTTCCGCTGCCGCGGCTGGCGCAACCGCCGCACCCTCTGGTCAAGCGCATCGTCAACGGAGAAGCCCCAGAGTTGAAAGCAATTCTAGAGGCGATGTTACCCGATCAGAGTGGCTTCCATCCCCTGCCGCACCGCTTGGCTTTGCGTAACCAGCAGGCAGCCTTCGCCGCAGTGGTAAGCCCGCTTAACGATGGGATACCCCGTGACCTTTATGGCCGACCGCCATCCGCCATGGCGCCGCCAAACCAGCAGCAACTGTATCGGGAGTTGGAATTCAATAATCTCAGGGGTATGCAATGAAACCTTTTCAAATTCCGTTGTTTGACACAGACCCTCGCCGTCTGAGCACAGAGGAAGTAGACGGATTCGCGCGACGCACCGGCTGGATCGACGATATCGCTGTCATCTCCCCCGAAACCAGCGTCGTAGAAGTGCAGCCTCTATCCTGGTGGGAGGGCGTTGAGTTAGTCATCGCTCGCGATCCGGAGTGGCAGGTTCGACACCGTTTCGATAATAGCGCGGGCGCTTGGCTACGTGGCGAGCACTTGCATCGCCTGGATGGCACCTCGCCCCCAATTCACTCAATGAATGCGAAGACAACTCCGGCTTTTAACGATCAGAACGTTTTGAGTTATTTGGGGTTTTTTTGCCATTTCGTGCATGGTGACGATGGACCGTTCGTCATCGTTCAATCTGCGGCCGATCCAATCGTACCCAACAACGCACCGGAAGAGATGTTGGCGTTGATGCCGCGGGCAGCCCAGCTTCTAAAGCAGGATGAGCAGGGATATCACTGCGAAGCGTTGGTTTGGTACTCTGACGCTTTGTTCCTATCAAACTTTATCGTACGCGAGAACGGTATGATCGTAATGATTGCCGACGAGCCGCTAGCCAGTGAACTCGGCATACGCATCCAGTTCAATTTGAAATTCCAATAAGAAGTCTGAGTGTCAGTTGAATATTAATGTTTGTTAAGTATTGCCAGCTTGCTGCCAAACTTGCACCTGGATCTGCCCGGCGAATTCGATCGACACGGTGATGGCCAGTGTCGATGCATTACCGGAAGATGCCACCAGCTCAATGCAACGCGACATCGCCGCCGGCAAACCTTCGGAACTTGATGCACAGAACGGAGCAGTGGTACGCATGGCGCATGAAGCAGGTGTGGAGGCGCCAACTCACGCACTGATCTATCGCACGCTGCAACCCCTGGAAGAGAAAGCTCGCGCTACACATCCGCGACCATAAGGTGCTTCTTCGGGACCTTGCACAAAAAGTCATTTGGCGCGCTTCGCTTCGGCTTCGCCGCCGGATGTGCTTCGGCTTCGCCGCCCGATGTGCTTCGGCTTCGCCGCCGGATGTGAGGCAAGGCTATGCCTTGCCGTTAGCACCCCTCGTAGTAGTGGGCTATGCCCTCGGTTCGGGCTCTGCCCTTAGGACTTATGGGCCAAGGCCGAACCGGGGGCTTAGCCCCGAACATTATTCTAAAAACCTGACGGCAAGGCATAGCCTTGCCTCACATCGCGCGGCGAAGCCGAAGCGAAGCACGCCAAAATGACTTTTTGTGCAAGGCCCTTCTTCGGCGTTCCTCATAAAATCCTGGCCAGCGTGTATCCACCCCAAACCAGTACCAGGCCAACGAAATTCGAAAGCGTTAGATAGAGAGCAGCGAGTCCAAACTCGCCGTTCTGCAATAGTGTAAAGGTTTGCAGTCCGAACGCTGAGAATGTGGTGAACCCGCCGAGAAGCCCGATCATGACTACCATTCGCGCTGTTGGATTCACCACGAATCGTTCCTCTAGGAGGTAAAAGAGCAGACCTGCAAGAAAACATCCAGTGAGGTTTACGATCAGTGTTCCGACGGGAAATGTCTCACCATAACGCTTCGCAATCACGGCTGAGAGCCAGTAGCGGCCGATGGTGCCAATGAACCCGGCCAAGCCAATTAGAAACAATCTGCTCATCTTTCTCCTCAAAGCAAAACTCCCAACCACTTCACGTGCCGTATGTGAAATGATTAGGAGTCATCAACCCTTCGGGTGGTTACATGGCGAACTCCATCGCCTTTGCCATTCCAGTCTATTCGTGAGATTAGATCTGCGGCAGAACTTTTTCAAGAATTGAAGGTGACAAAAGATGGAGCTGGAAAAAACAAACTCAGCAGATAGATTCATTGGAACGATGGCGGAGAAACTCGGCGCGGTGGCGCGAGCGGCAACAGTATTCGGCGACCCTGTGGAACGAGATGGCATTACGGTCATTCCGGTCGCTAAGGCTCGATGGGGATTTGGCGGCGGCGCAGGGCAGCGGAGACAGGAAGGTAGTGGCGGCACTCACGAAGATGGAGCGGGCGGTGGCGGGGGAGTACAAGTGACGCCGGTCGGTTTCATCGAGATCAAACACAACGAGGCCAACTTTCGCCCAATCCGCACTGTCTCCCTCTCCTGGATTGTGATGGGGAGTATCTGCAGCTTACTTCTGCTCCGTGAAGTGGTGAAACGTCGGTAGGACTTCGCGCATATATAGGTAGCGCGTCCGCAAGTACGCGAAAATCACATCAAAGGAGCGTTGCCATGCCGAGTTTGAAGGATGACATGAAATGGTTCAAGAATCAGTTCAAAACTAAAATTCAAGCGGGCGTCCAGAATACGCCGTTCAGTGTGGATATGGTCACTGCTATTGCGACACAGGAGACTCGCTACATCTGGGGGAGGATGTATCCTACATTGTCGCTCGCTGAGGTACTAAAACTTTGCGCCAGCGATATTATCGACGCGCCCAGCCGCGACGCATTCCCGAAAAACAAAGCGGAGTTGTTGACCGCCCCCAAGGGTGCTGAAATGTTTACGATTGGCCGCGAAGCACTCAAAGCCCTCGCCGTTTACCTGCCGGAGTTTAAGAAATATACAACAGACAATTTCCCGAACAAGTTTTGTCGTGGGTATGGCATCTTTCAATACGACTTACAGTTTTACAAGAATGACCCTGACTTCTTTCTTGAAAAACGCTGGTACGATTTCGACGAGTGCTTAAGCCGGTTTGTCCAGGAGTTGAAGGATGCGCTCAAGCGTGCGTACCCCTCCGGCAAAACTTCGTTAACTGAAGAGGAGATGGTGTACGTCGCCATCGCGTATAACAAAGGGTCTGTTAACTTCGCGCGTAAGTTCAAGCAGGGTTATAAAGACAATGACACCGGGAAGTATTACGGCGAATATATTTGGGAATACTTGCAGACTTCTAAGACGATAACCTGACGGTCGACTGCGCAGCTCGATCGTTGCCCTCGAGATTGGTGGCGTCATCAGAGAGTCGCTGACGACCACATGGCCAGAAACAGGAAATACATTGAGAGAGGCGTAACGGCGATCAAGTTTCAGCCTTGCGCGGAACACGCACGACCACAACGGAGCAATGCGCGTTCATAGCGACCGCTTCGGAAACGCTCCCCAACAGGAGTCGCCTGAAACCTCGGCGTCCGTGTGAGCCGACCACAATGAGGTCGGCGCCCCATTTTTGAGCCTCCTGTAAAATGGCCTCTTTCGTATTACCGGAGAGCACGGCCCCGGTCGCTTTCAATCCTGCGGAGGCCAGCACCTGTTCAGCGCTGCTGACTGCCTGCTGAGCCTCTTTCTCATCTCTCACTTTCGATGATTTGATCGTCCACGGCTCTTCAACGCTTATGACCCTGAACTCGCTACCTTCAGGCCACGGTCGCCTGGCGAGAGCGCGCGCCGCCTGCGCGGAAGTCTTCGAGCCATCGGTAGCGAGCAGCACTCTCGTGCCGGTATCCGGACTTTGGCCGTCGTCTTCTCCTGCGTCTCGTACAATCTGAACGCTGCAAGGCGCGGTAGCGACGACTGCTCTGGCGACACTGCCGAGCATCCAATGCGCATAGTCCTTGCGGACATGTGCGCGAACGAAGATCAAATCCGAAGACCATTTCCGCGCGTAAAACGGGATCAGAAAGCGGGCGTCGCCCCTCGCCACGACCACCTCCGCCGGGATACCGATTTCTCTGAGCCGCTCGACTGATAAGGCTATTTGTTCGCCCCTCTTCTCCAGTTCTCGCTGCACGGCGCGCTTCCCATAGCCCTCTTCGCGCCATACTTCCTCCGCTACCTCGGCATCCGCGACGACTGAAAGCACATGCGCGGTCGTACCGTCAGGCCAGGGGCGTACGCCAACCGCGCCAACAAGCACTTCGGTTGAAGTCGCAGAATCAACCGCAATCAGTAGTTTCATAGTTCAATATCCTCACAGGGACACTAGCGTGTGATCTTGTGTTCCGCCCGTTACCTTGAGTCGCTTCAGCGTACGGTAAATTGTTTTTGCGCTTAATGTGAACCCGACGTCAGCGTTCGCACGTAGCGCAGCCTCGACTTGAGAGTCGCGAAATCGATCCAGAGGATATCCGGCTCTTGCGAACTCGCGACGGATCTTCCTAATCTTACGTTGTTGTCTCCTCGATTCCAGTATTTGATAGAACTTCTTAAGCAACTTCATTACCCTCTTCAAGTCATTTCTCATTTTTTCAGCTTCCGAGTGCACTCGTCGTGTTACTTAAACCGGACAGGGTGCTTGCCCCACTTCTTCGTCACGATAGTCCTTTTATCCGTTGAACTGTTAGCTCTTAACCAACTCATGGGCTCGGCAGCGGAGACGATTAGAGCTTCTGCTTCAACCGGTAAACCACCTCGCTGCAGATCAACCAACGCAGCACCGGCACTCTGTGAGCCATCATGGCCAATCAATATCTTCATCATTTTCGGCTCTCCCTAATCAGTTGCACCAATGATCTTACCTACCGCTCAGAACAATCGCATCATATCCGCCTAATCACCTGGACGACCCTTCTGCCCTCAAAAGCGATTTGCAGGCAGCCATCATCCGCCGCCCGCATTGGTTAGATCTGCACGTTTTAGATTCAACGGGGCATTGCCTCAAAGTCCTGGAACACACTTGGGCCGGGTCAGTACCGTAACGCGGTAGCGTCGGGT
>DASVGE010000056.1:0-12078 GCA_036379695.1 Pyrinomonadaceae bacterium | reverse complement strand
TGCGAGCTGCCAGGGAAAGGCATAACTCCTCTTCTCCCGTTCGATTGCCGAGACGATTTTCTTCACCCCGTCGTCGAGTTCCATCAGGTAAGGCATCTTCGCATTGCGCCCGGCAGTCAGATCAGTCTTGATGAAACCCGGATAAATTATCGTCACGCCGACGCCCGTGTGGCGCAGATCGATCCTGAGACTTTCAAAGTACGACGACATCGCCGCCTTGCTCGCACAGTAAGCTGCCGACTTCGACAATCCACGATACGCAGCTAGACTCGAGATCGCCACCAAACGTCCCTGCTTACGTTCAACCATCTCGGGCATAACTGCCGCGACACTATTCACCGCGCCCAGCACGTTGATGCCAATAACATTTGCAGCATGTTCCGGTGTCAGGCGAGTAGCGTGGTCGGATGTGCCAATACCGGCGTTGGCGATCAGAACGTCGATTGGTCCAAGCTCTTTGCGAAAGCGATCGGCAGCGTCTCTGACGGCCTTCACGTCGCGCACGTCGGCAGCAGCAGCGACAGCCTTAACATTGCGCGCCTCGCCAACGATCTCGTCGAGCAACTCCTCCCGCCGCGCCAGCAACCCAAGATGCGCCCCGCGCGAGGCGACCGCCAGCGCAATCCCCCTCCCGATCCCGGAAGAAGCGCCCGTGATCATCACGACTTTGTTGGTCCAATACCCCATAAATACAGCCACGGATTTACACGGATGAACACGGATCTGTGTTTATCCGTGTAATCCGTGGCTAAATTAGTACGATTACGGGCGTGATAACCGGCCGAGCGCCGGTCTGCTTCTGGATAAATCGCTTCAACTCAACCCGCACGTGTTCTTTCAAAAGCGTCTCATCCGCCAGCGTCTGCCGCGAGGCGCCCGCGATTGCCGCCGTCACCACACGCTTCGCATCTTCGAGCAGATAAGTTTGCGGGCGTCCACCAAAACCGTTCCCCGCACTCAACCCCCGCACACCACGAGCCACGATTTTCGGCTCGCCTTCGAGTTCACCTGTCTCTTCATCAACCGTGACCACAACCGTCACCGCCCCCTCGTAAGCCAACTGCTTGCGCTCGCGCACGGTCTCGCTGTTGATCTCCTGGAATCCGCTCTCGTCAATGAAGGTCCGCCCGATCTCACGTTTGTCGATCACCGCCGCACGCTCACCGTCGAGTTCCAGCACATCACCATTCTCGATCAGGATAATATTCTCTTCCGAATAGCCGAGATGGTTCTTCACAAATTCCTTGTGACGAAATAGCATGCGGTACTCGCCGTGAATCGGCACCACGAACTTCGGACGCACCGCCTCGGTCATGATGCGAATGTCTTCCTGCGAAGCATGCCCACTGACGTGCACCAACCGTCGTTTCTCTTCAATGATGTTCGCGCCGCGCTTGTAAATGAACCCGATCATGCGCGAGATCGTCCGTTCGTTACCGGGAATGATGCGCGCCGACAACACCACCGTGTCGCCTTCCTCGACCATCAAGCCCTTGTAACTCTGCGTCGCCATCTGTGAAAGCGCCGCCCGCGACTCGCCCTGAGATCCCGTGACGAGAAATACGATCTCGTCGTCGCTCATCATCTTTGCCTCGTTCAACGAAACGAGCAGGCCGTCGGGAATGTCGAGGTAACCGAGCCGTTCCGCCACCTCAACGTTCTTTTGCATCGAACGACCGAGCACGCAGACGTGACGATTAAACTGTTGCGCCACGTCGAGCACGATCTGCAAACGGTGAATCGACGACGCAAACGCCGCAACGATAATGCGCCCCGTCGCCTCCGAAAAGATCTCTTCAAACGCAGGGATGACGGCCCGTTCCGATGGTGTTCGACCAGGAACAGTCGCATTCGTTGAATCGGAAAGCAGCGCCAGCACCCCGTCCTGTCCGTAACGCCGGAACGAGCGCAGATCGATCGGCTCACCAATCACCGGTGTCTCGTCAACTTTGTAGTCGCCGGTGTGAATGATCGTGCCGACGGGTGTCTTGATGCCGAGTGAGAAGCAGTCGACGAGCGAGTGTGACACGCGTATGAACTCGACCTGGAAGACACCGATATCGACCACGTCTCGCGGTTCGACGCGATGCAGCAGCACGTCGCCAAGCAGATCGTGCTCTTCGAGCTTGCTCTCCGCGAGGCCGGCGGTGAAGTGTGAACAGTAAACAGGAACGTTGAACTTCTTCAGTAGGTACGGCAGCGCACCGAGGTGATCCTCGTGCCCGTGCGTGAGGACTATCGCGGTAATGTCGTCTTTGTACTCGTCGAGAAAGTTAAAATTCGGGATCGAAACATCGACCCCATAGGCCGTTTCCTCAGGAAAACCCATCCCGGCGTCAAGAATCAACATCTCGTCGCCGTACCGCACAGCCATACAATTCATTCCAAACTCGCCGATACCGCCGAGCGGGATGATCTCGAGGACGCTTGCCATAAAGTCTGACAGTATACTGTATTATCCGCGTTATGATTAAAACAATACTTGTCCTGAGTGCTCTTTTCTTGTTTGTTTCCAGCGCCGTGGCCGCAACCCCCACCATGCGGGTGGATTATTACCATACCGGGGATGCGTCGCAGGAGGTGTTTAGTGTTGAGCGGGTGGTAATTGAGCCGCTGCCGTGGCCGGGGGATCCGGGGCAGGCGATTGATTCGTCGAACCTCGGGAAGTATCTGTTTGAGGTTCGGGATGCTAAGACGAAGCAGCTCTTGTACTCGCGCGGGTTCGCGTCGATCTATGGCGAGTGGGAGACGACTGACGAGGCCAAGAGCACAAAGCGCACGTTTCAGGAGTCGTTGCGCTTCCCTGCACCGGTGGCGCCGGTCAGTATCGTTTTGAAGAAGCGCGATGCGAAGAACGTGTTTCAGGATATTTGGACCACGACGATCGATCCGGCGGACCAGTTTGTCGATCGCTCGAAGCCGGCGCCGCCGGCGCCGCTAATCACGATTCAGAAAACCGGTGAACCCGAAACCAAGGTTGACTTCCTGATTCTCGGCGACGGCTACACCGCCGCGGAGGCGAAGAAGTTTGAAGCCGACGCGCGCCGCCTCACTGAAGTCCTCTTCTCGACTTCGCCGTTCAAAGAGCATCGCCGGAGCTTCAACGTTTGGGGGCTCTGTCCACCGGCAGCCGAATCAGGCGTCTCGAGACCTTCGACCGGGATCTATCGCGACTCGCCCCTCGGCGCCACCTACGACGCGTTCGGATCTGAACGATACGTGCTCACCTTTGATAATCGTGCGCTGCGCCGGACCGCACAGTTTGCGCCGTACGAGTTCATCGAAGTACTCGTTAACAACCGGACTTACGGTGGTGGCGGGATCTTCAATCTCTATAGCACTGTCGCCTCCGATAATGCCTTCGCAAACTACGTCTTCGTACACGAGTTTGGACACCACTTCGCTGCACTGGCTGACGAGTACTACACGTCGTCAGTCGCTTACGCCCCGGCCGCGGATCGTGTCGAGCCATGGGAGCCGAACGTGACCGCACTGCTCGACGTCAGCACCTTAAAGTGGCGCCATCTGGCTTCACCCTTCGCACACGTCACGCCGATTCCGACTCCCTGGAACAAGGAAGCATTCGAGAACTACTCGCGCGAGATCCAGAAACGTCGCGCGCAGTTGCGGAAAGACAAGCGACCCGAAGAAGAGATGGAAGCGCTGTTCCGTGAGGAGCTGGAACACGAGAAGAAGATGTTTGCCGCCGAGAAGCACTTCGGACAGGTCGGAGCGTTCGAAGGAGCGATGTACGAAGCGCGCGGTTACTACCGCCCGGAAATCGACTGCATCATGTTTTCCCGCAGCGATAGCTTCTGCAAAGTCTGCCGCGAAGCGATCGTGCGCGTGATCAAGATGTACTCTCGACCCAGCTAGGCCGCAAAAGATCCAGCCACAAAAAGGCACAAAAAGCGCAAAAGTAAGAAGAATGCTCCAAACTCATTTTGTGCTTTTTGTGCCTTTTTGTGGCTAATACTTTTGTGCCTTTTTGTGGCTAATACTTAGTGTGGCTTGAGCGGCTCGATGAAGTCCTGATCCTTCGTGCCCTGGTGGCAGACGATGCACGACTTCTGTCCACGTTCTTCAAGATCCGACACGAGCGCGTACGTCAGACCACGATCGGACCAGGTGATCACTTTTAGTCCGTCGATGGCGTTGTAGTGAAAGCGCAAGCCACGCGACAAGATCTGTTCGCCGCCCGACGGTTTGGCCACTGATTCAGAAGTGATCACTAAACTGATCGGTCGGTCTTTCATCCGGTAGGCGACATAGGCGGCATAATCATTCTGGTAAGCAACAAGTCGCGCGCCTTCCAACGTGTAGAGCTTTTCCTGCCCTGACGACTCCTGATAATTCGGAAGCTGCACACTGAATTTCACCTTGTTCGCAAACCACGAAGAAACCTTCTGCGGATCGTCGGGTGCCTCAATCTCCAACGGCAACTCACCACGCACGTGACTCAAGTGAGTCTCAGCTGCCTTCAGCGCAAAACTCGAAGGTCCCGAAGCTGCCGGATCGTATCTCACGATGTACCAAACCAACACCGGTAGCAGCAAAACCAGCAATCCCGCCGCCCAGGTAAAACTCGATCCGCGACGCTCTACAGCCACCGGCGCGCGACGTCCTTCGCTCAGGATCTGTCGAACCTTGTCGCGCAACTCCGGCGACGCTTCGTGCAGTGGCCCACTATTCCTTACCGCCTCGAGAAGTTTCATCTCTCTCGCGAAGAAGACAGCACATGCCTCACACTCCGACAAATGCGTCTCGACCGTCGCACGCTCCTCGCCCTGCAACTCGTTGTCGAGATACAACGTCAATCGTCCCCGTATATCGTCGCACTTTTTCATCTGTGGCTCAGACTGCTCTGATACGTGTCTTGGTTTGCCAGGTTGATAAAACTTTTCGAAGTTTCCCGCGCGCACGGCCCAGGCGCGACATCACCGTGCCCGCCGGACAGTTGAGCACGGTGGCAATCTCCTGGTACGTAAATCCTTCGATGTCGCGCAAAACAACGATCTCGCGGTAAGCGTCAGGCAAACTCTCAATCGCTTCCCGCACCTGCTCTCGTTCCAGCTTCCTTATATAAATGACATGCGGACTCTCCTGCGCCTCGTCGATCGGCTGTTCATCCGGTTCGAGATCGACAAACCGCGGCCCGCTGTTCCGGTGACGCAACTGGTTCAGCCAAGCATTCCGCATGATCACAAACAGCCAGCCTTTCAAATTGCTGTCGCCGTTGGGACGGTTAGCGGCGCTCGCGGCGCGCAGATACGTCTCCTGCACCAGATCTTCAGCCTCGGTCGAATTGCGCGTTAAGGTCATGGCATAACCGTAAAGCGCATCGATATGCTCGAGTGCAGCCTGGCCAAAACCGACGTTTGTACCGTGGGTGTCCATGGGTCCGGGAGTTCGACCTCAGCATTATAAGAGTAACACGCCGGCGCTCGGAAAATTCCCGGGAATAATTTGTCTGCTCAGGTGTTATTACGAGTATGGCAAGGACAAAACTCCGGGTTCTCGTCGCAACAATTTCCGCGCTCTCTGTAACTGCCATTTTAATCGTCACGGAAGCCGCTCGCGCACAGCAGCAGCGACCGTCGTCGTTTTCTCCCGTTATCGAAGAACCGTTCGAGACAGTGCGTGCGCGCGATAAAGCAGCAAAGCCGCGCGTGATGGCGGAGCATCAACGCCTGCTCGAAGCGCGTTATGACCTCAGTCGCCGCGTCGACGAAAGCGTGCGCATGACGCGCGGCAAACCGATTCCGGTCGGGCCAACCGCAAAACTGAAAGCCGGCATGACGTGGGAACAACTCGGTAGCATGACTCCGGAAGCGATCAAGGCGCAGGATGCGTTTCCGTACCTGCCCTTGCCGCACGTGAGTCATCCGGTCGGCGGCATGGTGTTTCCGCAGGCTGAGATCAAACTGCTGCCGCGTGTCGAACGTTTCGACATGGATTTCGATCTGCCCGAACACTTCCTGCCCGAGTTTCCGCCGGCGTTGTTTCTGACCACGCGGAAGGATCTCGGCGACGTCTCTAAAGGACAATTGATCACAGTCAATAACTTCTACGAACTGTTCAATGGGATTCTCAATCCGAAACAGCTCGAAGGACTGCGACTGCTGGTCACACAGTTTCCGCAACAACAGTTCAACGCCACTGACGATCGAAAAACTGAACGCGCCGATGGCATGCAGGGTGTCGCCTGTTTCGATTGTCACGTTAATGGTCACACGTCTGCCGCGTTCCACCTCGTCGGCGATATCCGTCCGCAAGAGAATCGACGCCGCATCGAAACTACCTCGCTGCGTGGCGTGAATATTCAACGGCTGTTTGGATCGCAACGAGCACTGAAGACTGTCGAAGACTTCACCGAGTTCGAACAACGCGCCGCCTACTTCGACGGCGACACCGTCCTCGCCACGAAGAAAGGCGTCAACATTCTGGAGCGCGCTTCCCAGGTCCACTTCATGTCGGAGTTTCAGGCGCTGCTCGACTTTCCGCCGGCGCCGAAGCTCAACGTGATGGGACGTCTCGATCGATCGAAAGCGACGCAGAGCGAGATTCGCGGTGAAGAGTTGTTCTTCGGTAAAGCGAATTGCAGTGTGTGTCACACGCCGCCGTTCTACACAGACAATCAAATGCACGACCTCGCCGTCGAGAGATTCTACAAGGCGCGTATGGAAGGCGGCATGATGATTACGGCGCAGGGAGCGATCAAGACGTTTCCGTTACGCGGGATCAAGGAGTCGCCGCCGTATCTGCACGACGGGCGTTTGTTGACGTTGGAAGACACGGTGGAGTTTTTCAATCTCGTCCTCGAGTTGAAATTGACGGCGCAGGAGAAGAAAGACCTCGTCGCGTTCATGCGGGTGTTGTAGTTGTTTTCGTCTTGCGGAGCCTTCTGGGCTTCGTTCGCCTCCGTTGGGAGTGCCATGTGAGACGCGCGCGGCGTCGCGTGTGGTGCTCCTCGGAGCGCACTAATACATACATACCAAGTCAGGGCCACGGATAAACACAGATTGGATACGGATTTTTATCCGTCTGCAATCCGCGTTTATCGGTGGCCTATGTTATTTTCTCCGCGATGAGATCCCCGTACGTCGTTTTAATAACACTTCTTGCCTTTTCAACAGTCGCAGCCCAGAAGCTAACTCCACATTCCATCTCGTTAGCAAACGGTAAGTCGTTTAAACTGAACCTTCCTGATGGCTACGAGATCAGCGTCGCGGCGCAAGGTCTCAGGCGAGTTCGCTTCATGGCGCTCAGTCCTGATAACCGGCTCTTCGTCACGGACATGTACAACCTCGCCGATAATCGTCGTGGCGTGGTCTACATTCTCGATCAATTCGATCGCGCCACGCACCAGTTCAAAAAAGTGACGAAGTACATGACCGGCCTGCGCAATCCAAACAGCGTCGCCTTCTACACCGATCGCTCCGGCACAAACTGGTTCTATCTCGCTTTGACTGATCGCCTCGTTCGCTATCGTTACGAAGCAGGCAAGGACGCGCCTTCCGGCGAGCCCCAGGTGCTCGCGACTTTTCCTGACTACGGGCTCGGCTACAAATACGGCGGCTGGCACTTAACGCGCACGGTGATCGTCGGCGGCAACGAGAAGATCTACGTTTCGGTCGGCAGCAGTTGCAACGCGTGTGAGGAAAAGGAAGAGGTCCGCGCCACCATCCTCGAGATGAATCCTGACGGCACGAGCAAACGCTACATCGCACGCGGACTGCGCAACGCCGTCGGTCTTCGTTGGACCAGGAGCAAGCTGTACGCGACCAACATGGGATCAGATCATCTTGGCGACAATCGTCCAGCCGACACCTTCTACGCCATCGAAGCAGGCACTCACTACGGCTGGCCCTACTGTTTTCAGTCGGCCGGCAAAGTCTATGCGGATCCAAAATACAATCCTGGCGGCGCGAAATTCGATTGCACCGATGTGCCGCAGGCGCTGACCCCGTTTCCCGCTCACAGTTCGCCACTCGGCCTGGAATACTTCGACTCGAACAACGCTACCGAGCTGGCGGAATCCTTCCTGGTAGCCTTGCATGGTTCAACAAAAAAGAGCCTGCGGCGCGGTTATAAAGTCGTGAGAGTCAGGCCCGGTGGTGGCTGGTCCGACTTCATCACCGGCTTCTTTGAGTTGGGCCGGATCAACGGTCGCCCCGCAGACGTCTTCAGCTTCGGCAAGGATGCGTTTCTTGTAACTGACGATTACAGCGGTGTCGTGTATTACGTCTACCGGAAGTAATGATTAGTAGACGCCGGATGTGCTTCGGCTTCGCCGCCTGATGTGCTTCGGCTTCGCCGCCGGATGTGAGGCAAGGCTCTGCCTTGCCGTTAGCCCCCCCTCGTAGTAGTGGGCTGTGCCCTCGGTTCGGGCTCTGCCCTAAGGACTTATGGGCCAAGGCCGAACCGGGGGCTTAGCCCCGAACATTATTTTAAAAGCCTGACGGCAAGGCATAGCCTTGCCTCACATCGAGCGGCGAAGCCGAAGCGGGGCGCGCCAAAATGACTTGAACCCGAAGCGAAGAGCGCCAAAATGACTTTTTCTGCAAAGCCACTTGCCGCCACTGTGATTGTCAGCGGAACACTAGGCGTTTCACTTTGGCTACTGTGGCTCTGGATTGCATCGGCAGGCCCAGTGTTTCTTACCACAACTTCTCTTGAGCAAACTTATACCGTCAGCCTCGCAGGCCAAAAAGATCGTCCTCACCTTCCAGCTCTCATGAGTACGGTGAGCTTCAGGGTTACCAAAAGGCGGGAAACTTTTCTCGTCCATGAATATCTGCATTCAGGAGATTGGTTCGATCCGTCGTTTGCCATCCTGTATCCCGAACACAACTGGACCAGCGAGAATGTGCTGCACCTCTTTCGCGACGAATATTTCAGGAGCGGTGATCCAATCAGGCTAATAGTGAAGAACAGCTCAGGCGAGACTATTAAGTATCCGCTGATCGTCACTTCCGACGCGCATCTGCTTTTCGACGTTCGATCACACTCGCAAATCGAACTAAAGGTTCCCCCGCGGCGTAGAAATCTCTTTTACTGTCAACACACAGCACGTCTACGACGGGGACCGGCTGCGCGGCAAGAAGGTAGAAAACCAGGTTCCCACTTACTACCTGCGGAGTACTGAGCAAGCAAAGCCTTGCAGCCGAAGAACCAGCAACCGATGAAATCCGCTTTTCTTCAATCCTATCTCGACGCTTTTCCCTCGATTCAGGGATTCTTCACTTTTGACGCTGCCCTGATGTTCATCGCTTACAACCAACTCATCAGCGTTGAAGGGATCTCCGGTGATGTTCTGGAGATCGGTGTGCATCACGGACTGTCGGCGATTGCCGTTGGCGCACTGCCAGCACCGAAAGGTCGATTCGTTGCAGTGGATCTCTTTGAGGAACTACAGGACCACAACCGCTCACGCTCGGGCGCCGGTAATCGAGAGGTGTTCCTGCGCAACATGCAGAGGTTCTTCGACGACCTCGATTTTCTAAAGGTGATTGCTGGAAGCTCATCTCAGTTGAAAGCAGAAGAATTGGGATCTCGGTTCTCGTTTTGCCATATCGATGGTGGCCACTCACCGGAGGAGACTTATCAGGATCTCGATCTGTGTTCACGCATTCTTATGCCCGGCGGGCTGGTAGCTTTGGACGACTACTTCAATCCGTCGTTTCCAGGCGTGTGTGAAGGCGCCGTGAAGTTTCATCTGGAGCAGCGTGGGAAACTGAAGCCTGTCGCGATTGGTTTCAACAAAGTTCTGTTTCAGAAGCTCCCGGCCGCGATCGATTTAAACTCGGCGTTCGCCTCAACCTTCAAACGAATCCCGGCGCAGAGTTCGATCCTCTGGGGCCAACCCGTAAACTATTTCACTTCGAGCATTCTTCCTCTTGTCGACCTCTCAAAATCGACTCCGCATTCATTAACGCTTAGAGACGAGACGGCTGTGCTTGCTTCGTTCGCTCCGCAAGTTTCAAGACTTGAAGCAGAACAGGGACAAACGTTGAAGTTGCCAGTCACGGTACAGAACAGATCTGAGATTCCCTTTCCACACGGCAAAGCAACATTTGGTCTCTCGTATCACTTGCTCTCGGGCAGTGGGCGGCTCTTGAAGTTTGACAACGCGAGGAGTTACTTCGAAGCACCGCTGGCGCCGAGTTCAACCACCACCGTCGACTTAACCATTCAAGCCCCAACTGAGCCAGGGTCTTACCTGATTGAGATTGATCTTGTGTGGGAATCCATGTGGTGGGCCAAAGAAAAGGGAAACCCGACCTGCACCGTTGAGTTGATCGTCAGGTAAAGATTGTAGTCCGAAATACACGCATAAAAAGGCTGCAGAAAAGAATCCCCATCACTGTGGCTGGAGTAGCTACTTCCATAATGTTGAGAGACAAATTTGCGCGCCCTGGCGTTGGGAGGTATTTATGCTTTTCAAGAGTTTGCCTATTGCCCTTTTTCTTCTGACGTTGATGGCAACGGCGACTACGGCTAGAGAGTGGAAAAGCATTGTTCCGTTGAAATCCACCAGGGCCGATGTTGAATTGACTTTTAATTCCCACTTAGAATAAAAGCACTTCGCTTCACGATTCTTCCAAAGGGTCCTCTATCGATCGCGACCACTATTCACACATCTTGTCTGGACCATGAGTCTTTTGGAAAGTTAAAGAACATCCCTGGAGGCAAAATATGCGACAGCCAAAGTCCTGGTTCCCACGGTTGTCAGACAAGAGTGTATTCGTTGCTGCACCTGGCGACCTGGCCTACCTTCGTGAGGCGGTCAGGCAGGAGCTTAACGAGCTTAAAAAGCGCGCCGCCGACGACCACGGCATTACGGCTTATCTATGGGAAATCGACAAAGCTAAGGACGGCTTTAGTCATTATCTTCCCGCTCAAGCCGACCTTCCACTGCCGAGTGATCCTAACTGCGTGGCTGTTATTTGCATCTTTGGAGAAAGAATAGGGACACCCTTACCTCACGATTTTCCACTGGATCCCCTGGGTGATTGCCCGGCCTTAAGCGATAAATCCAAATACCGCTTGCTCAGTTCAACGACGGATATGGATACAGCCGATGCGAAGGCTTTTCCCCTTACCGGATCAACTTTTGAGTATTTAGCTGCCACCGCAGACGCGGATACTAAACCACTCCTGCTGATGTTCGTGGGAGACAACAGTATTCTTGATAACAACAAAGAACTGATAAACAGGAAATGGGGATTGTGGCGCCTTCGCAACGAAGCCAAAAAGTTATTTGGCGAAGATGAAGCGGGCTACGATCGATGGAAAGCTGCCGAACTGAAGCCGCAACTTAGCTGGCTGAATAATTTTCTCAGATACCTGATCGATGACCGTGGTATTTGCATCGTGCCTGTCAGCAGCGAAGATGAGGCACGCACGAAGATTCGCGAATTCCTCAAGGTCAGTCTCGACATTCACACAGTAGAAACAAATCGACATCCATTCAAATACTTAGAGCCGTATGTAGAAGGTGACAATCCAATCTTTTTCGGACGTAAAGCGACTCGAGACCACGCCATCGATGAAATTGAAACTCTCCTCAACTCCGCTGGAAAGCTTCCCTTCTTCGGAATAACCGGGTCGAGCGGCGCGGGGAAATCGTCGTTCCTGCGCGCCGGAATCATCGCTCGGTTAACTCATTCATTAGCTATGGGTCATTTCGTGGGAACGGTTATTAAGCCTAGTGATCTTCTGCCGGAAGCAGCTGGCGCAGACAACTGGGAAGTTTTAACTCTTCTCTATAAGCATTGTCTCGAAGTTCTCGGTGGGATTAAGTCAAATTTGAATGTCTCAGTTTGTATTGAACAGCTCAATGAGATTAAACCGGAGTTTCGTCCTTCCTATATCGTAAGGAATTTGTTAGACACCCTGGAGGAAGGCGAAAAACAGAACCTACGTCTGGTACTTGGAATTGATCAACTCGAAGAGTGCCTGGAAGATTTGGGCACGATTGCAGGAGAAAGTCGTTGGGGTCCTCTAATTGAGTTCATAGATCACGCGGTTCGCAGTAAACGCATTGTGGTCGTTTATTCAGTGCCAAACAACCGG
>DASVGE010000055.1:0-11373 GCA_036379695.1 Pyrinomonadaceae bacterium | reverse complement strand
CTGACATGGTGGAACTCACTCTCCAGGGCATCCTCTCGACTCCTTTCGAGACGAAAGGTATCAGCAACGGGAAAAGTGTTTACCATGTCTCCGAACATGTGTTTAGGATGTCTCCGGTCTATACATCTTCCTGACTTGTTCCCTTTTTACTCGTTGTACCCTTCAACGAACTTAAGAAAAGAACAAGTCAGGAAGAGGGGCTTGCCCCCGCTCCTTAGAAGACTTAGAACGTGCAGCCGTAGGCCTTCATCTGGGTGCGTGCGGTTTCGAGTTGAGTCTTGCAGACGTTGGCGAGCGTTGGCCGTGTTTGTGGGTTGTCAGCAAGTTTCTTCCACTCTGTGCGCCACGTAGTGATTGAACTCCTGAACTGCGCGCGAGCAGCTTCGGGAACTTTCGTGGTAACGCAGTTCTCGTAAGCAGTGATAAAGGTATCGCACTCAGCCACACCAACCTGAGCAGTGGCATTGGAGTTGCTGTTGCCGTTGTCGTTTCGGTTGGTGGTTGTACCAGGCGCCGTCGGTGTGGTGGCGTTAGTATTAGTCGAGTTGCCATTTCGGTTCGTATCTTCCGCCTTGCTACAGGCGAGCACTAATAGACCAGTCAGGATACATAGCATCAGTAGGAGAGATTTCGACATTTTGGTTCCCCTGTTTGCGGGATCGCAGAGCGCGCCGATAATACACCTTAGACCAGCAGTTGTTAAAAAAAATTGCACTTTTCCACAACTCTCTCCCTAACGACATAGCGATTAAGGAGATCACCCCGATGAATAAAAAAGCGCCTCTCTTACTGCTGTGGTTGTTCTTTATCCTTCTGCCGGCGTTGGGCCAGGAGAGGCCGGCGCCGCCGCCTCCTCCGCAACAAACGGCCGGCGACATAGACGATATCGTCAAAATCACCACCAATCTCGTGCAGGTGGACGTGGTCGTCACCAAAGGCGGCAAGCACGTGACGAATTTAACCGCCGATGATTTCGAGATCTTTGAAGACGGACGCCGGCAAACGATTACCAGCTTTGCGTATATCTCCAACGTTCCAGCGACTGCTCCGCAACCCGCTAACACGGATAAGAAGTCGTCCGCGAGTGCTGTTCCCTATGCTCCGATAAAACGCGACGACCCGCATCGCACAATGGCCTTCGTCGTCGACGATCTCGGGCTCTCGTTTGAAAGCATGGGCCAGGTAAAGAACCAGCTGCGTAAGTTCATCGCCGAGCAACTCCAACCAAACGACCTGGTCGCTATCCTCCGCACCAGTGGAGAGCTGGGAGCGTTGCAGCAGTTCACCAACGACAAACGTCTCCTGAATCGCGCGGTGGACCACCTGCGTTGGCATTTCTGTAGTCGCGTCGGTATGACCGTGTTTCGGCCGGTTCGGCAATATGCCTCTGACGGTCAGGCTCTCTGCGGCCTGGGATCTTATGGCAACACGATGGCATCGTTGCGCTTCATCGTCGACTCAATGGGCTACTTGCCCGGTCGCAAATCGATGGTGCTGATGTCCGACAGCGTTCCGCGGGAGTCGCTGGAAACGTTCGCCGATCTAAGCCGTGGAACTCTTCGAGAAGATTCATTAAGCATGGGGCCATATACAACAGACCAGTCCCGTGCACTCGACTTGATCGCCGAGAAAGCCATTCGCGCTTCCGTGGTGATCTATTCGGTTGATACACAGGGATTGCAGACCATGGGAATTCACGCTGCCGATGTTTTTACGGGTGGTCCTGACGAATGGCGCAATCTGATGCATTCGCGTACGAAGACGATGATGATGCGTCGCGAAGGCGGTGACTCATTAGCAAAAGAGACCGGCGGCTTTCAAATTCGCAACTCAAACTTCTTCGAGCTCGAGCGCATCATGGAAGATCAAAGTGGTTACTACCTGCTTGGTTATCGTCCTTCAGAGGAGACCTTCAACCGGCGCATCCATAAGATCAAAGCCAAAGTGAAGCGCTCCGGAATGAATGTGAGAACACGCTTCGGCTTCTTCGGCGTAAGCGAGGAAGAATCGAACCGCGCAAAACCGACAGCTCGCGAACAGACGAACATGGCCCTGGCGTCGCCTTTTATGGCCCAGGATGTCAATCTCGATATGACGTCGTTTTTTATCCACGACAATAAGCTTGGTTCGATCGTCCGATCGTTTATCTACATCGACGGCAAGGATCTGACGCTGACCGGTGTCAACGGCCGCTACCAGGGATCGATCGAACTGCACGGCGTGGTCTTCGGTGATAACGGCGTGGTCGTCGAGCAGGTCACTCGTGGCGCGACACTGAGTTTGCCGGAAAGTGATTACCAGCACGCCAGATCTCAGGGCGTGAGATTGAGTTTCGACATACCGGTGAAGCGTGCGGGAGCGTTTCAGGTGCGTGTGGCCGCGCGCGACCGTCCGTCATCGCGCATTGGTTCGGCGGGACAGTTTGTGCTTGTGCCGGATTTGAAGAAGAAGCAAATGGCTGTGTCGGGAATCGTGTTGGCTGAAAACGGCGCGGACCAGTCGATCACGAATGCGGGCACCAGGCGGTTTGCGCCTAAGGCCGAACTCTACTTCGCTTACATGCTCTACAACGCAGCGAATGAGAGTGGAAAACTTCGGAACTTGGTGATGGACGTCAAGCTGTTTCGCGACGACAAGAACGTCCATTCTGGTCCACAAACTCCGATCGTTGCTTCCGATCAGGCGGCGGATCCGAGTCGAGTGGCCGTCAACGGCGTGCTGCGACTCGCACCGGAGCTGGAGCCGGGGAATTACTACCTGCAGATTACGATTACCGACAAGGACGCCCCCGCGAAGAAGGTGGCGCCCGTGATTCAGTGGGTGGATTTCGAGATCGTTAAATAAAGCGTTGAAAAGTAGCCACGGATTACACGGATAAACACGGATTCTTTTAATTTCAATCCGTGTTTATCCGTGGCTAATTCTTCATTTCGATAGTACTTCGCGGAAGAATTCAACCGCCCGCGGATCGCCGGATTCTCCGAGCGATCGGATGGCCTGCTTGCGGACGAGCTGGTTCGGGTGGGTCTTCGCGATCTTGATCAGCAGCGGCACTGATTCTTCAGAACGCCGCTCGCTGATCGCTCTTACCGCCTGCACCTGCACTTCCGCGTCTGCCGTTGGGCTCTGCGCCGTCTGACTCAGGAAATCGAAGCTGCGTTTGCCCACGCGCTCTCCAAGCAGACGTATCGCCTGACGTCGCACGTCAGTCGCATCATTACCGCTCGCCACTGCGAACAACTTGTCCTCAACGCGCGTGCTCTTGATGTCTGAAAGCGATTGAAGAATGGTTCGCTTCACGTCCGGCGTAGTTTCGGCGTCAAACAGCTTCAGCAGATCGTCAACTGCCGCTTCGCCGCGATCGGCTAGCGCCCGGATCGCCGTCTTGCGCAATTCCTTGTTTGACTCGTTACGCGAGATCTCAAGCAGGCGTGCGTGCGCGCGCGGATTCTTTGTGTCTCCCAGCGCTCGCAACGCCGCGCGCTTTACCTCGAGGTTTGCTTCGTTGTTATAAATCTTCATCAACTCGTCAGCCGCATCTTCGCGCTGAAAGTTTCCCACCTCTCGCACCGCTGCCCGGCGCGATTCCCAATCGGTGTCGTTCTTTGCCACAGTCAGCAGAAACGCAAACGCCGGCTGCTGGTCGACGCTATCGCCGATCGCCGAAATCACACCGCGCCGGACTTCCGGATCCTTCACGTTTTCATAAAGCCCCTGGAGCGTGGCAACCGTGCCGCGATCGCGGCTACGACCGATCGCATGCGCGGCAGAACGTCGAATCTTCTTGTCTTCACTTTCGTTGCGCACCAGCGACGCGAGAAACGTCTGCTCGCCGCCGACGTGGCCCAACCAGTAAACGGAGGTGGAGCGAATTCTTTGGTTGGGAGACGTCTCGACGAAGTTCTTGAGCATGCCGGCGACTCGCGAATCGTCGTGCAGGGCGATGCTGAGCACGGCGCGCTCGCTCAACATGTCGAGCGGGGTAGCGGCAGCGATGGCGCGTAAGTAGTTCAGGCTTTCTTCGTTGTTAGCGCGGCCGAGCCAGTAAACGGGATAACCGCTGTACTCGCGTTTGCGCTCGAGGTTGTAAACCTCCATGCGCGTGATCTGATTACTGGTGGGATCGCGCAGCAGGAAGATCGCGAGGTTTCGTGTTTCGACAGTCATTCCGTTCGCGGTAGTTCCGATAACGACTGTGGTGTCGCCGATCGTATTCATCGTGCCGTTAAACTCGCGAATGACCGGATCGACTCCGACGCCGGGACGCACGTCGAAAGTGTAAGCCGACCAGTAGGGCGTTTGACGGGCGCGCGCACGGGTCTGCGCGGCTTCGAGTTTTGCCATTAGGTCTGCCCCTTCGACGGCGGTAAAACCTTGTACGGTCGTGGTTGGAGATTGGGTTTGCGGTTCGTCCGCGGCTGACACAACGGTCGCTTTTTCACTGACGCAGGCGATTCCAATCAACGCAAAAATCAAGAGCAACAATTGACGCATGATTCCTCCAAACGAATAGGGACTTATGTGCCGCTTTGTGGCCTACTTCAATAGGTCTTCAAGAAATTTGAGCGCTTCAGGATCTTTGCTCTCGCCCAGATACCTGACGGCTGTTTTCCGTAGCTCGACCGACGGATCGTTGCGAGCAATCGTCATCAGTTTGCGGACGGCGGCTTTTTGTTTCGAATCGCCGAACGCCCGCATCAACGCAGTTCTGACTTGCGGGTTCTGCTCAGCGTCGTACATCACGACCAGTTGAGTAACAGTCTGCTCGTCGTCCTTCTCGCCCAACCGGCGAATGGCGTAGCCACGCAGTTCGATCGGCTCATTGCCGCGGGCTATTTCAAGCAGCTTGGTGCGCGCGCGCGGATCGGAGTTGTCGGCAAAAGCACGCAGCAGGCCTTGTTTGATCTGCACGTTTGTTTCGCCCGTGTAGAGCTGGAGCAGATCGTCGAGGGCCATGCGCCGTTCGCCGAGGCGGCGAATCGCTTCGATGCGCAACTCCGGCGTCTCGCCCTGGCGTGCGATTTCAAACAGCTTCGCGCGGGCCCGCGGATCTTCGCGTTCTGAAAGCGCCCGGATTACGGCAGAACGAATCTCTTTTGTTTTATCGGCGTCGTATAGCCGGATCAACTCGTCGAGTGAAGCGGTATCTTTCAGGTCGGCGATGTAACGAATCGCCGTTTGCCTCATCGCCAGGTCGTCCCCGGCGCGAGCAATCTCCAACACTTTCGCGGTGCCGTTTGGTGTGCGGCTTTCAACCAGCCCGCGGAGTACCTGCGTGCGGATCTCCTTGGTCCGATCGGCGTCGTAGAGTTTGATCAGTTCGGCGGCGACCTGGTCGTTATGTTGTTCACCCAGGCGCTTGATAGCCGTAAGACGGAGTTTCGGATCGGCATTGCTCCGGGCGATGTCGAGCAGGATAGGAACCCCGCGCGGGCCGGCGTGTGAACCGAGCATCGACACTGCCGCGGCTTGGAACCCCTGGCATTGCGTCGGAGCGGCGCGAAGCGCATCACTAACGATCCCGATCGCGCGTTCTTTGTCTGCCTGAAACAGGCTCTGCAACGCGAGGATCTTGATCTCGCAGTTGTCGCGGTCCAATGCTTGTTCGACGTCGGCCTTGCGACCGAGCACGACGAGCAGCGCCTGCGCATCGTTGCGCCAGTTGGAATTCGGAAATCGATTGAGCAGTCTGACGAGGGGGACGGCGGCTTCTTCTTTTCGGTCCTGCTTCTGAAGCGAGTAGCCATACCAGTAAAGCGCGGCGTCGAGATCTTTGTCTTTGGGATAACCAGTTATGAAGTCGTTGAATTTCTCGGCTGCTTTTTGCCAGTTCTGCGCTTCGATAAAGTCGCGGCCTTCGCGGAAGAGTTGCATCGACGCGGTGTTGCCTTTGCCTTGCACAAAGCGGTCGAGCTTGGAGATGTCCTGAGCGTGGCCGCTGGTGCGTTGGATCGCGAAGACGATTACGACCGCGGCGACAGCCAGCAGTGCGAGACCGGATCTGATTTGGGGGCGATAACTAACTAAGTGCTTCATGATTGTCGTTTATCCTTCATTGATGAAAATTGCTTTTACCAGTTCCGTTCACCGCACAGGCACAGAGAACCCGAGAGCGAGCGCAGAGATCGAGCGGTGATCAAAAACGCACATGGCAACTCCCTGTTCCCTGTGCCTCTGAGGTGAAAGGCCATCCACAGATTACGCAGAAAACAATCGGTGAAATCTGTGGATGGATTTCTTGTGTCTCCTAATCAAGTGCGCGCGCGAGTGCAGTGGAATTGACCTGCAATAGCGCGACGATGTTTTTGCGTTCGACCCGTTCGCGAATGGCGCGCACTGAGTCTTTATTCGGCCGGGCCGGAAGATTTGAGATATCGATCAGTATCGGTTCCAGGCTCTCGAGCAACGACGAGATCTGAACGTCGCCGGCGGCATCAGCCTCGCGCCGCAGCATCATGTTTTGTACGACGAGTTGTTGTGCGCGCTTGCGCTCGTAACTAATTTCCGCCACGCCTCCGGGTTCGTCCAAACGAGCGTTTCTAAACGCGCGCAATAACGTTTCGGATTTTTCGAAGTGCGTCGCCGTCATCGTCAGGGCATCGCCGGGACGAATTGGACCGGGCATCTCCGGAATCGCGGCAAACTGCTCACCCGGTTTCGGTTCACGTCGCCTCACTGGCGCTGAAGGCGCGCGGCGCGGAGTGTTTTCTTCAGTTTTGTTCGGCGCGGGTTGTTGTTCGTTTTCCTTAGCTGCCTCAGGTGATGGCTTTGCTTCCGGTTGCTTCTCGGTCGTTGGTTCAACTGACGCCGCGGGCGCCGGCGATGGATCCTGGCCCACCGCGACGTGTTGTTCTCGCGTGTTGGAATTGAAATAGACCAGCGCACCGATAATCGCGGCGACGATGAGCAGCGATGCAAAAGCGACTGCCTGCGTCCCGAAACTCCAGCGCAGCCCGCGAGCTGGAACGCGCCGTTCCGTAGTTGCCAAAATCCTTTTCAGCGCCCGGTTCTGTACTTCAGGTTGCAGCAACGTCTCGAAACTCGTGATCTGGCTGCGCAGGTTAAGAAAGTCGGCCCGCATTTGTTGACACTCGCTACAGCTCAACAAGTGACGCTCAACTTCGCGTGTTTCTGTTGCGGAGAGTTCGCCGTCGATTAGCGATGAGACTTTTTCAGTGAAACTACAACTCATAATGCTTCATTAACTTTCTTAACCACGAGGGCACAAAAGTGTCTTTGTGGTTAGACTCCCGCGACTCTTGATAACCCCGAAACCCTGTTCCAACGTTCCCGCAGCGTTGCGCGTGCGCGAAAGATGTCGACCTTTACTTTGCTCTCGGAGATATTCAGCACCTGCCCGATTTCGCGATAACTCAACTGTTCCTGTTCTCGCAGCAGCAAGGCGGCGCGTTGGTCTTCCGGTAACGTTTGCAGCATCTCCAGCACCATTGCGTTTCGTTCTTGCGCCTCGTATTCCTGCTCCGGGTTGCGTGCGCGCGGCCTCATGACTTCAACCACTCGATCGAACAGCCGGTAGCGTGTGTTTGACTTGCGAAACTCGTTGATCGCCATGTTGCGCGCGACCCGGTAGAGCCAGAACCGTGCCTCATCGACCGGCATAGTTCCCCACGCCGTTCGATGTAGTTGCAGGAAACTTTCCTGTGCCAGATCCTGCGCCAGCGGGGCGCGGCCTCCCAATAAACACTCCAGAAAGCGGCATAGGCTAGGGTAGAAATCCTGAAACAGCATGGTGAACTCTTCATCTTCGCTCGCCATAAGCTGCGCTACGTCTCCTAAAACACCTGGGTTCAGCAAAAGTTACAGAAAAAATTTAAGAGCCTGCCCTGGTTGATTTTTATATGTTTTTTGTGGCTTTTGCGGCTAAAATTCCCGTCAACTATGCGAACTGTAGCAGCAGTCCTGGGAATTTTCCTTCTTTGCGGCGTCGTGTCTGCGCAGGCGCGGAAGCCCGTCGCAACCAGGTTCGACCAGTTTGGGAAAGTTGGTCACTGCGATCTCGGCGCCAGGCTGGATAATTTCGCGATACAGGTCCAGAACACGCCGGGTTCACAGGCAAATATCCTTGTGTATGGACCTGACGGTGAAGGATATGGTACCGGAAGGTATTTTCTGGAGCTCATTAAAGACTATCTCGTTAACGCGCGTGGATTCAAACCAGGTCGAGTGAAGACTATTTACGGCGGGCGAAATACGGATCTCACCCAACCCGTAATCGAATTGTGGGTAGTTCCAAAAGGCGCCGCCTCACCTGAACCTCAAAAGCACGAAACACATCTCGAAAGTTTTCAAGGCCTCTTCGCCGATCACGCTGCAAGCGACGATTTGGGTCTGTACTACTTATCCGAAATGGGTCCAGGCATATCCGAAACCACTCACGCTTCCTTTGCCGACATCCTTCACCAGCAGAAGAACGCTACCGGTTACATCGTCGTTTACAGCGGCGAAGACTCTGCTCCGGGCGCATGGCGACGAATCGCGCAGAGCCAGATTGATTACTTCAAAGAGCTCAAGCTGGAAGCAAATCGTTTCAAGATGATCTTTGGTGGTCACCAGAAAGAGACCAGGTTACAACTGTGGCTCTCGCCTGACGGTAAGCCCCCGGTGCCCGATGCCGGGAGTGAATTGCCGCTGGAGAAGACAGTCAAAGTCAGAGACTTCTACCCTGACGATCTAAGTTACGAGCGCAATCAAAAAGCCATCTTCACACGTTTGGCTGAGATACTCCGCCTCGAAAAAACGGTGCGAGTTTTTCTTGTCGTTCGTCTCGAACAGCCTGATCCGGAAGCAATGAGTCCGGAGTTCGAACCTGAAGCAGGAGAACCGAACGAAGGACCTGAACCGCTGGATCTGGCGAGGCTGGTGGAGAAGTGGCGACTTGAGCTCACTAATACTCACAAGATCGCCGCCGAGCGATTCATAGTTGTGTTTGCGCCGCCGCTGGAATTCGACGCAAATCGAATGAGTCTCTGGGTCGTTCCTAAAGGACAGCCACTTCCCGATCCCAACGAAACCGAAGAAGACAATCCATCCACAGATAATGAATAAATCTGTGTAATCTGTGGACGGTTTGTGGAGCATTATATGCATATCAAAGCACGCCTCTTTGCCATCCTGCTGATAGGTGTTTGCGGGGCGATGATCTATTACGGCTGGCACCGGCTTTGGGAGGAAGGCGTTTATTCATTGAAGATGGCGGCGTTTGCCCCACTCGGAGTAGTCGGCGGCTTCTTCCTGTTGCTTTTTCCGACAATGGGCGGCAAGCCAAACACGACGAAGGAAAAAGTGATCGTGTTCACTGTGTTTGCGATTGGGATTGTCGCTGGGTTAATCAACTGGTTCCTGATGGATCCTGGGTTCTTTGGTTATTAGAAAGCTGAAACATGGAAATTTTGTGGCATGAATTGACTACCGGAATGGCCGATCGCGGGCATCTCGCGATTGTACTGCTCCGAACTATAGCCGCGGTGATCCTCGGTGGGGTCGTGGGCGTGCAGCGTGAGAAGGTTGGGAAACCCGCCGGATTGCGAACGCACATGCTCGTCAGTCTCGGCACTGCCGTGGTGGTGTTGGCATGCATCGGCGGCGGCATGGATATGGATGGCCTATCGAGGGTGATTCAGGGCATCGTTACGGGAATCGGTTTTATCGGCGCGGGCACCATATTGAAGTTGACTCAAGAGCGCGAGATTCAGGGTCTGACAACTGCAGCGGGTCTCTGGATGACTGCCGCGATCGGCGTGGCGTGCGGTCTTGGCGCTCTCGGGCTGGCGGTGATTGCTACCGTGCTTACGGTCATCGTCCTTGCCCTGCAAGGTTTGGAAGAAGCCTTGAACAAGAGAGGTAAAGATCAAAAAGATTAACGTGCGCAACTTTTGTAATTGAGGTGGCAACAAAACGTCATGTGTAGAAATATTAAAGTGCTTCATAACTTCAAACCGCCGGCAACTGAGGAAGAGATTCGCGCGTCGTCGCTGCAATTCGTTCGTAAACTGAGCGGCTTCACCAAACCGTCGAAAGCCAACGAAGAGGTCTTTAACCGGGCTGTAGATCAGGTGGCCCGCGCCGCCACCGAGCTACTCGACTCACTCATAACCACCGCTCCACCTCGCGATCGTGAAGTTGAAGCCGCAAAGGCTCGCGCGCGCTCGGCTGAACGTTTTGGCCCGGCGGCCAGGGCGTCATGAACAATTAGTGCGAACTCATACTCACAGCAGGCCCACCACATATCGAAAGGCTTCGAAGGCGAACACAAAGCCAGTCAGTCCATACAAAAATAGTGTTCGCCATGAGATTCCGTGATCGTACACTTCTATAAAACTCGCTGACTCATCAAGGCCCAGGATGCTGGTTTTTACCGGGCCTGATCTATTGGTCACGAAAATCCTCCATAGTGCGTAACCTATAGCTGTGGGAATGACGACGGTCATGAGTACTGCGACGTCGCGCAAAAATTCGACTTCTTCTAACCCATAAAGATACTGGGAAACGCCGCCGCCGAAGCAATCAGTAATCATGCTCGATTAGACACAGTTGTTTGTCATATGTTCCGACAAGACGTAATATCCCGCAAACTTATTAACAGATGGCAAATTGGCCGGCACTCTTTATTATCGAACAGTTTTTCGACCCACCCACCTGCGACGCAATAGTCGCCGAACTGAAGTCTCTTGAGGGCAGTGCAGCGACTGTCTACGGGCGCACTGCTTCAGGATCGATCGACGCAAACACGCGCAGGACTCTTCGCCTCAAGCCTTCAGATGAAACTGTAGATCTGGTGATGCGACGGTTGTGGGAATGTAAGGATGCAGTCGAGAAGCATTTCGCCGTCACCCTGAACGAATGTGAGGATCCGCAGTTCCTGCGTTATCGCGAGGGAGATTTCTTCGTTGCACATCAGGATGGAAACACCGGGCTGCTGCGCTTGGACACAGAGCTGCGACTGATTTCAACCGTGATCTTTCTGAGTCGCGAATCAGAGACGCCTGAGCCGGATACATATGGTGGTGGGGCGCTTGTCTTTTCCGATCTTCGCAACCGTTATCACATGCGCGCAGAACCCGGCACCCTCGTGGCCTTTCGCTCGGAAACAACTCACGAAGTCACCCCGGTGACACACGGCGAGCGCTATTCGATCGCGTCGTGGTACAGGTGACATTCGAGCCACAGATTTTCACGGATAAAAAAGCACGGATTACGTTCGAGGCTTGGTAAGGCCCGTCGCACATTGCCTCCATCCGCAATCCGGCAGATAATTCGCCGTTCCACCAACACAGTTGAGGAGGCTTAACCATGGCAACGATCAACTGGGGCCGGCTCATCCTTGGCAGCTTGATTGCTGCGATCATCATGTTC
>DASVGE010000054.1:0-29666 GCA_036379695.1 Pyrinomonadaceae bacterium | reverse complement strand
TGAACCAGGTCATGTCGGAGTGGGTGAGCCGTTCGCGCTTCAACACGTTGCTGCTCGGACTGTTCGCGGGGTTGGCGACACTGCTCTCAGCAGTCGGAATATTCGGCGTGATGAACTACTCAGTCGCATTGCGAACGCGCGAGCTCGGACTGCGACTCGCAGTTGGCGCACAACCGCGACAGGTGTTGCTGTTGGTTTTGAAACAGGGACTCTTGATGACGCTCGCAGGCGTGGTCATGGGACTCGCAGCAGCATTCGCGCTGACGCGTCTGCTGTCCGGGTTGTTGTTTGGCGTTGCGGCTGTTGACGTGACAACGTTTGCGACGATCTCGTTGTTGCTGATCGTCGTTTCGCTGCTCGCGTGTTATCTCCCGGCGCGACGCGCGATGCGGATCGACCCATTAGAGGCTTTACGATACGAGTAAATTAGCCACGGATTACAGGGAGATCTGTGCTACGCTTCCGCCCCGATGGAAAGCGAGTGGGGCCGAAGCGCAGGGTCAAAGCTTGGCTGGCTAATTGCGGGAAGATTGGTTACAGCTCTCCTCCTGAGCGTGATCGGAACGCTTTGGACCAGCACCGGCGAAGCGTCACAGTCGATCAACAACAGCCTCGGTCTGCTGACGATCGTCGCTTGCCTCACAATTGTCTACGCTCTCATTTTCCGGCTTTCCAAAAACATCCTCCCGCAAGCGCGGTTTCAGCTCGCGGTCGACGTGCTCCTGGTCACGTGGCTGGTCTGGAACTCCAACGTCATCCAGTCGCCTTACATCGCGCTCTACATCGTTATCATCGCGGTCTCGAGCCTGTTTCTGGGTCCACGCGAAGCGGTCGTCACGTCTGTAGGTTGCGCCGCCGCCTTCACCGCCTGCTCGCTCCAGATCACAGGCATCGTTGGAGAAACAGATCCGACGAGACTTATCGGTGGCTCACTATCACAAACCATCCAGTGGGTAGGACTGTTTGACGTTGCGTTCTTCGTTGTCGGTCTGCTCTCCGCACGACTTGCCGAACGGCAATCACGTTCCGACGTGCGCCTGGCCGCGGCAACACAGTCGCTGGCCAACCTGCGCGCACTGCACGAACGTATCGTGGCGTCAATTCGCTCCGGCCTGGTAACCACCGATCTGGACGGACGCATCTTCACGTTCAACGTCGCGGCGGAAGAGATCACCGGCTACCAGGAAGAGACGATCCGCGGCAAGGATGCGTCGATGCTTTTCAGCGAGTTGAAAGAGCACATCACAGAGACGCTGCGCGCTTTGGAAAACGGTGAGCGGAGTCCGCGATTTGAAACGAACTGTTTGACTTCAGAAGGCATGCGACTTCGTCTCGGTTACAGCATCTCGCCGCTGTCGACTGAGGCCGGCGAGACTACGGGCATGGTGATCACGTTTCAGGATCTGACGCAGGTGCGCAGTCTCGAAGAAACTTCGCGGCGGCAGGACCGTCTCGCGGCGATCGGCCGCATGGCAGCTTCCATCGCGCACGAGATTCGTAACCCGCTGGCTGCGATGCGTGGTTCGATCCAGATGCTTCGTTCGGAGATGAACAGCGATCCATCACAAACCGAGTTGATGGAGATCATCCTGCGCGAGTCTGACCGGCTGAACCAGATCATTACCGACTTTCTTAATTACGCCCGCCCACGTTCGCTGACGCCGGCGCGCGTCAACGTCGGCAACCTGCTCCACCAAACATTCGCACTGATGCGGCACAGTCCGGAAATCGGCGTGAACCAGAGCATCGTCGAGGAATTACCGTCTGAGCCGATCTTCGCCGAGGCTGATGAAGGGCAGTTAAAACAAGTCTTCTGGAACCTCGCGCGCAACGCGCTTCAGGCAATGCCACAGGGCGGCACCCTGCGTGCGACATTAGCAAAGAATTCTGACAACAGGCTGCGCATCGCTTTTGCCGACACGGGCCGCGGCATGTCGCCCGAGCAGGTCGACCACCTCTTCGAGCCTTTCTCATCGACCACGGGCGGAACGGGCCTCGGGCTGTCAATTGTTTATCAAATCATTCGCGACCATGGTGGTACAATTAACGTCCGCAGTCTCGTGGGACAGGGCACAACAATAACCGTTGAACTACCGTTGGCGGCGAAGAACGGAAACGGCGCCGACGATCAGTCGAAATAACTATGGCTAACCTGCTGATTGTTGACGACGAACTCGGAATGCGGCAGTTCCTGACGCACTTATTCCAGCGCGAAGGACACGTGGTGCGGGTCGCGGCAAATGGCCATGACGCACTGGCACAACTTCAACAACAAGCGCCCGATCTGATCATCTCGGATATCAGAATGCCCGACATGAGTGGCGTCGATCTGCTGCGCGCTGCAAAAGGGTTCCTGCCGGAAGTGGAAATGATCATGATGACGGCATTCGCGAATGTCGATACCGCTCGCGAAGCGTTTTTGCTCGGCGCTTACGACTTCGTGCAAAAGCCTTTCGACAACGACCTGTTAAAGGAAACAGTCACTCGCGCGCTGGAAAAGATCTCTCTCGTAAAAGAAAAGGAAGCCCTACTCGAAGAGAACAAGACGCTGATCCAGGGACAACGCACGCGTGGCAAGCTCGGCAATATCATCGGCCGCAGTAAGCGCATGCAGGACCTTTTCCAGATGATTGAAACTGTCTCACAGGTTCCATCGACGGTTCTGGTCACTGGCGAATCGGGCACCGGAAAAGAGCTGGTGGCCCGCGCCATACACGATCTCAGCCCGCGCGCTGAGAAGCCTTTCGTCTCCGTAAACTGCGGCGCGTTTACGGAAACACTGCTCGAATCGGAGTTGTTTGGATACGTGAAGGGCTCCTTCACCGGCGCGAACGCTAATCGAAAAGGACTCTTCGAGGCCGCAAACAGCGGCACTATTTTTCTCGACGAGATCGGCGAGATGTCGCCGGCAATGCAGGTAAAACTCCTCCGTGTGTTGCAGGAACGCAAAGTCAGGCCGGTCGGCGCTACGGACGAAACGATCGTCGATACGAGGGTGATAGCAGCCACGAATCGAGATCTGGCGAGTATGGTGTCAGCCGGTACATTTCGCGAGGATCTCTACTACCGCATCTCCGTGATACCTATCGAACTGCCGCCCCTGCGCGAGCGTGCCGAGGACATCTCCGAACTCGCCAATCACTTCGTGCAGAAGTTCTGCGCGCCCACAGGCCGATCGATGACGATCAGCGAGCACGCAATGCGTCTTTTCGAGCGATACTCGTGGCCTGGTAATGTTCGCGAGCTGGAACACACGATCGAGAGAGCAGTGGCGCTCGAACGCACCAACTCAATCGAACCGGAACGGCTGCCGGAGAAGATCTCCAACTACAATCCCTATCGAGTCGCGGAAGCCATGGAGTTTCCCGAGGAAGGCATCAATCTCACCGCGCACCTGGACCAACTCGAAAAGTCGTACGTCCTCGAAGCGCTGCGTCGCACGGCAGGCAATCAGACAAATGCTGCCGAGCTCCTGCGTCTCTCGGTGCGCTCACTGCGCCATCTCCTCGACAAACACGGCGCACGTGGCCTAACCGCCCAAATGCGGGACGAACGCCGTGGTCCAGAGTCCACGCCGCGCCGCCGCGCCACTGACCAGGGTCCCCGCCGCCGCGCCGAAGACACGGGCGAATTCGCGGCGGGTGCAGGCGACAGTAACTAGCCACAAAAAGGCACAAAATATTGGTGAATGCGAGGGATCAACTCCTCTATTCGTTTTGTGCCTTTGTGCGTTTTTGTGGCAACTTCTTGTCCTCCTCGGTGGCACTGACGCAAAGCGTCATTCCCCCGCTGCCAGAAATTGTCAGGCCACCCTGGTCCTACCCGCCTACCCGCCAAAATTTTGATCAAAAAAGATCGAAATTTTGCGTTTTCGGCCCAAAAGCCTCATGGCATACCGGTTGTACTAGCACCACCGACACTTCGCGCTCTGCGCGGCTCACAAAGGGAACGAAAGCCGGTGGCGCGAGACTTTGAAAACCCCTAATTTTTTAAGGAGCACCTAACAAGCATGACTACCAAACGCCAAGAAGGCTTTTCGTTAATCGAACTTCTCATCGTCGTTGCGATTATCGGTATTATCGCGGCGATCGCGATCCCCAACCTCCTCGCCTCCAAGCGAGCCGCTAACGAAGGTTCGGCTCAATCCTCAATGCGCACACTGCACAGTTCAGAAGCGGTATATCAATCCACCATTGGTAACGGCGGCTTTGGCGACCTCGCAGCCTTACGAGCCAACGACCAGATCGACTCAGTATTGGGTACTGGTTCCAAGAGCGGTTACACCTTCGCTTGCACCCCGAACAACGCTGTGACCCCGGTTATCTTCCACTGCACCGGCCATCCGTCTAACGTGGCGGCTGTGACCCGAACTGGTAATCGCGCGTTCGCAATCACGGAAGATGGTGTTCTTCGTGGCGCCGTCAGCGATACTCCTCCAGCAACTCACGCTGCCTCGATCGCGGCTCCGTTTCTACCTCTCGGCAATTAATTTCTGCGGCAACGCAGCTCAACCAAATGGGGCCGGAGTCGCAAGCTCCGACCCCGTTTTTACTCGACCCCACGCTCCTCTTGAGCAATCGGAGTTTCGAAATGAGATCTAACAACCCCCAAAACGGTTTCTCCCTAATAGAACTTCTGGTAGTCGTGGCAATCATCGGCATCATTGCGGCGATTGCGGTTCCCAGCCTGCTCGCTTCGCGAAGGGCGGCCAATGAGGGTTCGGCGCTCTCAGCCATGCGCACCATCCACAGTGCCCAGGTCACGTATCTGAATACCGGCGGCGCCGGCAATTACGGAACCCTGGCCAATCTGGACACTGAAAGGCTCGTTGATACGGTGCTTGGTACCGGAACTAAGAGTGGGTATACATTCAGCTGTCCGGCAGGCAATTTAGCTCCGGGCCCGCCACCAACTTTCTTCGCCACCGCCGTCCCTGCATCCACGGCAGTAGGCACCAGAACGGGAACGCGCAGCTTCGTAATTGCGGATGATGGAATAGTACGTGGAAAGGTAACCGATACCGCAGCAGCAAATCGTGCAGCTGCAATAGACTCAGCCGTGTGGCCTCCGCTTTAACACGCTCTCTTTGTCCCCCCGGCGTTTGCCGGTTGCCGCTAATCAGTGACAACCGGCAATACGTGCGTTGAGTTCGATCCAAACAGCTGCGAAAACTAAGTCTCGACAACAACCCATTCTGAACGGTTTAATAAATCGTGGGAGCGAATTTAGTGGAAACAACTGCCGCAATCTCACAATCAATTAGTCGCAAAGAAGCCAGACAAGGTCCGTTCCGGAGAATTACTGCGATTGCACGGAACGCTTTTCGTGAAGCTGTCCGCGATCGCGTGCTTTACAACCTTGTCCTGTTTGTTCTGCTGCTCACCGCTGCTGCCGTCTTCATCGGCGAACTGTCCGGCGGGCAGGAACGCAAAATCATCGTGGATCTCGGGCTGAGCGCGATGTTGCTGTTTGGCGTGTTCATCGCCATCTTCGTCGGCGTCGGCCTCGTTTACAAAGAGATCGAACGAAGAACAATTTACGCGGTCTTCTCGAAGCCGGTCGGGCGCGGTGAGTTCCTCGTCGGGAAATACCTTGGCCTGTGTCTCACGCTGCTGGTTAATGTCGTGGTGATGGGCGTGGGCGTTTCGCTCGCGTTGCTTTATGTGAACCGCGGTTGGGACCCGCTGATTCCGACGATCTGGCCTGCGGTGTTACTGATCTACATCGAGCTAATGCTTTTGACCGCGGTGGCGCTGCTCTTCTCGTCGTTCTCATCACCGGCGCTCTCCGCTCTGTTGACGTTTATGCTCTTCATTATCGGTCACTTCAGTGCCGACCTGAAGAGTCTAGCCGTCTCTCTGGGAAGCACCGGCGCCCGGTGGTTGTTTACTGGTCTGTACTATCTGTTACCGAATCTCGCTAACTACAGTTTTATTACTCCCGCATCTCATGGTCGCGCGCCCTCAGCGGGATTTGTTTTAGCGGCTGCGTTGTACGCGTTCGTCTATATCGCCGTCATTCTCGCGGCAGCCACACTCATCTTCAGCCGGCGAAATTTCAAGTAAAGATGAACACTGATTCAAACGGATCGAAAAACGATCGGACGAAGACTGTCAGCCTTGGGTTGGTGGTCGTGCTTGGGATGGTGTGTGCGGTGCTGCTACTTCGCTGGACCGATACGCTGCGACCGCCCGCTGATCCGAATGCGATTGACGAGAGTCTTTATCTCAATGGCAAGACTGCGCGCCGGATTAGCCTGGGCTTTAATGGTCTGGTGGCTGACTGGTACTGGATGCGATCGCTTCAGTACGTAGGCAAGAAGATCCTCAACACTCCCGAAGACGTTCCCATCGATAGTCTCGGAAAACTCAACCTGAAGTTACTCGCGCCGTTGTTGGATACAGCTACGACATTGGATCCGGAGTTTATGGAGCCTTACGAATATGCCGCGATCGTGTTGCCCGCAGTCGACGTGCAACAAGCCATTCGCATTGCGGAAAAAGGCATAGACGCCAATCCCAACGCGTGGAAGCTCTATCACCATCTCGGATATATCCACTGGCAACAGCGCAACTATCAATTGGCGAGCGAGATGTATGCTCGCGGCGGGCAAATTCCCGGCGCACCTGCCTGGCTGGAGGCGATGAAAGCAAAGATGTTGCTCGAGGGTGGGAGCCGCGAGACTGCACGCGAGATCTATACACGAATGTACGAACAAGCGGGTGAAGAACGAGTGAAAGACATGGCGCGCAAGCGCCTGATGCAACTGAATTCATTCGACCAGCGCGACGGTCTGCGAAAGTTGTTTGCAGCTTTCAAGACACGTACCGGCAAGTGCCCCGATTCCTGGCGCGAGATAGAACCGGTTCTACGCGCGCTACGCATACCGGTGGACCAGTCAGGAGCGCCGTTGGATCCCTCGCACACGCCTTATGTTTTGAAAGCAGGCGAATGTGAAGCTGATCTGGATGCGCAGAAGTCGCAAGTGCCGTATAGATAATTATGTCTATCATCGAAATCACAAATCTGACCAAAGACTACGAAGTGGGTTTCCTGCGCAAGCGCAAGGTGCGTGCGCTCGATGGTTTGTCGCTGTCGATCGACGGTGGACAAATCTTCGGCTTCCTCGGTGCAAATGGCGCCGGCAAGACGACCACGCTCAAGCTGCTGATGCGTTTGATCTTTCCGACAACCGGCAACGCGCGCATTCTCGGCCACGATATTCAGGACGTGAGGATGCACCAGCGCATCGGTTACCTGCCTGAGAACCCATACTTTTACGACTACCTGACGGCGCGTGAGTTTCTCGACTACTGCGCGCAGATCTTCGGGTTTCCCGCAACGGTGCGAAAGAAGCGCGCCGCGGATCTGCTGGCGCGCGTTAAGCTTGATGAGAAGCGCTGGGACACGCAGTTGCGGAAGTTTTCAAAGGGTATGTTGCAAAGAGTTGGTCTGGCCCAGTCGCTGGTTAACGATCCGGAGATCGTCTTTCTCGACGAACCGATGAGCGGGCTCGATCCGGTCGGACGTCGTGAAGTGCGCGACCTGATTGCCGCATTGCGCGATGAAGGCAAGACGGTCTTCATGTGTTCGCACATTCTTTCTGATATCGAAGTGCTGTGCGATCAGGTTGCGATACTCAAGAAGGGCCGGTTATCTCAGGTCGGTTACCTGGATGAGTTGCGAAGGAAAACGGAAGGTCCGAACCGGATGGAGGTAATGGCCACCGGGACTGATGCAAACGCGTTGCGCAAACACCTTCCCGACGCCGAGATCGCGCCTACGCCACGCGGGCTGCGGATCGAGATAGCTTCTGAAGATGAGATCGAGAAAGTGATTGCAGCGCTGCGGCAAGCTGGCGGGAAGATTGTTTCTATTCAGCCGGTGAAGCAGTCGCTGGAAGAATTATTCCTGGATTAATAGGTCATATAGGTCCTATAAGACCTATTCTTTAAACCTAAACCCTGTTATTTCCATCTTGATATTCGCGCGGGCGTCGGTGTCTTTCATGCCGTCGAGCGTCACCGCGACTGGCATCGTCTTGTTTGGCGCAAGTTCGGGCTGGCGTGTGGGGATCACCACGACCGTTCTCTCTTTGACCGGCTTGCCCTCGTAGTCAACCACTGCCGCGTGTATTTCAAGCCCCGTAAGAGTCTTCCCGGTGAGATTGCGGATCGTCGTCTGTAAAGTCATGACGATATCGCCGAGTGCGCGCTTCGCTTCCGTAGCCTCCGGCTCATCGCGAAAGATTTTCGACTTGTACTCTTCAAACTGCGGTGAGCCCGCGCGAATAGCGCCCTGTAATCCGGTGTCGACTGATGGACCACGACTGCTTAATTGCATCAAGACATAAAAAACGCCTGCAATCAAAACCGCCGCCACAACAGCCACGACAATAATGATGGTCCGACTCGATTCGTTTCCCTCGATCCGCTTATCCGGAACAGCCATAGTAAAAGAATTGTAGACCCGGCCACCAAAAAGCACAAAACGATCTAGCCACAAAAAGGCACAAAAGGCGCAAAAGAAGAAGACAGATTCAGACTCTTACTATCTCTTCTTTTGCGCCTTTTGTGCCTTTTTGTGGCTAGATCGTTTTCTGCAGTAGTTGCCCAATCAACTCTTCCAGTTCATTGAAATCGATCGGCTTGGTAACGTAACTATTGCATCCCGCCGCAATCGCCTCAGACTGAAAGTCAGACGTATCGTGCGCTGAAACCGCGATGATGGGCGTCGATTGGAAATCGGGAAGCTTGCGAATCAAACGCGTCGCCGCGAGCCCGTCGATGATCGGAAGACTGAGATCCATCAGGATGAGGTGCGGCGACTCAGCCTGGGCAAGCTTCACCGCCTCTTCGCCGTTCATCGCTTCGATAACCCGGTATCCGGTCATCTCCAGTAGGCGCCGCATCATGAAGCGGTTGTCTTCAGTATCTTCGACCAGCAAGACCGTGGGTGTCTTTGCCTGCTTCTTCATCTTCAAACCCGATCCTACACTCAAATTTCACCCGCCCTGGTGCCCGCAAGTTATTGATTTTACTGTATCACTAGAATACGCGCGGCTTTTTTGTTACCATGCCGCATTGAAACGCAACACAAACGGATCCTGAGCCAGCGTTTAATTCATACACTCGACTGGCAGTGAAGGTTCCCCTCCCCCTGCGGCCCCTTTTAAGAACAAAAGAGAGATTTGCACCCAGATGAAGACTGTTATGCCGAGGCCAGACGAAACTGAGCGACTCCAGGACCTCGGGCGAGCTTCAATGCAAATAGTTCACGACCTCAAGAACCAGCTAAATGGTCTCAAACTCTATGCCACGTTTCTGCGACGTCGTATTGAGAAGGGTGAGCGGCCCAGTGACGAGCAGGAAACTATCGGGAAATTAATCAACGGGCTCGATCGAGCCGCCGATGACCTGTCGAGTATTGTGCGCTACGGCCAGCCGTTGGAACTGAAGAAGCAGGCGGGAGTTGAAGTAGACAAGGTATTGCGCGGCGCCTGCGCTGGTTTCAGTGATTCAGGCGCCCGGATAGTCATGGAAACGGGTTCCGACTCGATTCAGGGGACTTTTGACCATTTCAAGCTGGCTGACGCCTTCAAGTGGCTATGTGCCGGGGCGATAAAGCACCGGCAAAACGATGACGGCGCGGGTGAGATTACGGTGACGGCCATGCCGGCGGATTCCGAGCGAGTTTTGGTCGAGTGGTCCGGGCTGCGACATTTGGACCACGATCCGTTTCGTTCATTCGCCGGCAGCGACGAGATCAAGCTCGCCCTGGCTGCCAGGATCATCGAGGCCCACGGCGGGTCAGCAAAGTTTATAGACAGGAAGTTTGCAATTGTGCTTCCGCTTAATGAAAGTTGAACTCATAACTGAACGGGGGGAGTAATCGACATGTCCCATGGCGTAGCGATTTCGAGAGAGGAGAAAAAGGTGGAGAACAAAGAAGTGCGGATTCTGGTGGTCGACGACGAACCAACGATGGCCGATTCTCTACGGCAAAATTTCGTCGAGGAAGGATACTCTGTCGACACTGCCGCGACTGGCGCGGCCGCCATTGAGTTGTTTGACCAGGGCGGACATCATCTCGCGATCTGCGACTTGCAACTGCCCGACATGGACGGTTTGGAAGTTTTGCGTCACATGAAAGACGCGCGACCGACGACGGAAGTGATCGTCGTCACCGGCTACGGGTCAGTACAGAAAGCCGTCGAAGCGACGAAGGCGGGCGCGTTCTATTTCGTCGAAAAGCCATTTGACTTCGAAGAGCTGCAACCGCTGGTTGAGAAAGCGCTCGAACGTCGCGAGCTGGTTGCGGAAACCGCGAACATGAGACGGCAGCTTTCTACACGCGCTGAATACTTCAACATCATCGGCTCTTCAAAACCGATGCAGATGATCTACGAGACGATCGAATCCGTGGCGAAGTCAGACGCGAACGTGTTGATCGTCGGCGAGTCCGGCACCGGCAAAGAGTTGATTGCCAACGCCATTCACTATCAGTCACTACGCTCGAAGAAGCCGTTCATTAAAGTAAACTGCGCCGCGCTTCCGAAAGAACTGATCGAGTCGGAGTTGTTCGGTCACACGAAAGGCGCATTCACCGGCGCACACGCCGACAAGGAAGGTCTGGTCCAACACGCGGCGGGCGGTTCGTTGATGCTCGACGAAATCGCGGAGATGCCGATCGAGTTGCAACCAAAACTGTTGCGTGTGTTGCAGGAGAGAAGTTATCGCAAGATCGGATCGGAAAAGACTTATGCCGTTGACTTCCGGCTGGTGTGCTCGACTAACCGTCCGCCGGCAGACGCGATCCGCGACGGGCTGTTGCGCGACGATCTTTTTTATCGCATCTCGACGATCACGATTCACGTGCCACCGCTGCGGGAGCGGAGTGAAGACATTCAGCTTTTGACCGAGCACTTCCTGCACATGTATGCGCAGAAGTATGAACGGCCGATCACCGGCGTTTCGCAGGCGGCTTACCAGCGACTGTTTGGCCACTCCTGGCCGGGTAACGTGCGCGAGTTGCAAAACGTGATCGAGCGCGCGGTGCTGCTTGCGAAAGATAAACAGATCGAACCGATAGATCTTCCTTTCGACAACGGCACGTTGCCGGAAGGCACGTCGTCGAACGTCACCTGGGATGTGCCGCCCAACATGACGCTTGAAGACATCGAGCGACTTGTTATAGAAAGAACGCTCCAGCGAACCGGGGGGAATAAACAGGCAGCGGCAAATCTCCTGGGCATCTACCGGCCGCGGCTTTACAGCAAGATCAGAAAATACAATATAGACGTACCGTCTTTAGTTTCGGCTTAGTATTTCCAACCACAAAGGCACTAAGACACAAAGACAAAAATTTTGTTTGTGTCTTTGTGCCTTTGTGGTTCAAAATTTACCCCTGAATGACCCCCATGACTCCCCCCGAATCCAGACGCCTGCGCGGCATCGATGCGCTTCGGGGAGCTGCTGCTCTATGTGTGGTCTTCTATCACGCCGTCGAACAAGGCAAGTCGATTCCTGATAACCTGCTCCAGTATCCGGTTCGACTGGTCCAGTTCGCGAGCTCGTTTGGCTACATCGGCGTTTTCCTGTTCTTCGTGATCTCCGGCTTTTGCATTCACCTGCAATGGGCCAGGGCCAAAGCAGCGGGAACTGAACCTGACATTCGCTTCGGCCCGTTCTGGAAACGAAGAATTCGCCGGCTGTATCCGCCTTACATCATCACGCTCCTGCTCTTCCTGCTCCTTACGGCATCAACCATCGGCATCAACCTGTCGCACTTTTTCTTCTACGACGTCGTCATGCACTTGCTGATGCTTCACAATCTCGATCCCAGCACGTGCTATACGATCAACGGTGTCTTCTGGACGCTCGCCGTCGAAGAACAACTTTACCTGGCTTATTTCCTGTTGTTATTCATGCGAGTGCGCTGGGGCTGGGGTGTAACGATTGCTGTCTGTCTGCTGGCGCGGCTCGGATGGATGGTGCTAAGTCACGTCGTCTGGCTCAAGACCGGATTCGGCATTCCGGTTCCTGAATCGGCGGCGGCACACTGGTTCACGTGGGCCCTCGGCGCGCTCGGCGTCGAGGCCATGTTTGGACTGGTTCGACTGCGTGGCTGGTCACGCGATCTGCGTCTGGCGACGTTGCTGATAGTCGGAGCCGCTGCAATCGGATCTTATTTGCCTTCCATTCCAAAAGATACGTTGCTGCACAATGCCAGTTGGTTCTCGATTCACCCACTCTGGGGACTTGGTTTTTTTATCCTCGTTAACCGGATGGTGCTGGCGGAAGATGGTTGGCTGCGCCAGGCGCGATTACCTTCTCTGGTATCGGTCTTCTCAACGCTCGGGATCTTTTCGTATTCGATCTACCTGACTCACGAGCTCGTGATCATGCAGTCGTGGCGCTGGACCATGCCGGCGTTGTTACAAGTAGTAAATGTGTTTGTAGTGGTGATTCCGGCGACGATAGTGTTTGCGTGGGTCTTCTTCTGGTTCTGTGAAAAACCCTTCATGGTGCGGCGCGCACCGAAACCGGTTAAGAAAGTATCCACAGATTACACAGATTTTTCTGTGGAATCCGTGTAAGCTGTGAACTGCTTTTATCTTCCAGGGAGGAATTTGCGCACGTGCGTTTTCTAAAACTGTTCGTACTCGTTTTCATACTGATCTTCACAGCCGCTCTCGAATCACAAAGTCAAACACAACCGCAACGAAATCCAACAGCACAAGTATTCGCGTCGCCAACACCAACTCCGACTCCGTTGCCGCCGCCCACCGTCAAGATCGACGCTTACCGGGCTGCCGCGGCACGCATCATCGGCGCGGCACTCACCAGCGATCGTGCTTATCAACGACTCGCTTATCTCACTGACCACATCGGCCATCGTTTGAGTGGCTCAAAAGGTCTTGAGCGCGCGATCGAGTGGGCAGTGACAGAGATGAAACGTGATGGCCTCGACAACGTGCGCAAGGAAAAAGTGATGGTGCCTCACTGGGTGCGAGGTGAAGAGAGTCTCGAGATGCTGACGCCGCTGCCGAGAAACCTGCAAATGCTGGGGTTGGGAAACAGTGTGGGCACTCCGGCTGAAGGTATTTCCGCGGAAGCTGTGGTCGTGCGCAATTTCGGCGAGCTCGATCGACTCGGCGAGCAAGTGCGGGGAAAGATCGTCGTCTATAACGTAGCGTTTACGACTTACGGCGCCACTGCCGTTTATCGACTGCAGGGTGCTTCACGCGCCGCTCGCTACGGAGCAGTCGCGGCGCTCGTTCGTTCAATAACTCCTGTCAGTTTACAAACACCGCATACGGGCGCGATGGGCTACGATCCGAATCAACCGAAGATTCCGGTGGCTGCCATAACGATCGAGGTGGCGGAGCTTTTGCAGCGCCTGAACGATCGCGGCGAACGACCGACGCTGAAACTCCGGATGCAGGCAAAGTTTTTGCCTGACGCGGAGTCGGCAAACGTGATCGCCGAGTTAAAAGGCACGGAGAAGCCGGACGAGATCGTCCTCATCAGCGGCCATTATGATTCGTGGGATGTGGGCCAGGGCGCACATGATGATGGCGGCGGGAGTATAGTCGCGTGGGAAGCGGCTCGTTTACTGAAGGAACTCGGGCTCCGTCCGCGAAGGACGATCCGCGTCGTGCTCTACACTAACGAAGAAAACGGGTTGCGTGGCGGCAACGCGTATCGAGACGCATATCGAGCAGAGATCCCGAAACACATTTTCGCGATCGAATCGGATTCGGGAGTTTATCGACCGGAGGGTCTCGGGCTGGCTGCCACCGCTCCAGCGCAAGTGAGATCGAATCTCCAGGAGATTGCAAAGCTGCTGTCGGGGATTGGGGCTGATGGCATTGCTGCAAACGGAGGCGGCGCGGACATTGGACCACTGATGCGCGAAGGCGTGATCGGCGCGAGTCTGGACGTCGAAGGCTCACGCTATTTCGACATTCACCACACACACGCTGACACCCTCGACAAAGTCGATCCGCGAGAACTCGCTCTCTGCGTCGCCACCATGGCCGTCATGGCTTACACGGTCGCCGATCTCCCAGACTCACTAGCTGGAAATTAGATTCAAGCTACGCAAAGGAGAACAAGTCAGGAAGAGGGGCTTGCCCCCGCTTTTGGGAAGGCGAGAGCGGGGGCAAGCCCCTCTTCCTGACTTGTTCTCTTTTGAGTGGCTAAAATCTAATCGAGTTGATAGGTGGCGACGCTGGTGGGTGTTTCGAAGCAACGAACTTTGTAGATCTGCACACGATCGTCACCAACGCGTTTCGCCACGCGTTCTAAAACATACTTGGCGAGATTCTCCGCCGAGGGTTGCAGTTCATCGAACGGTGGCAGCTCGTTGATGTTGCGGTGATCCAGGTAGGTGACAACTTCATCCGCTGCCGCTTTCAGTTCCACAAAATCAACCAGCAAACCGACATTGTCCAGTTCGCGGCCACGCGCGTAGATCTCGATCTTGTAGTTGTGGCCGTGCAGGTTCTCACACTTCCCTTTATAGCCACGCAGCTGGTGCGCGCTTGAGAAGTTTCGCTCGATCATTACTTCAAATTGTCCCGGCATAATTAATCTGCGTACAGGATACTCGCCAGATCGTCGATCCGCGAAGTGACGCGGCACGGCGGTAGGCTCTGCAAAAACGTTCGCCCATAAACTTTCGTCCGCAAACGCGGATCGAGTATCGCCAGCACGCCGCGGTCAGTCGTGCTGCGTATCAAACGCCCGAGCCCCTGCTTCAGTGCGATGATCGCCTGCGGCACGCTGTACCCGTAAAAACTCGAGCCACCACTATCCTCGATCGCTCTTTGCCGCGCCGCGACGATCGGATCCGTCGGCACCGCAAACGGCAGCTTGTCGATAATCACACACGACAACTGCTCCCCACGCACGTCAACGCCTTGCCAGAAACTCGACGTCGCAAACAACACCGCATTCGGCGTCTCGCGAAACTGTTTCAGTAGCTGGCTCTTCGAAGCACTACCCTGGAGCAGGCACGGATAATCAATCTCAGCCCAGACGTTGTCGTAGAGCGATTGCATGCCCGCCAAACTCGTCGACAAAACAAACGCGCGCCCCTCCGTGGCATTGAGAATTCTGATCACTTCCTCGGTCGCCGCCCGTGTCCACTCGCGGTCGCGCGGGTCGGGCATTTTCGCGGGCAGGTAGAGGATCGCCTGGCTCTGATAGTCGAAACTCGAAGCGGCAATAAGATCGTCCGCTGCGTCCAATCCCAACCGATCGCGAATAAAGGCGAAGTTACCGCCGCTTGAAAGTGTCGCGGAAGTCAGAACTACCGTTGGCACTTCTTCAAACAACTTGTCCTGCAACAGTCCTGCGACGTCGATCGGCGACGCACGCAGGAACACACCGCGATTACGTCGTTCGAGCCAGTAAACAAACTTCTTGTCCGTACCGGTGACGATGAACTCGAGCTCAAAGCGAAGCTCACGCAGGCGCCGGATCAGTGCTTCGACTTCCGGCGGCTTATCCTTGAGCGCATCGAGCGTCGTCTCCGTGCGTGCGATCGCGCCTTCGAGCGCCATGTAGAGTTCGCCCAAAGGTGTCGCGTGCAACTCGCCGTCGGAATTTCTTCGCGCAAAGGTTCCGGGGATGATGGGATAGCGCCCCTCCTCGCCGCGCCCGTCGCGAAAACCCATCCAGAAGTTGTCGGAGAAGTGCGACATGCGAGCGAGGCTGTGGGTGAGTTCCTGATCGACTCCGGCGTCTTCAAACGTCAGCATTCCGAGATCGCGCACCAGGTCTTCGATCTGATAGTTGGAAACCTGTGCGCCAAAATATTCTGACGCCACCTCCTCAACCAGATGCGCTTCGTCAAGAATGACTGCGGTGTAGTCAGGAAGTACTGAACCGTAGTTGCCGTTGCGCAAACTGAGATCCGCGAAGAACAGGTGATGATTGACGACGACGATGTCGGCTTCCTGCGCGCGATTGCGCATGCGTGTGATGAAGCACGGGTCGAAGTCGGGGCATTTCTGGCCCAGGCACGATTCGGAGCGCGCATCGATGTGACGCCAGAAGGAGAGCGATTCCGGCAGGTTGGCAAGTTCGGCACGATCGCCGACTTCACTCTCTTTTGCCCAGTGACAAACCTCTTCGAAGTAGTCGACTTCGTCGAGACCTTCGAGCACCGGCGCCGATTGCGCGCGCGCGAGGCGGTTGAGGCACAGATAATTGCTCCGGCCTTTCATGTAGGTCGCGGAAAACGGCTTGGGAAGGATGCTCTGGAGAAAGGGGATGTCTTTCTCCATCAACTGTTCCTGCAAATTCTTGGTGCCGGTCGAAACGATCACGCGACCATTGCCACCGAGCGCGGCAGCAACCGCGGGAACGAGATAGGCAAGCGTCTTACCGGTGCCCGTCCCCGCTTCGACAATCAAATGCCTCTTCTCCTCAAACGCGCGCATCACCGCCCGCGCCATCTCAATCTGGCCCGGTCGATGTTCATATTCAGGATGCGCCCGCGCAATCAGTCCATCCGGACCAAACACTTCAAGCATATAATCCGTGTTGTTAATCAGTGGGAATCTGCGGCTTCATCCGCTTCGGGTATAACGGAAACTTCGCAGTCAAATCCGCCACTTCACGCTTAACTTTATTCCTGACCTCTTCAGACTCTGGGGCGTGAATCACTTCCGCGATCAACCGGCCAATCTCGCGCATCTCGGGTTCTTTCATGCCGCGAGTGGTGACGGCGGGCGTGCCGATGCGCAGGCCTGAGGCGACGAATGGTTTGTTTTGATCGAAAGGAATCGTGTTCTTGTTGACGGTTATTAGCGCCGCTTCGAGCGCTTTCTCCGCATCTTTGCCCGTGACGCCTTTTCCGTCCAGCCAGACATCGACGAGCATCAGGTGATTGTCAGTGCCGCCGGAGACAACGCGCAGTCCCTGCTCTTGTAATTCACTTGCCAACGCTTTCGCATTCGCTAAAACCTGGCGCTGGTATTCTTTGAAGTCTTCACGCAATGCTTCGCCGAATGCCACGGCCTTGGCCGCGATGATGTGTACGAGCGGTCCACCCTGCACTCCGGGAAAGACCCTGCGATCGATCTCTTTCGCATGCTCCTCGCGGCAAAGGATCAAACCGCCACGTGGACCACGCAGAGTTTTATGAGTCGTGGAAGTGACGTAGTCAGCGTGCGGCACTGGAGAGGGATGAAGACCGGCGGCGATTGGCCCGGCAATGTGCGCAATGTCGGCAAACATGCGCGCGCCGACACTGCGCGCGATCTGGCCGATGCGTTCGAAGTCGATAATGCGCGGATACGCCGAGGCACCGCAGACAAGCAGCTTCGGTCGATGCTCTTCGGCGAGTTTCTGTAGTTCGTCGTAGTCGATCTGCTCCGTCTCTTTGGAAACACCGTAGTCAGCGACTTTGTAACTGAAGCCGGAAAAATTCAAAGGATGACCATGAGTCAGATGACCACCGTGCGCAAGATTCATCCCCAGGATCTGATCACCATACTGGATCGCGGCGAGATAGACAGCCATGTTTGCCTGTGCGCCACTGTGTGGCTGGACGTTCGCGTGCTCGGCGCCGAACAATTCTTTCAAGCGATCGATCGCGGTTTGCTCGACGACGTCAGTCCATTCACATCCGCCGTAGTAACGTTTACCGGGATAACCTTCAGCGTATTTGTTGGTAAACACTGATCCGGCGGCTTCGAGCACTGCTTCACTGACAAAATTTTCGGAAGCGATGAGCTCGAGGCCATTAGCCTGGCGTGCCACTTCGTTGTCGATAGCGCCGGCGATGATCGGATCGACTTCGGCGAGTGATGAGTTCCTGTTCATCTGCTTCTTTCCACCTCACAAATTTTCTCAACACGCGCGGCGTGACGACCACCTTCAAACTGCGTCTCAAACCAGGCGCGTACAATCTTTGGGATCTCGTCGGGCGGTGTGGTACGAGCGCCGATGGCGAGCACGTTCGCGTTGTTGTGTTGTCGCGCCAGTCGTGCAATCTCTTCCGACCATGCGACCGCTGCACGCACACCGGGAACCTTGTTGGCAGTGATGGCCATGCCGGTGCCTGAGCCACAAACCAAAAGGCCCTGTTCGACGTGGCCCTGCCCAACCTGCTCAGCGACCTTGCGCGCATAGTCCGGGTAGTCCACAGAGTCTTCCGACACCGTGCCGAGATCGTCAAACTCAATACCGAGATCGGCGAGTACGCCTTTCAAGCGTTCCTTCTCGGCGTAACCAGCATGATCGCTTGCGAGTGCAATACGCATGTTTCGAAACCTTCGTAGGTGGTGTGTAAAGAAGAAGGGTGATGGTAACACATAGGGCGCCTCCTTGGAGTGCGGTGCCTTGGCACCGCTTTGGCCAAAGCGGTAGCAAGCTACCGCACTCCAAGGTTTGCCTTAATCGCGCTTGCTAAGCGAGAATGCCAGACTTATGCGCTGGTCACGATACTTTATCCCAACTCTACGTGAAGATCCGGCTGACGCCGAGGTCATTTCGCACAAACTTCTCCTGCGCGCCGGTGTGATCCGGCAACTGTCGGCCGGTATCTATTCTTTCTTGCCGCTGGGACAACGCATCGCGCTCAAAGTCATGCAGATCCTGCGTGAAGAGATGAACGCTATCGGCGGTCAGGAGTTTTACCTGCCCGCGCTTCATCCGGCTGAGATCTGGCAGGAGTCGGGACGCTGGGACGCGATCGGCGACGAAATGTTTCGACTCAAGGACCGCAAAGGCACCGACATGTGCCTGGGCATGACGCACGAAGAGGTTTTTACCACTATTGCGCGCAACGAGATTCGCTCGTACAAACAACTGCCGCAGGTTTGGTACCAGATTCAGATCAAGTTTCGCGACGAAGGGCGGCCCAAGTCAGGCCTCATGCGACTTCGCACGTTCATCATGAAGGACGCTTACACGTTTGACGTGGACCGCGCCGGGCTCGACAAGTCGTTCATCGATCAGCGCGAAGCTTACAAGAAGATCTTCACGCGTTGCGGCATACAGTATTTGATCGTCGAAGCATCATCAGGCGCGATGGGTGGTTCGGAGTCGAATGAGTTTATGGCGCGCACTCCCGCCGGCGAGGATCTGATCGTCAGTTGTCAGAACTGTGGCTACGCGGCCAACCTCGAGAAAGCAACTTCACGATTAGCAGTGATTGCCGACGAGCCTGGACCAGGCGCGCCGGAAGAATTTCCAACGCCCGGTGTACGCACCATCGAAGATCTGGTGACATTCCCCGGAGGCGCGGAAGCATCGCGACAGATCAAGTCACTCGTTTTCTTCGCCACGATCGAAGGCGAACAACGCCCGGTGCTGGTCTTACTCCGCGGCGATCACCAGCTTCACGAGATCAAACTCGCAGACAGCCTGCGCGCGACAGCCGTGCGCCCGGCGCATCCGGAAGAGATTCGCGACCTGCTCGGCGCCAGCGCCGGCAGCCTCGGCGGTGTTGGAGCGAAGACTAAGGCAAAGGATCTGCGCATCGTTGCCGATTCGTCGTTGAAGAACCGGCGCAACATGACGACCGGCGCCAACAAAGACGATCACCACCTGCGCGGCGTCGATATCGCGAGAGACATTCCCGTAGATGAGTGGGTCGAAGTGCGCACGGTCGAATCAGGCGAAGGATGTCCGCGTTGCGACACCGGCGTGCTCGAAGTGTTCAAAGGAATGGAGATCGGTCACATCTTCAAGCTCGGCACAAAATACTCCGACTCGATGGGCGCAAACGTGCTGACGCAGGACGGCAAATCGGTACCGATCGTGATGGGTAGTTACGGAATCGGCGTGGAACGAATCATCAGCGCCTGCGTCGAACAGCGCCACGACGAAGACGGCATCATCTGGCCCAGATCACTGGCGCCCTTCGACGTGGTGGTTACCATCACAAACATGAAGCACGACGATCTGCGTCAAGCCGGCGAGAAGATGTACGAGGAGTTGCAACAAGCCGGTCTCGATGTCCTGCTCGACGATCGCGACGAACGCGCGGGGGTGAAGTTCAAAGATGCGGATCTGATCGGCATACCTTACCGCATCACGCTCGGCAAAAAAGTCTCGGAAGGCGTGGTCGAACTGTTTGAGCGGCACACAAAGAAGAGCGAAGATGTTAAAATCACGGAGGTCGTATCGCACGTGCAGCGGCTGTTATCAGCACAACAATGAAATCGTTTTGGCTTTTGTTACTGCTCGTTCTCCCAGCTCCCGTTCGAGCCTCGCAGGATCTTCTCCCCGAACTCGTTCGACGCATTAAACCCTCTGCGGTTGCAATCGAAACTTTCGACTCGCGCGGTGAGAAGCTTTCGCGAGGCAGTGGGTTCTTTGTCGAACCGGATCGCATCGTCACTAACCGGCACGTACTCGAAGGCGCACATCGCGCCGAAGTTCATTCATCAACGGGAGCAATTTTTCCGGTCAAATCCGTTCTCGCAGTCGATGCTGAAGGCGATATCGCGTTACTGAAGGTCGATACGCCAACACCTCAAATCCGGCCGTTACCACTCGATAAGACTTCGCCGCAGGAAGGCGAGAGCGTGGTCGTTATCGGCAATCCACTCGGATTGGAAGGCAGTGTTACGAACGGCATCGTGTCAGCAGTGCGCGACATTCCCACGTTCGGCCGCATCATTCAAATCACGGCGCCGATATCTTCCGGTTCGAGCGGCAGCCCGGTCGTAAACATGCAAGGCCAGGTGATTGGGATCGCAACGTTGCAGATCACCGGCGGCCAGAGCGTAAACTTCGCCATTCCGTCAGAACGCATTTCACAACTCCAGACCACGCAAGCTATGTCGCTCTCTGATCTCGTGGCGAGCACTGGCCGGAACAAGCGCGCGAAGGCGGTGCAGTTTTTCCGCGACGGACTGAGTTTTCTTTCCAAGGACGACTGCGAGAAAGCGCTGCCTTACTTTGAAAAAGCTGTCGAGTCAGACAGCAACTACGCGGAAGCGTGGGCGCAGGCTGGTTTTTGTAACGAGAAACTCGGCAGACACGCCGAGGCGCTTGAAGCTTCGAAGAAGGCGGTGAACCTGAGACCGTCGGCTGAGTCGTACTTCAACATCGGTCTCGCGAGTTACTACCTGAAACAATACAAGGATGCGGCTGAAGCGTATCGCCAGGCGATCAAAATCGACCCGTACAACGCCGCCGACGCTCATTACGCGCTCGGGTTGGTCTATCGCGACTGGGGCAAACCGGATGAAGAGATTCAGGCGTACAAGCAGGCCATCAAACTAAACCCTCAGTACACGGTCGCTTACGAACGACTCGGCTCGCGCTACCTGCGCTCAAAGAAGTACAACGAAGCGGTAGACATCTTTCGCCAGCTTTCCGCTTTGAAGCCGGGAGACGCCATCGCGCCGAACAACATGGGCGAGGCTTATTTCGAGTTGAACCGCTTGAACGACGCGGTGGAGTCGTTTCGTCAATCGATCCGTTTGAAACCAGACTACGGCAAAGCCTACTACAACCTCGGCCGCGCCCTACTCGCCCAGGGCAATCGCGACGCCGCGCTCGAGCAATACACGATTCTCACGAACATCGATCCCGACTGGGCCGAGAAGCTGAACGCGATAATCAATCCTTAGCCACGGATTAGACGGATTTGTGGATCCGGATTTTCACGGATCAATCCGTGTATGAAATCCGTGTAAATCCGTGGCTAGTTCAGCACTTCGCCCACAATCGCGGTGAGGGCGTTGTCTTGTAGCGATTTGTTGCGTGGTAGTTGGCCGTGCAGATCGCACCCGAAGACGGCGTAGCGAGAAAGGTTTTTGAAGACAGTCTCGCCGAGGAGAGAGGTGCGGGTGACGCGGCCGTCACCGGGTGCGTACATCGCTGCGGTGGCTTGCTTCTTCGAGATTTTGACGCCGGTTGATGTGCGGAATTCGCGTGGCCTGGTCAGCGTCACCCAGCGACTGCGTTTCTCATCTCGCAATATCAGCGGCGCGCTCAGAGTCTCTTCACAGTCACCACCGATCGCCAGAAGCACCACCGGAGAATTTGAATTCTCGACCGAGTCGAGCGCCTGGTGAAAGCGTTCCGCGCGTCTCAGTGTCGCCGCAAGGTAAGCGTCAAGCTCTTCCGACTTGCCGTTCTCGCCGTTAGTTCCCGCTGCTCCGGTGTAACGACGGCGAAAGTCGGGCGACGCATAGATCACGCTCCATCCATATCGCTTCCAAACCGTGGGGTCGTAGAGATCGAGCGGCAAAGTTTGCAGATTCTCGTCCAAAAACTTTACCACCCCGCGATGCGGCATGAGTTGAAACACTGAAGGAGTGCTCACCACGTCTTCGGCGGTTAGCTTGTTCAGCAGCGGGACTCGTCGTCGTAGTCCTTCGGTGATCGAATAACCTTCGATTAGCGTCGCAAACGCGTCTGTCGAGCCTTCGTTTGGAACGCCAATCATCACGATCTTGCTGATATGAGCGGCGCCGGCCCACGTCGGCTGAATCGGGCCGTCGCCTGCCGGCAAATCCGCGTCGCCATACATCGCGGCGTAGCGAGCAATCAACCCCCCCATCGAGTGCGCCACGACGTTGAACTTAAGATCCGGACGTTGCAGCCTGCTCTTGAGGAGATCGATGCGCCTGATGAGCTCGCGCGCGTTTCTGACGTTGTCCTGTCGCCAGTCGTATGGAAAGACGTAAAAGGTGTCCTGGTAGCCTTCGGGGCCGGGGTTTTCCCAGTCACCCTGACGATAACCCGCGTAACGGCGCAACGCTTCAAGCAGATCTCGATAGACGTAAACCTCCGGAAGCAGGCGCGCGAGTTTTACGGTCTCAATGATTTTACCGGGCACGAGATCGTCGCGATTGGCGGCGAGGTTTGGACTGATCGGCAGTCCTTCCTGCGAAGTGCGAAACGCCGAGGGCCAGACAGTTTCACCTGTCTTCGAATTGATCAGTTCAGAACCGAGAACTCCCGGGATCACGATCACCGGACGTTTTCCTGCCTTCGATCGCGCAGACGCAAAGATATGCTCGAGGTTTGGCGTGCGGCGCGCAGAGATACACCCGGTCGAGACCAGCGAAACGATGATTAAGCTGAAGAGTATTTGCCGGGATCGAACGCGTGGAAATCTATTCAACGGGCACCGTCCAACGACGATTGATGAGACTCGCAACAAACCCGGCGCCAAAACCGTTGTCGATATTCACTACAGTCACGTTCGAAGCGCACGAATTAAGCATGCCGAGCAGTGCCGCGACACCTCCGAAAGATGCGCCATAACCGATGCTGGTTGGCACCGCCACGACCGGAACGCCAACAAGGCCGCCAACCACCGACGGCAGCGCTCCTTCCATCCCGGCGGCGACGATCACGACACGCGAGCGCTGCAACAAACTGCGCTCGGCAAGCACGCGGTGTATGCCTGCGACACCAGCGTCCCAGATGCGATCGACGGTGTTTCCCATCGTCTCCGCGGTCAATGCGGCTTCTTCCGCGACGGGGATGTCGCTCGTACCGGCAGTTACGACTGCGATCGTGCCCACGCCCTGGTTGGTGTTGTCGCGCCGGATTCTGATGAGACGTGCCGATTCGTGCCATTCGGCGTCAGTAATAACGTTGCGGACCTCGCCGAACGTACCTTCATCCGTGCGGGTAACGAGTATGTTTGGCGAGCGCTCGATCAGTCGCTCGACGATGCCGACGACCTGCGCGCGAGTCTTGCCACCACCGAAAACAACCTCCGGGAAGCCCTGCCGCGACGCGCGCGAGTGATCCACACGCGCAAAGCCAATATCCTCAAAGTGAAGATTCTTGATCCGATTCAGCGCCTCGTTTGTCTCCAACTCGCCGCGCTTGTGCGCTGCTAAAAGTTTTGCCAGCTCATTTAAATCCATCAGCGAAAGCATGCCACAAAAAGGGACACAAAGCACCGACCCAGGTTGATCCGCGTTCATCCGCGAAAATCTGCGGCTAAAATAAACTAACCCATCCGATATTTCGTTCGTCACTTGTGTGGCCTTTGGTGGCCTAGTAAGATTCCAGCGAGATTGACCTACCGTGTCGACCGTAATCAAAAACACCCGCTTAACCCTGGAAATGATCAAGATCGAGCACACGCTCTTTGCGTTGCCGTTCGCCTTTCTGGGCGCCGTGCTCGCAGCTCGCGGGGTGCCTACGGCGTGGCAGGTTCTTTGGATCGTTATCGCGATGGTCGGCGCGCGATCCGCGGCGATGGCGTTTAATCGCATCGCCGATCGAAGCTTCGACGAGAAAAACCCTCGCACCGCTTCGAGAGCAATCCCGGCAGGTTTGCTGTCTGTTGGTTTTGTCTGGGCTTTTACAATCGCTGCGGCAGTCTTATTTCTAGTGGCTGCCGCGATGTTGAATCGGCTAACGTTAATTCTCGCGCCAGTGGCACTTGCGTGCGTGCTGCTTTACTCTTTGACGAAACGCTGGACACAGTTTTCACATCTCGTGCTCGGAGCGTGTCTTTCAATCGCGCCAACCGGCGCATGGATCGCTGTGCGTGGCGAGATTGGCAGTCCGGTGCCTTTGCTGTTGTCACTGGTGGTCCTGCTATGGACCGCGGGTTTTGACGTGCTCTACGCCTGCCAGGATTACGACTTCGATCGTCGTGAGGGATTGAGATCGATTCCGGCGCGCGTCGGCATTGCTCGCGCGCTTTGGATAGCACGGGCGCTACACGCGGCGGCATTTCTAGCGCTGATTTGGTTATTTTTTATTACCAAGCTCGGACCAGTCGCATTTGCAGGCGTGCTGGCCACCGGCGCCCTGCTCGTTTACCAGCATCGGCTCGTGCGCGCCAACGATCTCAGTCGCCTGAATGCTGCCTTCTTTACCACCAACGCTTTTGTGAGCGTCATCCTGCTTGCCACTTTCGGCAGCGCCGTCTTTCTGAATCAATAGCGAGTTATCAAAATGAATTTTTCACACGACGAAAAACTGAATGAGATAGCGACACGCGTCAACGCCGGCGAACGACTCTCCTTCGCCGACGGCGTCGCGCTTTATGCGACTGACGATCTTCCGGCACTCGGCAAACTCGCCGATCTGGTCAGACGACGTCGTCACGGCCGCACGACGTACTTCAACGTCAATCGCCATCTGAACCCAACCAACGTCTGTTACGCCGATTGCAAGTTTTGCGGTTTCTTCCGCACTCCGCGACAGCCTGACGCTTACACCCACAACATCGACGACAGTCTGAAAATCGCAGCTCAAGCAGTTGCGGAAGGCGCAACCGAGTTGCACATCACGGGCGGGTTAAATACGAAGCTTCCGTTCAGTTACTTCACTGACCTGCTTTCTTCGTTGAAACGCCAATATCCGCAGTTGCACCTGAAAGCGTTCACGATGGTTGAGTTTGACCACTTCGCACATTTCTACAAGATGACCGATGAAGAGGTTATTCAGAAACTGATTGAGGCTGGTTTGGATTCATGTCCCGGCGGTGGCGCAGAGATCTTTCGCGAACCGACGCGCTCGATGATTTGTGCGCACAAGTGCGACGCGGATCGCTGGCTTGAGCTCCAGGGAAAAGTTCACGCGGCCGGCCTGAAAACCAATGCCACCATGCTCTACGGTCACATCGAGTCGATCGAAGATCGTGTCGATCACCTGGTGCGCCTGCGCGAGCAACAGGAGAAATCAGGTGGTTTTCAGTGCTTCATACCGTTGGCGTTTTATCCGCCTGACACGCAACTTGCCCATCTGCCTGGCCCAAGCGGCGTTGACTCGCTGAAGACGATGGCTGTCTCGCGTCTCATGCTGGATAACTTCGATCACATCAAGGCTTACTGGGTGATGCTCGGTAAACGTCTGGCCCAGGTGGCACTGCACTACGGCGCTAACGACATCGACGGCACGATCACCGAAGGCGGTGAGTTAACGACGAGTTACTCGGTCGAAGCCAATAACGAAGTGAAGATGAGCAAGACTGAACTCATCGGATTGATTGAAGACGCAGGCTTCGAAGCAGTCGAACGCGACACCGTCTACAACCGCATCGAACGCAACAGCGTTAGCATGGTCTAAACAATGTCAGAAACAATCACACTCGCACATTCACCAGACTCCGACGACGCCTTCATGTTCTATGGCCTGGCGACGAACAAGCTGGACACCGGCAAGCTCCACTTTCAACACCTGCTCAAAGACATTCAAACGCTGAACGAGGAAGCCATGCGCGGCACGTATGACGTCACCGCCATCAGCTTTCACGCGTACGCTTACATCCACGACAAGTATGCGCTGCTGCCGCACGGTGCTTCGATTGGCGACAACTACGGCCCGATCGTCGTGTCGCGCGAGCCGGCCAAACCCGAAGACATTCCGAATTTAAAGATCGCGATTCCGGGAAAGTTGACCAGCGCGTTCCTGGCGCTCCGCATCTTCAATTCTGATTTTCAGTACCAGGTTGGGCCTTTCGACAAAATTATCGACGCCGTACAGGACGGAACCTGTGACGCAGGGTTGTTAATTCACGAAGGACAGCTTTTTTATGAGTCGAAGGGGCTTCACAAAGTCCTGGATCTCGGACAATGGTGGCACGAACAACATGGTTTGCCCCTGCCGATGGGCGGCAACGCCATCCGTCGCGACCTCGGCGAGGAGCGGATTAAGGAAATTTCAAAGCTGCTGCGGGAAAGTATCAACTATTCGCTGACCCACCGGGACGATGCGCTCCAATACGCCATGCAGTTCGCCAGGGACATGGATCCGGAGTTAGCCGATAGATTTGTGGCGATGTGGGTAAATGAATTAACGCTTGACTACACCGAGCGTGGCCGCGAGGCGGTGCGGAGGCTGCTCGATGAGGGACACCAAAGGGGCATTATTCCCCACCCGGTAGTCGTAGATTTCGTCGAGGCGTAGGATTGAGCCTCTTTGGAGTGCGGTGCCTCGGCACCGCTTTGGCCAAAGCGCCGGCAAGCCGCCGCACTCCAAAGTGCCTGTCATTAGAAATTGTTAGTGTTTTAGCCGATTGGTGAGTAAAGCTGGGGTGTGCGCGGTGATTGAATTAAGCCACCCCGCCCAGAAGGGGCAGCTAACCACCGCGCACATCATCGGCCTCAAGCCACGTAAAACCAAGCTCCTCCCAAAGCCTGGTTTATCGCCCGCGCCGTGTAAGCAACGCCGCCGCTCGGCGTCACGTCTGCGCTCCCGCGCCGTAAAGCTCCACGGATGTTGGACGAGTGCCTGTTGCCGACATGAGGACCTTGAGAAATCGTACTTTTCAAAGTAGCTGAGCCCGCCAAAATCGAGGTCAACCCGGGCTCTTTTTCAACTATCGTTCGTGCCGCTAGTCACGTTATAACGTATTCTAGTAAAGGCACCTTACACTAGATGCAAGATTTTTTGCAACAGGAAAATGCCATTCTCGCCCCGGCGGGCTTTTTGGCCACCCGCCCGGCTGGCAACAGGTTTCTTTCGTCAAGGCATCTGAGGACAGTCAGTTCTCCACTGGCGCCCGGGATAATTAACCCCTTTTACGTAGAAATGAAGAACGAACTTATGAAGATTCCTGCGATCGTGGCGACATTCGCCCTGTTGGCTCTTACGGCTCTCAATGCTTCGGCCCAGACTCCAGCCCAGGCTGGGACCACTGGACCAGCAGGCGTCGATACCGACCGGATCATCCGTACCTTCACGGCTAAGGAAGCGGAGTTTCGCCGCGCGCTGAACAACTACTCATTCAAGCGCGATGCGCTGATTCAAAAACTCGGCATGGGCGGGCAAGTTGTCGGCGAATATCATCGCGTCTCGACCTTCACTTTTGACGACCAGGGAAATCGATACGAGAAGATCAGTTACTTCCCGATGGCAACGATGCCCGAGGTTACTGCCGAAGACATCGACGATCTCGGTGGAATCAACCCGTTTGCTCTCGAGCCCTCTAAGATCCCGCAATACGACTTCAGGTATGTAGGCAAGGAAAAGATCGACGAGCTGAATCTCTACATCTTTGATGTAACTCCGAAGGTCATTCCCAATCCGAAGAAGACGAAGGAGCGACTGTTTACAGGCCGCGTTTGGGTTGACGATCAGGACCTGCTGATCGTGAAAACCAGGGGCAAGGGTGTTCCCGAAACGAAAGAGAACAAGTATCCGATCGTTGAAACTTATCGCCAAAACATCGATGGGCGTTACTGGTTTCCAACCTATTCTTATGCTGACGAGGAGTTGATCTTTGATAGCGGTTTTGTACTACACGTACGCATGAAAGTTCGTTACATGGACTTTACTCCGGCACGCGCTACGCTCAAGGTCACGGAAGTTGGTGAAGACGAAGGTGGAACTCAGAGCGAGGTTACGAAGCCGATCGAGGGCGGCGTGCTGAATTCGAGGGCGAAGACGCTGCCGAAACCTGTATACCCGGACGACGCGCGGAGACTCAAAGTTTCAGGTCGAGTTACCGTGGCTGTGGTTGTCGATGAGAATGGAAAAGTGATCTCCGCGAAAGCGACGGATGGTCCACTGCCTTTACGTGAGGCCGCTGAAGCCGCCGCGCGTGGGGCCGTGTTCGAGCCAACTACAAAGGATGGCATCACGGTTAAGGTAGCAGGAACTCTAACGTACGACTTCTAGCCACGGATTGTCGCGGATCTGTGTAAATCGATTTAAACAGATCCGCGAAATCGGTGGTTAAATTCCTTCTTAGATAGCTCTTTCGCAATCGAGTCACGCACGGACGCGATCAACCGATTCATATCTTCATCAGTCGTCATTCCAACCGTCTCAACCGGTGACATGAAGACCATCTCGATCGTCCCGGATCGCGCTTCACCCGTTCCCTTACCCATCAACACGTCCGAGTTTTTAATCGCCACCGGAACGACAGGTACGCCGGCTTGCCGGGCCATGTAGAACGCACCCTTTTTGAACGGCAAGAGCTCGCCCGGCTTCGCGCGCGTCCCTTCCACAAACACCGCAAACGAAACTCCTGACTGAATCCGCCGCGCAGCCGCTTCCGTTGTGCGAATCGCACTCTCGCGATTCGTCCGATCGATCGCCATCACGTTCACAAAACCCATTCCGACGCCCAGCACCGGTACCTTCAAAAGCTCTTTCTTCGCCAGCAGCCCGATTCTTCTGCCCGTGAAAATAAACATCGCCGCGGTGTCCAAATACGAGCGGTGGTTCGAGACGAAGACGTAGGTCTGTTTCGGATCCAGTAACTCGAGCCCTTTGACCTCGATCCGAACGCCACTCAGACGCAGCCAGTTGCGCGCGCCAAACAGCGCCCACGGATAAACCAGCTCGTGCTTATTAACCAGCCAGGAAAACAAGAGGATCGGCGGCCCGAGCAGCCCGAGCAACGCGCCGGCTACAAACAAAGACCACCAGTAATGCAGGCGCCGCCTGAGGCTGCGATGCCCGGTTGTGCTAGACTCCTGCGCCATATGATTAGCCATCGATCAGTAGTTGCCTGCGTGGTGCTCCTGTTTTGTGCTGCGCTCGCGCAACCGTCGTTTGCCCAAACCGTTCCCTCTCCAAAGTCTGTTCTCGGCTTCACGCCGGGCGAAGAACGCACCATCGCCGGCTGGTCTCAAATCACAGATTACTTTGAGCGTTTGGACCGTGCATCCGATCGCGTTGTGGTCCAGACCGTGGGCCAATCGACGTTGAAGCGCCCCCTGATCGTAGCTTTCATTAGCGCGCGTGAGAATATACTGG
>DASVGE010000053.1:0-8340 GCA_036379695.1 Pyrinomonadaceae bacterium | reverse complement strand
TACGACGAAGGGCAAAGCCGGGTTGGGCCTGGGGCTGGCGGTGAGTTTCGGAATCATCCGGCGCCATGGCGGCAACATCGAAGTCGATTCACAGTATGGGAAAGGAACCGAGTTTCGCATCACGCTGCCATTGGCGAAGGTCGCAGCGAAGAGTGTCGAGACAGTTGAGACAGTGGCCGTCAAGTGTCCTCAAACTGCGCCTCCAGTTGCAGAGCCTGAGCAAAGATCGCGCACCAGAATACTCATAGTTGATGACGAGAGTTTCGTCAGAGAACTGTTGGGCGAGATTCTCGACGGAGAGCAGTGCGACTTTTATCTTGCGGAGAGCGGCAGTGAAGCCTTGTCTGCGTTCAAGGAGAGAGAGTTTGACGGCGTATTCACCGACGTCGGAATGCCAGGGATGAGTGGTTGGGAGCTCGCGCGAGAGATCCGCCAGATCAACAAGAACATCCCTATCGCTGTCATCACCGGCTGGGGCGAGGCGGTTGGATCAAACGAGCAGAAAGCCGCCGGCGTTGACTGGGTGATCGCCAAGCCATTCACCGCCGATCGCATCTCCGAACTCGTCCGCGAGGTCAACAACTTGAACGTCATACGTCCGAAGGTCGCAATCGTGGCAGCGTAATGTGTTATTCTTGGCTGCGTGAAAGCAACTGTGCGGTTCGTCAGCGATGACTTGTTCCTCGGAATCACTCCCTCCGGTCACGCACTAGCGCTCGATACCGATAGCAAACGATCGTCAGCACCTTCTCCAGTCGAGCTTCTGCTCGTCGCGCTCGGATCCTGCACGGCGACTGACGTAGCCAGTATTCTGGCAAAGAAGCGACAGCACGTGACGAGCTACGTGGTCGAAGTTTCCGGTGAACGTCGCGATGAGTATCCACGCAAGTACACCTCGATGAAGGTGCATCACATACTCACCGGCCGTTCCCTTTCCCCAAAAGCCGTAACAGATGCAATTGAACTCTCCGACACGAAGTACTGTAGTGTGGCGGCAACGCTGCGACCGACAGTAGAAATCCAATCCAGCTTCGAAATCATCGAAGAGACAACTCAAACCCGGGAGTAATCGAGGGTGTTAAAGAACGTCGTAGCTTTTCTTTTTTGCTTGGTTGCTTTTCCCGTTGTCGCGGTTCCACAGGCGGCCAGCGAGACCACACTTGCCGCCGTCCGGCGCAGTGATGCAGCCGATCGCGACGTAAAGGGAAAGCTCAGGAAGCTCACTTCCGCAGAGCACATGCGCCGCGCCGCGGTCTACTTGAGTGTTCGCGCGTTTGCTGAAGCGCGCGATCACTGGCAAACCCTGATCGACAATTACCCGCAGGATCCGCGCGTGCCGGAAGCAATGCTCGGCATCGGGCGCTCTTATTTTCTCGGCAAGATCTATCCGCAGGGATACAAGATCTTTAATCAACTGGTTCAGGACTACGCCGGCACCAAAGAAGCTCGCGAGGCTTTGAACTTCAGCGCCGCGTCGCTGTTGCGCATGGGAAGGTTTGAAGAGTCAGCCGCGCGTTACGCTGAATACGTGAACCTGTTTCCCAACGGCGAGCGCATCGACACTGCGCACCTGAACGTGATCGACACGCTTCGCGAAGCAGGCAAGCCTTCAGAGGCACTGCTTTGGGTCACAAAGACGAGACAACGATTCGCGGGCACGGCTGTCGAGACGAATGCGATGTTTGCCGCCTTGCGCCTTCACGTCGCGGAGGACCAGTGGCCCGAAGCCGTTAACATCGCCGACCAACTGTTGCAGCGATCATTTTCAAAAGCCGTGCTTACCAGCCGGGCTGAAGTCGCTTACCTCAAGGCTTTCAGCCTCGAACAAGCCGGCAGAAAAGATGACGCGTTTGCGGCTTACCTGAACGTTCCTGACAGTATCGACTCGTACTACGGTTGGCTCGCCAGCCAGCGTTTGGCGACGCTCGCTGGTCCATCACGAGCCGAGGTCGTTGCTAAACGCGAAGAACGTGTAAATAGCACCATCGACAACGTCTCAGAGCAATATCCCGCGCCTTATCGACAAGCAATACTCAACGCCGCGAAGTCTCGCAAACTCGATCCACGTTTCATTCTGGCACTGATCAAACAGGAGAGCGTTTTCAAGCCCCTTGCCAAGTCGCCGGCAGGCGCCCGAGGATTGCTGCAACTGACCATGGACGCGGCTCAGAAGTATGGACCAGGCGCCGGATGGAACACGCTGCGTGAGAGTCAGCTTTATCAACCCGAGACTTCAATCACGGTTGGTTCGGAGTATCTCGAGCACCTAACCCAATTATTTCCAGGCATGCTCGAGCCCGTAGCGGCTTCGTACAACGGCGGCGAGGACAACGTAGCGCGCTGGCTCACACGCGCCAAGCGAAAAGACCCAGGCGTCTTTACAGCGGAAGTCGGATTCGACGAAACGAAGGGCTACGTGCAAAAGGTCATGGCAAACTACCGCGTCTACCGTCGCCTCTACACCGCTGACTTAATCCGTCGCTAATCCGTGTTCATCCGTGGCCGGATTTATGGCTCGGGGCTGAACCCGCGCGAGTCTTCACGCCGTCGCAGCGGCTCGCGCGAGGTGTGAACCGGTACTACTCCCAACTTCAACAACGCTGCATAGTACTCATACCGGATCGTGACTTCCCCTGCCGGTCGCGATTCCAATTCCATATCAACCCAACGCACGTCGTTCCGCACGTCTCGTCCGATCCCCGTCGCGGCATAATCATCGTCACGCAACGGCGCTGCCGCACGATTGTCACTCGCTGCTTCGCCACTTCTCGACTTCGACGGCGGCTCCATCTTGTCTCGTGTAACCGGCGCCGGCGACACCGGGATGAAATGGCGACGTTCTTTGAAGAACACTGCGGAGATGACGCCGAGGTTCGCCGTCTGCCCGAGCTTGGCTCCGTACGAATCCCGTTCGTTAGTGAAGTAAAAACGGCGGGCTCGTTCCGAACTCATTTGCCAACCGCTAATTGTTATCGTCTGATACGGCTCGATCACCCATTTGCTCGCATTCCATGCGGACGTGTGACGAGCATCGATGGTGTTGAGCCCGTCGACTGAAAGTGCCACGGCCACACGGTACTGCGAGGAGTTCCTCACCCGCAGTTCATATTCAGCGCCCTGGAGCGCCTCGACGTAAGTTCTTCCCCGCGCGTAGTACTCAGCCAAAGGGCGACCGTTAACAATCACGTCCAGTTCATAGTTCGGGTAAGGTTTCCGGGTGAGGCGTTCTGAAGTCGAATCCTGCGCTACCGCGGCGTTTACGTGCCGGAGCAGGAGGACCGTCCCCGTCCCCAGCCCAATGGCCAATAGAAATGCGGTAATGCTCAGTGCCAATCGAATTCGATTCATGATTTGCCTCCTGCACCACGAGTTCCGAACAAAGAAAGAACGCCTCCCGTACGGCTTCTTGCGCCGGGCGCGGGTAATGTTAATGGCCCGCATATTGCTGGCGAACATTTGGGCGACAGCGGCTTTGTAGTTGAGTTAAATTATCGGGGAGGCTACAATTGCGCGCCATTCCGGCGATGAAATACAGACAACTGTCGTCGTAACCACTAACTGAGGCTTAAGAGAAGCTCATGGAGTATGCCCTAACTGCAACCAAGACCGAGGCGCCTGCCGGGTCCTACTATGATCGTATTGCGCGACTCTACGATTTGACCTTCAGGTTCAATGGTTATGGTCGATCCCTGGACCAATACTTTGAGACTCACCCGCTGCCGGTTTCTCGCGGCGCTCGCATTCTCGATGCCGGTTGCGGGACCGGCTTGCTCACTCTTGCCTTACTACGTTCGATCCGTTTTCCGGTATCGCTTACGGCGCTCGATCTTTCGTCGACATCGGTGGCGGCCGCGCGGAAGTCGCTTTACTACAGTCCCGGCCGGCAACGCGATGTGACCTTCACGCAGGGAAATTTGTTATGCCTGCCGTTTGCCGACGAGTCACTTGATCTCGTGGTCACGGCGGGAGCGCTCGAATACGTGCCGCTCGCCGATGGGTTGACGGAGCTGGCGCGCGTGCTGGTGCCGGGCGGTCATTTGTTGCACTTGCCCATACATCCGAGCGTGATCGGAGTGTTTCTCGAGATCTTGTTCCGCTTCAAGAGTCATCCGCCGAAAGAGGTGAAGGACCAGACGGAACGCCATTTCCGCATCGTGCATCAGTATCGCTTTCGACGTCGGGAAGCGATCGGCTGGAGCAAGACGGCGATCCTCGCGCAAAAGGTTTAATCAGCCACAAAAAGGCACAGAAGGCACAAAAATAATCCTGCGGGTAATTTCTTTTGTGCCTTTTGTGCCTTTTTGTGGCTAGTTCTTTACTGCGGCACCAGGCGCAGGATCCGATCATCATCTTCCGCCGGCTTCCCTCGCCCGTCGCGGTTAGAGGTGGAGAAATAAAGGTACCCGTCCGGCCCTTCAGCCACTTCGCGGATGCGACCGTAGTTTTGCAAAAGATTCTCCTGGGTCACCACGCGTCTTCCATCCAGTACCACGCGAATCATCCTTTCCCCACGCAGGCATCCGAAGAAAAAGTTTCCCTTGAATTGCGGAAGGGCTGATCCGCGATAGAACGCTCCGCTCCCCGGTGCACACGCGGGCGTGTACTCGAGCAACGGCGACTCAAGGCCAGAAGCGGTTTGCGTGTGATGAATGGTGGGCCAGCCGTAGTTCTTTCCTTTCTCGACGATGTTGACTTCGTCTCCTCCTCCGGGACCATCAAATCCGCTTGGTCCATGTTCAGTCTGAAACATGAGATTCGTGCCCGGCTGGAAATCCAGACCCTGCGCGTTCCGATGCCCAAGCGACCAGATCTCGGGACGCGCGTTCTGCCGGCCCAGGAACGGATTGTCCTGCGGCACCGTGCCGTCGTCGTTCAGACGCAGCGTCTTGCCGGCGAGTGAATCGAGCTGTTGGGCGAGGTTGCGGTTAGTGGCGTCGCCGGTCGTAATGTATAACTTTCCGTCCGGGCCAAAACGTATGCGACAACCGGCGTGAGCCCGTGCCGCAGGCAGATCTTCGATGATCACTTTGCGGTCCACCAGACCCTCCGGCGCGTCACGATAGCGCACCACGCGCACACGCAAACCACCACTCGTGTACGCATAGGAAAGATAAAGAAAATGATTACTGCTGAACTGCGGATGAAGCGCCAGACTCATGAGCCCAGCTTCGCCAGTGCTCTCTACATCAGTCAGCGTTAACAGCGGCTTCGGATTCAGCGCACCCTTTTCCATCACCCGCACGCGCCCGGGACGCTCAGTAAAGATCATCCGCCCGTCAGGCGCCCAGACGATCGACCACGGCACTTCCAATCCACCCGCAACCTTTTCGACTTTGAAGCTTACGTTTGACTGTGGCGATGTTTGTACTTCACCTGCCCCTGCCCCCCGTCCGGCAGGCGCCTGGCTACAACCAACCCCCAACGCCACCAGGAGCGCGATCACTGTATAAATTTTCATGTTTCGATCGGAACTAAGTTATTGCAGGGGGCTAATGTTGAATGTACTCGTGCAGCAGTTTGATCTCGTCACCCTGTTCGCCTACTTCCACGCGCAGCAGGTCGCGTAACGAGAGCATTCCTACCCAACGATCGCCGTCGACAACGGGGAGATGTCGAGTGCCAATCAACTCCATGCGTTCGAGGGCCTGGTGCGGTGTTTCATCACACTGGATCACAGCCCGCAATTCGCTGGTCACGTCGCCAACTCGAACCGTGTTGGGATCGCGCTTGGCGACGACGATGCGATTCATGACGTCACGCTCGGAAAAGACGCCGAGCAGTTTGCCGCCGTCATCAAGCACGCAGACGGCGCCAATGTTTCTCTCGGCCATAAACTCGGCTGCTTCCTGCACAGTGGCAGAGGCCCTGGTCGAGTAAGGCTCACGGTTGCGAATCACGTCGCGGATCAGCATCGCTCTTGCCTCCTGGTTTACTGGTTGAGGGATGCAGGTATTATTAACCACGAAGGCACAAAGACACAAAGAAAAATCCTGGTTGTTCAATTAGCTGAACAAACTGGCTTGTGCGGTGGGGCGGCGGAAGGTAGAGCCTTTGGGTGTTTGATGGGTGCGTTTCTTGTTGAAGCCGAGGCGCTCGCAGTGGATTTTGAAGAGACGTTCCGTTGCTTCCCAGTATTGCCCCTTGCCGCGCATGCGTTCGCCGAAGACGCTGGAGTTGAGTTTGCCATCGCGGGCTTCGCGGATTCTGTTCAGCACGCGGTCGGCTTTGGTCGGCAACTTCTCGCGCAGTCGTTCTTCGAAATAAGGGGCGACGTTGCCGGGCAGGCGCAGCATGTTGATAAAGGCATACTCCGCGCCAACTTCTTTCGCGCGCTTCAGCAACACCGGAATATCGGTCGACAGACCAGGAATAACCGGCGCTATCCCGATGCCCACCCTGATTCCCGCCTTCGCGAGCGCCTCCATCGCGTGAAACCTCGCTTCCGGCAACGGAGCAAATGGCTCGACTGCGCGCGCCACTTCAACGTCCGTGAAAGGAATCGTAAAGCACACGCCGACACTGGCGTTGCGCGTGAGTTCCTGGAGCACGTCGATGTCTCTGCGAACCAGCGCAGACTTTGTGATCACGCCGATCGGCTGTCGAAACTCAGCACAGACCTCCAGACAACGTCGCGTCAGTTTGTAATTTGCTTCGAGCGGGATGTACGGATCGGACGTGAATGAAAAAACGATCTCCGCGCCTTTCCACGAAGGCTTCATCAACTCTTTCCGCAACAGCTCCGGCGCATTCACCTTCGCGATGATCTTGCGATCGAAATCTGTTCCGGCGCCGTAGCCGAGGTATTCGTGCGTCGGGCGGCTGAAACAGTAAGTGCAACCGTGTATGCAGCCGCGATAGCAGTTGACGGTGTAATCGAACCCGACGTCAGGACTGTTGTTGTGCGTGATGATCTGGCGCGTCTCGGTCTCTTCAAACACTTCGAGTGTGGCCTCAGGAGGCTCGCCAATCCACTCAACTGAGTGCGTCAGCCACGGGTTCGGAGGATTCTCTACGTACTGCATAAAACAAAATACTTAGCCGCAGATTAACGCGGATTAGCGCAGATCTGCGTTCATTTGCGTTAATCTGCGGCTGTAACTGCCATCGACTCGATCGCGGCGAAGGCGAGAAACACTTGCTGCCCGGACGCGCCTGTAGTCTCCATGAGACAGACGTAGTCGTTCGTGATCTCGGCTATGCGCCCTGTGTAGATTCCGCCGGAGACGGTCTTCACGTCCACGACCTCGCCTTTGAAGCGGCGGAATAGGTTCTCAAGGTGCTGTCCTGGCATTCGTCACCTCATTTCTCATCCAGGTCACAAAAAAGTAGCGGTACTTATCCGGGTCTTCCAACGTCACGAAACGGCCGCCCCATCCCTCGTCAACCGGCGGCTGAACATCCGCGCCATTCGCAATCAACATGTCGTAAAACTGATCTACATCTTCAACGCCAACGAAGAAGTGAACCCCACGCCCGCGTCGCAACATCGTTTCGAGATGCTGCGCCACGGTGATTCTCAACTCGCCCGCGCGCAGCTTGGCCATCGGTGGCTCCGAGTCGTTGTTAACCGACTCGACTTCCATTCCCAACACACCTGCATAAAAAGCCAGCGACTCTTCCAGGCTGTTGACCTCGAGAAATAACAGATCCAAACCACTAATCATCTGATCCTCAGAGAGTCATCACCAGGTAGAGTCCGTAACCACCGCTCACAATCGCCACCCAAAAAGCCGCCTCTTGCAGTCGCGTATGCCCCTTGAACGGGTTGCTCACCGGCAGCGACGCGTTCACCGCCACCATCGCACTCCGCGCCAACAACACGCCAAATGCAAGCACAAACAACGCCAGTATCGCGAGCGGCCAGAGAAACCAGATCCACTGAAAACGCACCAGCAGCAAAAGGAAAATACCGGCTATCAAACAAAGCAACGCGCTCAGGCAATGACCAAAAACCCCGACGTCACGCGCCGTCGGAGTCGTAACGCGAGCATAGCCCTGGTAAGTGGCTGGCCGCCGGCGCTTCGCATCGTACGCGCTGCGCAGACTCGTGTCTTTGAGGATGCCGTAAGCCTCGTTCAAAGACTTCATCCGCTCTTCGCTGCCGCCGCGGTCGGGATGATGCTTCGCAGCCTGCCGTTTATACTGCCGATCGATCTCGACCTGAGAGGCATCCTTGTCGATGCCTAAAACACCGTAGTAGTCTTTGTTCGAATCGAACTGGCTCATCGCGAATTGCTTGATTCTAGAGGTGCTGTTTTTGTTTGGCAATGAGCACCTCCTTGGAGTGCGGTGCCTTGGCACCGCTTTGGTCTCGGCTTGGTGAAAGCGGTGCCAAGGCAC
>DASVGE010000052.1:0-72399 GCA_036379695.1 Pyrinomonadaceae bacterium | reverse complement strand
GTGCCTTGGCACCGCTTTGGTCTTGCTATCGAGACCTTTGGCTAAAGCGGTGCCAAGGCACCGCACTCCAAGGAGGCGCCTGATTTCAGGTTAACTCCTCTGAAGGGCAAACAGCCTCGACTCACCACATCCTGAAAGCATGTCGACACCAGCACCTCGCCTGCTTCCGCTTCGTTCTCACACTCGCCGGTTTTCACTGGGCCGAGTCGGGAGACACGCGAGGGATTACTACTTATTTGCGCCGCGGATTTAAAATGCATTAGCCGGAAGTTATTCCGTGTAATCCATGTTTTCTGCGGCTGGCTTGCCTCCAATCCAAACGGTTTTGATGTTCACGAACTCGCGGATTCCAAACTCCGCGAGTTCGCGGCCATAACCCGAATGTTTCACGCCGCCAAACGGCAGTCTCGGATCTGACGCTACCATGCCGTTGATGAAAACTGATCCGGCTTCGAGTTGTTCAATGAACTGTGTTTGTTCCCCGGCGTCGTTGGTCCATGCGGAAGAGCCGAGTCCAAAAGGCGTGGCGTTTGCGATTTGAATTGCTTCGTCGATGCCTGTCGCGCGAAACAGCATCGCCACTGGACCAAAGATCTCTTCGCATGACACTGGCGTCTTTAGATCCACGTCAACAAGCACCGTAGGCTCGAAGAAGTTGCCGGGCGGATCTGGTCTTTTTCCGCCAGTTAAAACGCGCGCACCTGCTGCGACTGCTTTCTGCACCTGCTCCTCCAGATCCTTCACGATCTGCGGCGTGGCGAGTGGTCCGATGTCGGTCGACTCTTCCATCGGGTCGCCGATGCGCAGGGCGCGCATTTCATCGACAAACCTTCGCTCAAACTCTTCGTAGATCTCTGTTGCAACGATGAAGCGTTTGGCTGCGATGCACGATTGGCCGTTGTTGATGGTGCGCGCTTTTACGGCAGTGGTGACTGCTTCGTCGAGGTTTGCGGAAGGCATCACAATAAACGGATCGCTACCACCCAACTCCAAAACCGTCTTCTTGATCTGTTTGCCGGCGATCGAGGCGACGCTTCGGCCCGCCGGTTCGCTGCCCGTCAACGTTGCTGCAACCACACGCTCGTCGTTGAGTATTCCTTCCACCGCGTCTGAGCCAATCAATAGCGTTTGAAATGCACCCTGCGGAAATCCGGCGCGTCTAAAGATCTCTTCGATCGCGAGCGCACACTGCGGCACGTTCGACGCATGTTTGAGCAGGCCGACGTTGCCCGCCATCAGTGCCGGAGCTGCGAAGCGGAACACCTGCCAGAAAGGGAAGTTCCACGGCATCACAGCGAGCACTGGACCGAGCGGCTGAAACTTCACGTAACTTCTGCGTGCGTTAGTCTCGACGAGTTGATCGGCGAGATGATGCTGTGCGTTCTCCGCGTAGTAGCGACAAACCCACGCGCACTTCTCGGCCTCGCTGACAGCCGCCTTGATCGGCTTACCCATCTCCGTCGTCATTATTTTCGCGAACGCATTCTTCTCGTTTTCGAGTATCTCCGCGGCGCGCCTCATCATGCTTCCGCGCTCCTCGAATGATGTGTGTCTATAAGTGCGAAACGTCTCTGCAGCGAGCCGGAGTGTTTCCTCGATCTGCTCGGCTGATAGTGCTTCGAAAGTCTTCAGAGTTTCCCCGGTCGTTGGATTGATTGAAGCTATACCCATCATGAAAAGATTATAAGTGCTATTTCAGCGGACACATATCGAGGGTTGCAGGTGCGAGTCGCTTCGTGCAAAACAGGTTTGAGTCTTACCCCCCGAGAAATATTTTCCGTCGATGGTAATACGCCGATCTTTTTTCCTCTTCACAGGATAGACACAAAGTTTCTTTTCGTTTCGTTGCAAGCGTTGCCTCGCAGTTTGGTCTTCAACCGTCCTTCTCCCCGTTAGTCTGGAGGTGAAAATGAAAAACAGAATCGCAGCCATTCTTCTGGTGGTCTCAGTGTTAGGGGCTGTCTGGCTCGTAGGCTCGAGAGTGGGCGGAAAATCGACTGCCACCAACCTGGTTACTGCCCCAGCGGGTGCACAACCGCTCCCGAGCAATACGAGTGTTCCCAAGCACATCGCCTATGGACTCTTCTTTGGAGAAATGTTGGCCATGAAGAAGAAAGCCTTTGAGCAACAAAAACAGGGCATGAAAAACGAAGCGATGCGCGACTTCCACAAGCTCCGGCTGAAGGTCAGCGATTACGAAGGCCAGGTGTTAGAGCAGGTAGCTTCGGAGTGCAACGACAAAGTCGTGAAGATCAATGATCAGGCGAGGGTCATTATTAATAAGGAAAGGGCGCGTCACCCACACGGCAGGCTGAAAGAGGGCGAACCACTGCCTATCCCACCCCCTGAACTCTTTCAACTGGAAGAGCAGCGTAAGCAAACGTTGTTGGAAGCGCGGGACAAATTGCGGAACATCCTGGGCCAAAAGGCTTTCGATCGCATCGACACCGCTATTCAAAACGATATTGAAGCGAGGGCCAAAGGATCGTCTCGTCGCCAACAGTAAAGTCAATATTGGCGCTCACTCTCGATAACTTCAACGGGAGAATGATCATGAAAAAATCGATTATCGTCGCTATCTTCACGCTAAGCTTTCTGTTCTTATCAGTGCCACAGAAAGCACACTCCCAAAGCGTATTCGGGCTGTCCGCTGTCGGCTACAATTCGACGACACGCGAGATTTTTGGTACGTCCGCAACCTGGTTGGATTTCCAGCTTGCCTGGTATTACGACCCGGAAGTGCTGGGTGAACTGTACTGGCAGTTCAACAACGAGGTCCCGTTGGATTCTGGTTATGGTATTGGTCTGTCATTGCCACAATACGGCGTGTTGATACCGGCCGTGGTCAATCTCTATTCGACGAGTTACCTGCCGGTGACTCTTTACACCACCTACAGCACGCACTTTGTGCGGTCGTATTATGTTTACGATTCATGCTCCGGGCCCTTTGGCTTTTTCGCCCCTTGCTATTCCGATCCATTTGGGTTCAGTAACTTCTTTGGAGGCCTTTTCGGAGGCCCGAGCTTTGGCTGGCCTGGCTTTCCTTTCAATCCGTTCTTCTTTGTATCGGGCCGGCGTTTTACTTTGGGGACAACCCAGGTGAGTATTCTCACCCCGCCTGGCCCCTTCTGTCTCCCTTCGTTCAAATCAGGGGAAATGATGGTAACGGCCGACGGCGCTACCGCGCCCCCCTGTCCAACTCCGACACCCACGCCCACACCAACACCGATAACTACGATCCTTGAAGTGTCGCCGATGGAGGTGACGCCCTCCGGGACGGAGGGCGCCGGCCCCGGCGCACCTAAGACCGCAACCGTTACGGTCAAAACGCAACCCGCCACTCCTAATCGGAGTGTTACGCTTACTCTCATCCCTATTGAAAATTCAGGCGGGCACGTTGATGCTCACCACACGGGCAGACGACCCGCAGGTCAGTTGCGTAAGACTACGGGCACAACGGATGCGAGCGGCCAGTTTACGACCACTTACACTCCGTCATTTATTGGAGGACTGGTGGATATACAAGCAACCGTGGCTGGTGGCACGACGTCGGGGCGGGTCGGAGTTCAGTCTAGAGTGGGCTTCCTGTTTGAGTTGCAGGCCGGTACAAATTACGAGTTGATAGGAACCAGCCCTTCGCATCCTTCAAACCACTGGGGAACCCAGCTTGCCAACTTTGGTCTCCGTGAGATCGCCGACAACTACAAGTCAACCTTTTACAGTCAAATTGCAATTCCGCAAGCTGACAAACTTCACTACAACGATCAGAGTCTGATCTGGGGTGGAGAGTTTGAACTGGACAACGACTGGCAGACTGGCGACGCCCATAGGGAACACCGGCGCGGAATTAATTGCGATGTTCGTTGCTGTACTACTCCGGGATTTGTGCCGGCGACACGCCGGGCGCAGTTGCAGCAGATCTTCATCAACGCCGGTTCCACCGATACTAACGACGAAACTAATACAAGCGCGCCACACTGGCATCTGCGCTTCCTTAATGGCGCAACCAATGTTGCTGTAAATAGGAGCGCCGGCAACTTTGTGACGGAAACTTTCTCCGCAGCGTTGCAGCGGGAGGCTGATGCAGACGAATGGCAGGAACGCATGGATACTTTTGATGCCGCTCATCTGCAGGGTCAGATACAAACTATCGACGCAGCGAAGGCGATGACGTCAGCTTTGTTCCAGTCAGTTGAATACCTGAATCGAAACCGCAGTAACGAGGAGTACGTCAAGGACTTGTATTCTACATTCCTGCTGCGCGATCCAGACGCCGGGGGGTTTCTTTATTGGATGACTGCTCTGCAAAACGGATACGGTCGCGACCATGTTTTACGCGGTTTCGCAGAGTCTACGGAGTTTCGCAACCTGATCATCGCGCTCACTGATACGCCGCCTCCTGGACCTATTTGTAATTCGGCCGATGAGCAGTTCTGTTATTCTCAGGGCGGAATATGGGATCCCGACAATTGCTTCTGCGAAATTGAACCGGATCCCGATCCCTGTTTGAATAAACCATGGCTCTGCGACATTTACCCGATGTACTAGCGCTGCGGACGTTCGAAACGATGGGGTGGCCACGGAGGGCCACCCCTACAAGACTCCCGTGTAGCATTTTTGTAGGGCTGGCCCTCGGTGGCCAGCCCCAAGAGGGCACCAGCGTGCGTCGCTTATTTTTGTTAGTGATCGCTTTGATTAGCTTAGGTGGGGTCGGCTTGTGGGCCACGTCTACGAGTCAGCAGATTAAGCGGGAACCCCTACAGAAGGCGAAGACCCTCCTTCGCTCACCTGAGGTATACGCGAAGCGACGACACGGTGAGCCTGGAAAAGAAGTAACTTACGATCCGAGGCCGAAGGTCGAAGTTGTTGATGCTAAAGCCGGCAAGTACCACCTCAAGTGGATAGGGTATGACGGAAAACAAAAGGTTATTGAGTATCAACACCCCGGTGCCATAGACATAGTGGTAACTGGCGCCGTCGAAAAAGCCTCGGATGGGAATTACACCTATGATTACACCGTAGACATCCTGCCTACGAGTTTCGCTTACCTTTATTCTTTTCAGCTTCAGAATTATTCAGACGACACTCGCCCCGTTGAGATTAATAGTCGACCGACAACGCTTGCGGACCTGCGGATATTAAAGAACTTCCGGCAAATTGCGGATGATGGTAAAGCGAAGAATTTTGAGAACACGGTACTCATTGGCGAGATGTCCAGGGCAATTCCTCAGTTTAAAGAGGGCCAGTGGATAGCCTTTGGCGTGTTACCGGACTTTCAATCCTCCGTTGTTCCCGGAAGCAGATTGCGCCTGAAATTAGTTTCGAAAGCTCCGCCAGGTTTGGTTGGCTGTAGTGCGGCCGCAGGACCTCGGACTCTTCAAGGTGTAGGCGAGCACATGCCTACAGAACTCGAGGAAGTAATGCCCGGTTTTGAGGCGTGGCCTTCGGGATACACTGTTGGTCCGGTGGGATTCTTGCAGTCGCTTTCTGAAAGTAAAAGAACGAGCTACATACTCGATCGCATGGTTGAGTTTGAGAAACTTGGTTGGATCACTCCCTCTGCGCGCCGGTGGTACGAGAAGACCCTGCGAAACGACATCAGCTCAGCGGTGCAGCGCACGCACAAGGATTTTGCTTCAGGCCAGATCTCCTCGGAAGTACTCGCGATGATCCAGGCAATCAAGCCCTAGTCTTCACCTTCAACATCAAAGGCAACCACTGTTCGTGCCGGTTTGTGTCTTAGTGCCGTTGTGGTTAGAGTGCTTTTGATGTCCGGAAAACCACAACTAGATCGTTTCGGAGTGGCGGCCGCGTTGCAGGAGATCGCGCAGTTGATGGATCTCAAGGGCGGCCAGTATCGCTTCAAAGCGAAGGCTTACAACGCCGGTGCGCGCGCGATTCAGGGCGTCGCGGATCTCGATCGACTCGTCCGGGAAGATCGTCTGACTACGCTGCCGCGCATTGGTGATGCGCTCGCCTCGCAAATCAAACAGCTCTATCTCACGGGCGAGTCGTCGGTTTTGAATGAACTGCGAAAAGAATTTCCGGCTGGAGTCGTCGAACTTTCCGCCGTGCCGGGATTGAGTGTGGAGAAGATTCGTCAACTTCAGGAGGAGTTGGGAATAACGTCGATCGCGGAACTCAAGGCTGCCGCGGAAGCAGGGCAACTCCGCACCCTGAAGGGCTTTGGACCAAAGACGGAGCAGCGTCTGCTCGCGCACGTCTCAACCCCGGTGCAGAAACCCAAGCGTCGCCTGCACCTTCATCACGCATGGAACACTGCCGGTGAGGTAGTCGATTATCTCAAAGCCATCGACGGTGTGGTTGACGTCAGCGTTGCCGGTTCACTGCGTCGCTGGGAAGAGACTGTCGGCGTGATCGACATCGTAGCTGCTGCTGACGATCCAGCCGCGCTCATCGAGAAGTTTTTGCAGTCTCCGTTGATCCTGTCGAGCCACATCGAAGATGAAAACACATGTGTCGCGCAGTTTGCCGACGGCGCGCAGGTTTGGCTGACGGCAGTGCCTCCGAAAGAGTTTGGCGTAACGCTGTTTGTTAAGACCGGCTCGCAAGCGCACATCGAAAAGGTGATGGCCCATGCCGAGCGAAAGAAGGTGAACTTTGCGCAGCTCCCGCGTTCGGAAGAGCAGCTCTACAAGCGGCTGGGGATGTCGTATATCCCGCCGGAACTGCGTGAAGACCAGGGCGAGATCGAAGCTGCGCTCTCCGGGAAAATTCCCGAAGACCTCGTAACGGAGGCTGACATCAAGGGACAGGTCCACTGCCACACCACCTATTCCGACGGCATACACACGCTCGAAGCAATGGTGCGCGGCGCTGAAGAAATGGGCATGAAGTACATCACGATCACAGATCATTCACCGACCGCGATTTACGCCAACGGTTTGAAGCTGGATCGATTGAAACGGCAGTGGGATGAGATTGACGAAGTGCAGGAAAAGGTATCGATCAAAATCCTGCGCGGCACGGAGTCAGACATCATCGCCAGCGGTGAGCTTGATTATCCGGATGCGGTGCTGGAGAAGCTTGACGTGATCGTGGCCAGCATTCACGCGCGTTACAAAATGGATGCGGCGAAGATGACGGAGCGAATCACGACCGCGATGCGTCAGCCCGTCTTCAAGATCTGGGGACACGCGCTGGGGCGATTGCTGCAACGGCGACCGGCGTTTGAATGTGATGTGGAACGGATTCTCGACGTGATCGCCGAGTCGAAAGCAGCGATCGAGATTAACGGCGATCCTTACCGTCTCGACCTGGAGCCACGCTGGGTGCGCGAAGCGAGGAAGCGAAAGATCAAGTTTGTGATTTCAACTGACGCGCATTCGGTGAAGGCGTTGAACAATCTGAAGTACGGTGTTGCCATGGCCCGCCGCGGCTGGGTAACGCGCAAGGAAGTCCTTAACACACTCAGCACCGCTGCGTTTTCGAAAGCCGTAAGACCTGTTTAAGAATCCGTGACAGAAATCCGTGTGTATCCGTGTTCCCCGCCTTCTGGTCCGTAGAACAAGACGCATCGGGTTGTTTGATTTCATCGAGGACCTTTTGCCGTCGCCTTTTGTGCGTCGCACGTGGGCGGCAGATTCGGATTCTTCGTTTCGTAGTTCTTGATCTCCTCCTCGAATTTGGCCTTTGCCTGTTGCCTCTCGTCGTCACCGAACAAAGCAGCGTTGCCTGGTTGTGAAGTTACGCGTGCTCGCAGCTTGCGTGCGGCAGCGAGGATCTTTGCGCCCAGTTCGCGATCCAGGTCGATGATGTAGATGGCAGTCGTGTCGCCGGAAGGAACCAGCGTTCGAAAAGGAATTCCCGCCTGCTCCAGTTCATTTGTAAGTGCTACGAGATTTCTCCCGCGCGTGCGCGGCCACAACGTGTAAAGGTCGGATGTGCCTTGCGGGTTCGGATGAAAATAGATCACGTACTTTTGCTGTGCGTCACGTCCCAGCCGTGACAAGACGTAACGTAGTGATTCCTCATCGCCATTGACACTCAACAAGACTGAATGTTCGGCGCCATCCTTCCACGAACCCAGCGCGCTAAACGCTCTGATTCGCGATCGGACAACGCAGCTGAGATTAATTGCTTGTTTGAACAGCTTTGATTGCTCGGCTGAGTTCATGCCGGCAATTGCGTCCTGAACTTTCAAATCAGTTCTGGTGTTGGAACTGACAATACCGTAGCTGAGAACTTTCTGTGCTTGCTGAGCTGAGACTGCGGTGGTCCAGCCAAGCAGCAGCACGAACAGCAGGGCTGTCGTTTTAGACGATGTTAGTTTAGAATGGGCCAACCTTAATCCTCATCAAGGAGACAAACTCAATGCGACGAATAACCCTCACCGATCTCGCCAATAATCCCGATCTGATCTCAGGCATTTACAACTATTGTGATCGTTGGTGTGAACGGTGTCCTTTAACCTCACGTTGTTTGGTCTATGCAACCGAGCAGGAAGACGACAACTCATTTCAAAGTAATGACCTTCGGAACGAAGTGTTCTGGCAAAAACTCAATGCAGTCTTTAAGGAAACGCGTGAAATGATTGTCGAATGGGCCAGAGAGGCCGGCGTGGATCTCAATGGCTCCACTGACGAAGACGCGGTCTGGCAACATAGGAAGCGCCAGCTCGTCGACAATCATCCACTAACAAAAGCAGGAAAGCAATATGCAAATGCCGCCAGCGATTGGTTTCGCGAGCTCGACCAGGCGTTTGAGATTCCCGAGAATTTCGAACGCCTGGAGGAGCCGCGCGAAGTCGTCCAGTGGTATCAATATCAAATCGCTGTGAAAACGATGCGCGCGCTTTCCGGGCGCAAGGAAGAGCTCGAGGAAGATCCGGAAATCGCTGAATTTTCGAGGGATTCGGACGGATCGGCAAAGGTCGCGCTCATCGGAATCGATCGCTCAATTGCAGCCTGGCGCTTGATGCAACTATCGTTGCCGGAGCGCGCGGCGTCGGTTGTGCCGTTGATTTTACAGCTCGAGCGTTTGCGGAATCGTTTGGAGAAAACGTTTCCGGCGGCGCGCGGCTTCGTCAGGCCCGGCTTTGACGAGTAAACGCCATCCGCAGATTACGCAGATGAAAAATAAATCTGTGTAATCTGTGGATTAGTTAGTTTGAAAGGAATACTCACTGATGGTTGACGACAACTGTCTGTTTTGTCGAGTTGTGTCTGGCGAAGTGCCGGCGACAATCGTTTACGCTGATGAGAATGCAGTGGCGTTTCTCGATCACCGTCCGTTGTTTTACGGGCATACATTGTTAGTGCCGCGAGAACACGTCGAAACGCTCGTTGAGTTGCCGCAAAAACTTGTCGGACCGTTTTTCGAAACCGCGCAATTGCTCGCGCGCGTGGTGGAAGATGCGATGGAAGCTGAAGGAACTTTCGTAGCGATGAACAATCGCGTCAGTCAGAGCGTGCCGCATCTGCACATACACGTTGTGCCGCGTCGTAAGAAAGATGGTTTGAAAGGTTTCTTCTGGCCACGAACAAAATACAAAGACGAAGAAGAAATGAAAGATGTGCAACGCAAGATCGCGACGTCGTTAAAAAAATTCGCGCACCAAAAATAAAACACACAAAAAGTTGATCGAAAAAACGACCAGGAGTATAAACACCCTGTCGCGAGGGTTGCGGCCTTCGAGACCGACAAAGGGATCGGCAATCGGTGCGGTAACGCCCGAGCGAGAGAAGAGACAGGCGGCTGTTGATTCTAGTGACGCCCTTTTCGGAGCCGAAAGGCTCAGCTAGAGAAGGTTGCGAGACTTTCTCGAGCCATTCGAATAAAAACGAATGGCGCCCTGAGGCAAGGACCCGCCGAAGGGAGCAAAAGTGGTTCAACGAAAGTTGAGCTTCGTTGCCGGAGCGTAACCGGCGGTGGAGGAAAAGCCACCACAACAAAAACCTAACGGCACCGCGCTCGCAAGAGCGTGAGGATTGTGTAAACGATTCGAGTGCTGACCGGAGAACAACTGACCGCCAGTTGCTCATCGGGATACAAACCTGGCGACTTGAGTGTGTACATGCTCTGGTTGCCATCCTAAAGGGAGCTTCGGTTTTCTTTAGGAAAACGGATTGCGCTGCTTTCAGCTTGCTGGGAGCAGCGCATTTCGTTTTTAAATGAAGAATAGGTCCTGCTTGCACTCCACCCACGTGCCTCCGCCTGCTAAAAGTGATAGAGTAAGCGCCTTCCAAAAATAGAAGTTTCTCTCCGCTTTAACCCGTTGCTGAAAAGCGCGGCACGTATTTGTCCGACGATAGGAGGCTTGGACCCAGATGAGTGAAGCACGAATGCAAGAGTTACCCGAACCTACACCAGGTACGTTCTGTTGGGTTGAACTCGGTACCAGCGATAACGAGGCAGCGAAAAGTTTTTACACGCAACTCTTCGACTGGGAATACACCGATAACCCGATGGGACCGGATCAAGGTGTCTACACCATACTCAAACTCAACGGCAAAGATATTGGTGGTCTTTACAAGTTGATGCCCGACATGGTTGCCCAGGGAGTTCCACCACACTGGATGAGCTATGTGGCCGTCAGCGACGCCGACGCGACAGTAGAAAAAGCAAAGGCCGAAGGCGCCACTATCAGGAGTGGACCATTCGACGTATTTACCATGGGACGCATGGCGGTGATCCAGGATCCGACCGGTGCTGTCTTCTCGATTTGGCAGTCGAAAGATAATAAGGGCGCCGGAGATTACGGCAAGCCCGGTTTTCTCTGCTGGAACGAACTCGGCACAAATGATTCGGAGAAGGCCGGACAGTTTTACTCAAACGTGTTTGGCTGGACCAGGCAACAATTTCCTGGAAGCCCGGTCGAATACACCATCTTCAATAACGCAGGAGACTGCGGTGTGGGTGGGATGTACACGATCACGCCTGAAATGGGGCCGATTCCACCGCACTGGCTGCCTTACTTCGCCGTCGAGGACTGCGACGCCAAAGTTCAAAAAGCGACTGAGCTTGGTGGACAAGTGATGAAGCCCGCAGAAGATATTCCGGGCGTCGGACGTTTTGCGATCCTGCTCGATCCGCAAGGAGCTGTTTTCGCGATCATTAAACCCGCGCCGCAACAGTAAAGGCTCAAATTGTTAGCCGCAGATAAACGCGGATGACGCAGATTAGAGTTTTCTGATCTGCGTCATCCGCGTTTATCTGCGGCTGAAACTACCATTGGCAATGAAAGCGCGTCTCGTCTGGCTCGTACTCTGCATCATCTGGGGATCGACCTGGCTCTTTATCAAGCTCGGTCTTGAAGCACTGCCGCCATTCACCTTCGCCGCCATCAGGTTTGTTATCGCCTGCGCCATTATTTTCACCATCATTCGCATTCGCGGAATCCAGCTACCGAGAGCGCGTCGCGATTGGATCTTCCTTGCCCTAACGGGAATTCTTTCATTCGGACTTAATTACGGTTTGGTGTTTTGGGGAGAGCAGTACATCTCGTCCGGCCTCGCCGCGCTTTTGCAGGCCACGCTTCCCGCCTTCGGACTGGTCTTCGCACACTTTCATCTGCCTACTGAACGTTTGAGTTGGGCCAAGATCGGCGGAGTTGTTTTGGGTGTGTGCGGCGTCGGAGTCGTGTTTTCCAATCAGCTCGCGGTAGCCGGCACGATGGCGTTGGCAGGCTGTGTGGCGCTGATTCTGAGTGCGATTTTTGCGGCGTACTCGAACGTGCTGGTAAAGACTTACGGAAAGAAACTGGATCCGGCTGTACTCGCCGCGGGCCAGATGTTCTTTGGTCTATTGCTGCTGCTGGCAGTGGGGATTCCACTCGAAGGCAATCCGCTGCAGTTCCACTGGACGCCGATGGCCTGGGTCGCGATGTTGTATCTGGCGGTGGTCGGGTCGGTGATCGCGTTTATGCTTTATTACTGGCTACTGCGGAATATGGACGTGACCAAGTCGATGTTGATTGCGCTCGTTACACCAGTCGTGGCCGTGCTGCTGGGAATGATCGTGCTCGACGAACAGTTCGGCTGGCGCACACTGGCAGGCGGCGCCATGATCATGCTGGGCATCGCTTTGATCGTGGTGCGCAAAGCTCAGAAACAGGAGCCGAAAGAAAAAACTCTCACGACTTCAGTGGCTGCCGATTAGAAACTGAACTCACGGATTTGGGCGGCGAGATAAGCTTCAACGGCGAATTCAACCAGTGGCGCCTCGTCTGGTGAGTAATACTCGGGCAGACGACGCAACTGATTAATCTGCGCTGACAACAACCAGAATCCACCAATGTCCGCGCCAAACTGATTATGAACAGCGAGCTCGAGCGCCGTGCCGTGCACTACGCGCAGGTACTTCGCCGATGTGTGGTCTATATCGACGGTACAGTCACCCAGCGCAAAGCCAAGAAACTCGACATCACTTTCATTTGGGGCCGGCTTACCGTTACGAGTCATATTTGCGAATCAAACCCTTCACGACACCCTGGATCTGGATTCTTTCCGGAGTCCTGATAAAGATCGGTTTGAACTGTGGGTTAGCAGCTTCGAGACGAATAAAGTCGGGCTCGCGATAAAACTTCTTCACGGTTGCGTAATTACCGTCGATCAGGGCCACCACTACCTGACCATTCTCGGCGGTCCTTTGTGATGCGACGATGATGATGTCGCCATCCTGAATGTTTTCATCAACCATCGATTCACCACGCACGCGCAGTGCAAAAGTACGTCCGCGCCCCTGCAAATCTTTCGGGACGGAAATGGTGTCGTGGCTTAGTATCGCTTCGATTGGCCGGCCCGCCGCCACGATCCCGATCAAGGGGACCTCATTGTCCTCCTCGCTGCTCTCGCCTTGCTGAACGATTTCAATCCCGCGACTCACGTTGGGGGTGCGTTTTATTAGTCCTTCACGTTCGAGGGCTCTTAGAACTGCGTGAACGCTGGCGGATGATCTCATTTCGAACTGGCGGCCAATCTCAGCAATTGTGGGTGGCTCCTGGTTGGAGTCGATATAGCGCCGGATGAATTCAAAGATTCTTCTTTGTTTGGCCGTTACTGGCATACAGTCTCCCTTTGTACTCCCAAAATAATTTTCGTTGACAAGCGAAAATCTAGCGAACATTCTCGAACATATGGAGCGCGACGTCAAGTGGTTTTTTCGGGACCGGGGCCGGGGCGTGGGGGAGACCGTTACCGGCTTCGGTCCCGTCGTCGCGCTGTGACTCTAGCCCGGTGATCAGCAGGCCCCTCATCATCCGGATTTTGAATCGCTTCTGGATTGGGCAGCTGAACACCACCACCGGGCTAAAGCCACGGCGTGAAGAGCGCTACTTGATTACTTTCGCGAGTTTCTTGAGGTCGTCGATGAAACGGCGCATTTCGAGGTGGCGTGTTTCATCGTCAGGAGCACGAAGAATTGAGGAAGGATGGACGGTAGCCATGACGTAGGGAGCAAGGATTGACTGAATAAATTCGCCCCTCTGTTTGGTGACTCGGAACTGCGGTCCGAGCAGCGCCTGGGCCGCGGTGGCGCCAAGGGCGACGATTACATCGGGTTTGATAACTGCGACCTCGGCTTCAAGCCAGGGACGGCAGGAAGCGATTTCCAGGGAATTGGGTTTTTTGTGGATCCGGCGTTTGCCGCGCGGTTCCCATTTGAAATGTTTGACGACATTGGTGACGTAGGTTTGTTTGCGCTCGATCCCGGCCGCTTCCAGGGCGTCGTCGAACAGACGGCCCGCTGGTCCGACGAAAGGTCTGCCGGTCAGATCTTCTTCGTTGCCGGGCTGTTCGCCCACAAACATGACTTTTACGCGCTTGGCCCCTTCACCAAAAACGGTCTGCGTGCCTGTCTTCCACAGGTCGCAGGCCTGGCAATCGGCAGCCGCGTTTTTGAGCGACGAGAGCGTCGGGCGCGGGGGAATTAAAGCCTCTGCCGGGCTGATGAAATCTTTGGTTTTCGGCATATAGGTCCAATATGTCATATAGGACCTATATGGCGAGGATGCAGAGAAACCATGACAAATCATGAAAGCTGCGGTTTCAAAGGTAGAGCTCGAATCCGATCTGGCCAGTCGTTTTGGCGACGCTTTCAGGCTCCATGAAAAGTCTGTTGTCGAAACGCTTTCCAGCGGTATTGACGAGATTGACGTGCTAAGTGGCGGTCTGCCGCGTGGATCTATCACTGAAATCTTTGGGCCGGCATCGTCCGGACGCACCAGTCTGATGTACTCGATGCTTGCTTATGCGACCGCTCATGAAGAGACGTGCGCGCTGGTCGATACAAACGATGTGTTTGCCCCAACGTGCGCCACAGAGGCGGGAATAGATTTCGACCGGTTGCTGTGGATTCGTTGTGCCGGCAATCTCGAGCATGCTTTCAAGGCCACGGATCTGTTGTTACATGCAGGCGGGTTTGGTTTGGTGATTCTCGATCTCGGCGACGTGGCGGGAAAAGAGGCGCGCCGGATCATCTCTTCGTGGTGGTATCGCTTTCGCCGTACCGTGGAGGATCGACCAACCGTTTTGACGGTGATTTCAGAAGAAGGCTGTACTCGATCGTGCGCCGCCCTGACGCTTGAATTGAAAGGAGTGCCAGAGTGGTCGGGAAATCTTTTGCGTCACAACGCGATCAAGGTAAACCGCCAGCGCCCCCTTTCTCCCTGGCTGCATGAGAGTCAATTTAAGGTGGTGAATTTTTAGCCGCAGATGAACGCAGGTTCAACGCAGATGGGTCTGCGTTTATCTGCGTCCATCTGCGGCTAAGTTCTTCGTAGATTTTCGCTAATTTTCGATAGATATGTTTGCTTGTATTTGTGTCCAACAAATCCCTGTGGGGCTTTCTCTGACGGAGTTTGCCTATGGCTTTTCACCAGTCGTGGAGGAAGTCAGGGCGGGGACAGTTGTGATCGATGTCGAGGGGTGTGAGTTGTTGTTTGGTTCCGCTTATGAACTCGCCAACAAAGTGGCGCAGCGGGCCCCAAAACCCCGGACAGAGGGTGGCGTGGAGAGTACGGTTAGCGTAGCCATAGCCGCTAACCCGGACGCTGCGATCCACGCCGCCACTCACTTGAGAGGCATAACCTTCGTTTCACCCGGCGAGGAGCTAACCTGCCTGGGAGAATTTCCCATCGAACGTCTCGACCATTCCTTCATCGACGTGGAGAAAAAAGTTGCGGATGAGCTCCTGGAGACACTGCGGCTCTGGGGCATTCGCACGTTTGCCGATCTCGCCTCACTTCCAGTCGCCGGTGTTTCCGAACGCCTCGGCCAGGCAGGATTAAAACTTCAACAACTCGCCGCCGGCAAAACCGAGCGGCATTTGAAGGTTAAACAACCGGAGCCTGTTTTCGCGAATTCGCTCGAGCTCGAACACGCCATTGCCGAGCTCGAGCCGCTCTCATTTATTTTTGCACGGCTGTTGCACCAGCTCTGTGCCACTTTGAATGCTTACGCGCTGGCGACTAACGAGTTGTGTGTAAGCATGCAACTGGAAGATCACACGACTCACGAGCGCAAACTGTCTTTGCCTTACCCGATGCGCGACCACAAAGTGTTTCTGAAATTGTTATTGCTCGATGCGGAAATGCATCCGCCGCAGTCGGCCGTGACAGCGGTTTCAATTAACTGTGAACCGGTGAAGCCGCGCGTGCTGCAGAATGGATTGTTTGTGCCACTCGCGCCGGCGCCGGACAAGCTGGAGCTCACACTCGCGAGACTCGCGAAACTTGTAGGCGAGGAAAATGTCGGTGCCCCAACTCTGCTTGATACTCACCGGCCCGATGCGTTCAGCCTGAAACACTTCACTCTTACTACCAAACCCGATGTTCGTAAGCGCCGCAAAATCGGCAATTGGAAATTGGCAATTGGCAATCAAGCATGTCTTGGGTTTCGAATGTTTCGGCCGCCGTTGCGCGCAATAGTCCAGGCGGACCAGGGTTGGCCCACACAGATCAGTGCCTGGGGTAAGCAGCGCAGTGTTTACGGAAAAGTCGTTCACCTTGCCGGACCGTGGAGGACTACGGGTGACTGGTGGCGCGACGATCGCTGGGCGCGAGACGAATGGGACGTGATGCTCGAGCGGGCCGGGCAGCAAACGCTTTATCGCATCTATCGCGAGCTCAAAACCGAGAATTGGTTTGTGGAGGGAAACTACGATTAGCCACAAAGAGGCACAAGAAGAACAAGCCACAAAAAGGCACAAGAAGAGCAAGCCACAAAAAGGCACAAAAGGCGCAAAAACAGAAAACAGAAATAGATAGGACCTGATTGAGCCTGCACTAATTATTTTGTGCTTTTTGTGCCTTTTTGTGGCAACTATGTCTTACGTTGAGCTACATGCGCGGTCGGCTTTTAGTTTTCTGGAAGGCGCTTCTGTGCCTGAAGAGTTGATTGCTGCCGGCGTTGAGTTGCAGATGCCGGCGATGGCGCTGCTCGATCGCGATGGGGTTTATGGCGCGCCCCGGTTTCATCTCTCCGCGAAAAGGAATGGAATCAAGGCCCACATCGGCGCCGAGATCACTGTCCGCACGACCAGAGATCAAATCTGCTCGATTCCTGTCCTCGTGCGTAACCGTACCGGTTACCAAAATCTTTGCCGGCTGGTCACCTTGATGAAATTGCGTGTAGCCAAGCACGCGAAGTCCGGTGAGTGTGTGGTCACCTCCGACGAGCTGGCAGCGCATGCCAAGGGCCTGGTCTGTTTGACCGGCGGATTTGATGGGCCAATTGCCCGCGCCCTCAACCCCAGAGATACAAACAACGAAAAGAACGCACAACAAGCAACCGAATGGCTAATCGAACTCTTCGGCAAGAAAAACGTCTACGCGGAGTTGCAACGTCATTTCGATCGCGAAGAAGAAGCGCGCAACCAGTTAGTGATCGAGATCGCGCGCCGTAATCGCCTGCCACTGCTCGCCACTAACGGCGTGTGTCACGCGATACCAGCGCGCCGAGAAGTTTCCGATGTCTTCACCTGCATCCGCAACCACGTGCGACTGGAAACCGCCGGACGCCTGCTGGCCCAAAACTCGGAACGCTACGTCAAATCCGCCGCAGCGATGCAGCAGCTCTTCGCGGATTTGCCGGAAGCGATCGCGAATACGTCTGAACTTTCGTCACGACTGAAGTTCACCCTCGAAGATCTGGGCTACGAATTTCCCAAATATCCCGTGCCACCCGGCGAAACCATGGCCTCCTTCCTGCGCAAACGCACAGAAGAAGGCGCCCGCGCTCGTTACACCGGCATCAATCACGCGCCCACTTACGAGCGAGCCCGCCCGCAGCTCGAGCGCGAGTTGAAGTTGATCGAAAAGCTCAAGCTCGAAGGTTATTTCCTGATTGTTTGGGACATCGTTCAGTTCTGTCGCCGCGAAGGCATCCTGGTGCAGGGGCGAGGCTCCGCCGCAAACAGCGCGGTTTGTTACTCACTGGGAATCACAGCCGTGGATCCCATCAGCATGGAGTTGTTGTTCGAACGATTTCTTACCGAAGAACGCGGCGAGTGGCCCGACATCGATCTCGACTTACCGAGCGGAGAGAAACGCGAGAAAGCAATTCAATACGTTTACGAGCGCTACGGAAAACTCGGCGCCGCAATGACGGCCAACGTCATCACTTATCGCGGGCGCTCGGCGGCGCGCGAAGTGGGCAAGGCACTGGATTTCGACGAGGAAACGCTTTCTCGTCTCTCCGCCCTCGTCAACACGTGGGAATGGAAAGATCCAAAAGATTCGAGCGAGCGCCAGTTTCGCGATGCCGGACTGGATCTGCGCCAGCCGCGCATCAAAAAGTTCTTTGAGCTTTACCAGTTGGTGCAGGATCTGCCGCGCCACCTGGGCCAGCACTCCGGCGGCATGGTGATCTGCCAGGGGCAACTCGATTCGATCGTGCCGCTCGAGCCCGCCGCCATGCCCGGACGCGTTGTGGTCCAATGGGACAAGGAAGACTGTGCCGATCTTGGTTTGATCAAGGTCGACTTGCTGGGGCTGGGGATGCTGGCGGTGGTGGAAGATTCGCTCCAGTTGATTCATGACTCGTACGGCGAAGATGTGGATCTGGCACATCTGCCGCAGAACGATCCAAAAGTTTATGTGGCACTGCAAAAGGCTGACACTATCGGCATGTTTCAAGTCGAAAGTCGCGCGCAGATGTCCTGCCTGCCGCGACTGCGGCCGAGAAAGTTCTACGACATCGTGGTCCAGGTCGCGATCATTCGTCCCGGACCGATCGTCGGAAACATGGTCCATCCTTATCTGAAACGCCGGCAGGGCAGGGAAGCGGTGACTTATGCTCACCCATGCCTCGAGCCCATCCTCGCACGGACACTCGGAGTGCCATTGTTTCAGGAACAGTTATTGAGGATGGCCATGGAATGCGCCGGCTTTACCGGCGGCCAGGCGGAGGAATTGCGCCGCGCGTTTGGTTTCAAACGCTCGGAAGCGCGCATGAGAGAGATTGAATTGAAACTGCGGCAAGGCTTGGCGCAAAACGGGATCACGGGCAAGAAGCAGGACGACATCGTGCTGTCGATCAGCTCGTTTGCGCTTTACGGTTTTCCGGAGTCACACGCAGCAAGTTTCGCGCTGATTGCTTACGCCAGCGCTTACCTGAAGTGTAATTACCTGGCGGCGTTCACGGCCGCAATCCTCAACAACCAGCCGATGGGGTTTTATCAGCCCTTCACGATCGTCAAAGATGCGCAACGTCATGGACTGAAGGTTTTGCCGATCGATATCACTCGCTCGGATTGGTTGTGCACGCTCGAGCAGGAAGATTCTTCGCTCGTTATGCGTCTCGGGTTGAGATACGTGAAAGGTTTGAGCCAGCAGTCGGGCGAGGCGATTGTGCGCGAGCGAGCCGCGGGTGCTTTCGCCGGCATTGACGACCTGCGTAATCGCGTGCCCGAACTGCGCAAGGATGAACTGCGAAAGTTGGCGGCGGTGGGCGCGTTGAACTTTATACAGGACTCAACTCGTCGCGATGCGCTGTGGCAGGTCGAACGTGTGACGCGCACGGCCGGCAAACTGTACGAGGAGTTACTGGAGAAGGACGGCAATTCGCCATTGCAGCAAATGACTTTGATGGAGCGCATGGACGCAGACTTTAGCGGGACGGGTTTGACGATCGGAAAACATCCGGTTGCGCATCACCGCGGAGAGTTGAAAAAACTGAATGCTGTGCGAGCCATCGACATCCAGAAATTACGCGATGGGACTCCGGTGCGAGTTGCCGGCTGGGTCATCGTTCGGCAGCGACCGGGCACGGCGAAAGGATTCATGTTTTTGAGTCTTGAAGACGAGACGGGCGTCAGCAACATCATCGTGACGCCGCAACTGTTCGACAAGTACCGCCATGAACTGGTGGGCCACCCTTTTCTCTTAATCGAGGGCGCGCTCCAAAACCAGGACAACGTTATTTCGGTAAAAGCCAGCCACGTGGAGCCGCTCTCCTTCACAGTCGCAGCCGCACCTTCGCACGACTTTCATTAAGCCACGAAAAAGCACAAACAAGATTAGCCACAAAAAGGCACAAAAAGCACAAAAGAGAAAACTGAAGAAGAGGTCTGATGGATTAATGAACCTCTTCTATGAATAAATATTTTGTGCTTTTGTGCCTTTTTGTGGCTGGATCTTGTTTGTGCTTTTTCGTGGCTCTATGCGGGGCGGGCGTGGCGGGAGGGAGCTTCGATCAGGCCCTGAACAATTTGCGCTACCTGGGAGAGTGGCTTGGGTTTACGGAGAAAGGCGTCGGCGCCACAACGTCGCGCTTCATCTTCGATCTCAGCCGAACCGTACGCCGTCAAAACGATTATTCGGGTTTGCGGATTGTTTTCCCTGATGAGCTTGATCATATCCAGGCCGTCATGGTTGCTGGTCATGGTGAGGCGCAAATCCTGGATGACGACTTTGTATTCGGTGGAGCCGAGTAGTTTCTCAGCCTCTTCAACTTCACTGGCGGTATCGACCTTGTATCCCTGCAAAGAGAAGTACTCACTCATCGAGAAGCAGATCGACTCCTCATCGTCCACCACCAACAGACGGGGGATTGGAGTCTCTTGCAAAGACCGCTCATCGCGACCCATCCACATTTGTCTCAATTTACCCGAGACTTTTTTGAGGGCTCCAAATCGACTCTGCTTCACTGGACACACTAAGGCTACGAATTTCAACTGGTTAAAATTTCGCGAGGGATGTGTGGCGGAAGCTTTCCAAGATCCGTTTATCACTCCGCACTGATAAACGACGAGATCGAAGCAACGGTTCCTGATCCGCGGCTCGATCTGAAATCAGATTATATCGCTATCGCAGCTCGCACGTTCGGTCTTTGTGCGGCTGGAGTGTTAATTCTTCCAGAGATACTCTGCGAGGCCGGTTTCGTGATGATATAAAGCAGGACTTCACACACCTCGCGCGTGCCGGTCCCAATCGTATTTCCCTTCTCATCCTGTAAAGCATAGATCTGTCCATTAGGGTCCAGGGGAAGAATCATTGGTTCAGCGTACATTCAAAAGGTCTCCTATTCACCCGGGCTCTACGGCAAATCCGCCCTTGTATTAAGACAGCAGGCACCCCGAGGCACGAGGGTGCCAGCCTATCACTCGTTATGTGACTTAAAACGTTTCCTTACCGCGCCGGCAACTCCAATCAGCCCCGAACCGAGCAGTAACATGGTCGTGGGTTCCGGGATTGGGTTACTGGTTATCTGTCCCTGGACCGTGGTGATTCCATTGTTTGACGCCGGAGGCACCAGGTTTAGTGGATTGTTGGTAATGGAATACGTGATACCGCCAATAGTTACCGACGTCACAGTGAAGTTAACCACTCCGCTGCCGGAATTACTGGCGCTAAACATTCCCGTAAAGGTTGCGGCGAAGCTATCGCTTCCCGCGGTCGGAACTGTTTGGGTTATGGTCAGCGTAAAAGTGCCGGAAGCTGCTATCACGCCGTTGCCAGAAAAGAAGGTTTGGAAGTTGCCCAAACTGGAACCTGTCGGAGTGTTCAGGCTGGTAGATCCCAGACCAGTGAACGTGATCATGAGAGCGTTGCCCATGCCACCCAGAAAGGTTACAGAATTGGTGCCGCTACCCGCACACCCTGCACAAGTAAAAACTCCGGATGTGGAGAATGTAACGGGATCAGCCTTGGCTTCCGTTTTTGCGAATGAGAACATTGCCAGAAGCAATGCACTCATCAGAGTTACTTTGAAAACTCTTGCCATGTCTGCTCCCTTTTGTACGCCTCGATTGCGCCTCCGCACTTTACCCTCGAACGAGGGCACGCCATCGCATGGCCCTTGGGGGCACCCGGTTTAAGGTTGATGTTTCCACAGACATGGGACAAGCACGACTGTGGAAACATATTTTGCAGTTTACGAACTACTATAGTCTTAATACTTACTTCTTTCCAAAACGCCGGCGAGCAGCGGCGGCTGCTCCGAGCAGACCTGAACCAAGCAGAAACATGCTCGTTGGTTCGGGTACTGAACTGTGAGCCACATCACTACCGACATTCGGGAATGCCGGATCACTTACCGATTGAAACCGTACATACACGCCGGCCAGAAACTGCGCCTGCGTCAATCCGGTGAAGTTACCGGTAACAGTAAACGTTGCGGTTTGGCCCTGATTGATTCCCGGGGGGTTACCGCCAGTAAACTGTGGCCCCGTTATCAACGCCCAATCAAGCGTTGCCGCAGGGAATTGCGGCACATTGCCTGGCGTGGTATCGACTGTCGGGGTCGCCGTGAAGTTCCCACAGTTCCCGGCACAAGCGCCGGGGCTGTTGGCTGTGATCACTCCTGGCAGTTCAAATCCAACACCAGTAATGCTTGAGGTTACGCCAGCAACCAGCACGTTGGTTACTGAAAAAGTGATCGAGCCGTTTGTTAATGAGGTTATATTGATTGTTGCCTGCAGGTTTGGATCAGCATTTCCGCTGATCGTAACCTGGTCGGCCCTCGCTGTTCCCTGTGCTAAACAAAAAACGCCAAAGACAGCTAAGGCCAGGAATGCTTTCTTGAGGTTCATAACCCTGGGCATTTCATTCTCCTTAGGGGTGGACGATTATGTCGCTCTCAAGCCGCAGCCTTGAGAGGCAGATCTATCTGGTTAAGGCGTGGGTCGGAAGAGCGATGCGGGGCAAGTGCGCGCTCAAACATAACCAGCCGGGACAAGTCTCTCGGTCGGGACGAGAGATAAATACACTTGGCACGTACTGAAATCGCAAGCAAAACATGGGCCAACCGCCTGTGGCTCTTACACTTGCTGAAACATGGCCCATTTCCTGAGATCAAGAACAGTGGTCCAAGTCCTCGGAGATCTGCTCTGTCTGAGATTTAGAATGAAGTCTAGACTTTGGACGTCGGGATCTGGAATTTTTTGATCTTTTGATAAAGAGAACTGCGAGGAATGCCTAAACGCTTGGCGGCGATCTCAACGCGCCCGTGTTCTTCCTGCAGCACCCGCTCGATGTGCTGCTTTTCGAGCTCGAGAAGAGTCAAACGAGAGTCGAGAAACGGTGCTCCCACTTGCGTATGTCCGTCGAAGTGAAGATCGTTGAGAGTGATATGTTTCTGGTCACTCAGCAGCACGGCGCGTTCGATAACATTGCGCAACTCACGGATGTTGCCGGGCCATGAATACGCTTGCAGCGCCTGAATGCAACCCTGGTCCAGGTGTAGTTCACCACGGCCCAGGTCCGCCGCAATCTTGTTGAGAAGATATTGGGCCAACGTGGGAATGTCTTCGATTCTCTCACGCAGAGACGGGAACGACAGCGGGATCGTGCTGATGCGGAAGTAGAGATCGTCGCGAAAACGTTTTTCCCTGACGAGTTGTCCGATGTCCTGGTGCGTCGCCGCGATCAATCGCACGTCCACTTGTCGATCCCTGACGTCGCCCAGGCGGCGAAAACGTTTCTCCTCCAAAACCTTCAGCAACTTCGGTTGGATCTGCAGGTCCACGTCGCCCACTTCGTCCAGAAAGATCGTGCCGCGGTGGGCCACCTCAAACAGTCCCTGCTTGGAAGCAGTCGCACTGGTGAAGGCGCCTTTCTCGTGACCAAAGAGTTCTGTTTCGAGTAGTTCTCTGGTTAGACCAGCACAGTTCAGATCGACAAACGCTTCATCAGCGCGCGGACTGTTTTCATGTAGCCAGCGCGCCAGCACACCCTTGCCGGTGCCTGTTTCGCCAAGGATCAAAACGGGACTCTCGGTAGAAAGAATCTTCCTCGCTTGATCTGCCAGCGCGCGGATGGCGGCACTCGTGCCGATAAACGGGTCCACCGATTGGCGCACCTGGCGCGACTTGCTGGCGAGTTGTTTGTGATGGTTACGCTGTTTCTGAAGCAATCTTTGCAGGATGACGAGCAAAGTCGGGAGCTCGAGCGGCTTGGTTAGAAACTGTTCCGCACCCTCTTTGATTGCCCTCACGGCGAGATCGATCGACCCGTGAGCGGTAAGAACGAGCAGGGGAATGTTGGAGTCGATCTCTCTCAGGCGTGGCAGCAGATCGAGCGCCGTGCCGTCGGGCAACATGTAGTCGGCGATAACGATGTCAGGGCGGGAGGTACGAAACAGGTGCTGCGCGTCCTGGCAGCTCTCCGCTTCTTCGATTTCGTACCCGTGCTGTTCCAGGAAATCACGGATACCAAACCTGACGCCTGATTCGTCGTCAACCACCAATACCTTGTTCCTGGACATTAAGAATCCCCCTCAGCTGGGATCGGGAACCGCGCTATCATACAGGCTCCGCCCTCGGGATTATTTTCGGCAATCAATTTTCCTCCGTGTTCCTGCATGATGCGCTGCGCGATGGCGAGACCGAGTCCAGTGCCACCTCGTCTCTTTGAGAAAAATGGTTCGAAGATCTTCGGCAGATCTTCCGCGAGAATGCCTTTACCGGAATCCTTAATCGCACACTGTACCCACTCGTTGCCGCCGTCGGCGATCCTTTGCGCTTCAATCACCACCTTGCCCTGGGGCGGCGAATGTTGAATCGCATTCTCGATCAGGTTCACAAATACCTTTGAAAGCCGGCGACGGTCGATCTTGATCTTGGGTAACGAGTCTGCGACGTTGTTAATGAGACTGACATGGGCCACGTCGGCCGCCGGCATGCACGCGCGCACTGACCGCGCGACCATCTCTTCCATCGACAGCAGGTACAGCTCGCCGCGAAACGGCTTGCCGTACTCTAGCAGTTCTTCCATCAGAATGGTGAGACGTCCGATCTCGTCACGCAGTACGTTTGTGTAACGCAGGTACTCCGTTCGATCGCTGAACCTGGTTTCAAAGGCGTCGAGTATTGAAGAGATACCGAAGAGCGGGTTTCTGACTTCGTGCGCCACGCCGGCGACGAGCGAGCCGAGCAGCGACATCATCTCGCTCTGGCGCAGTGAAGCTTCGAGTTCAACGCGCTTCGTGATGTCCTGCGCGATCAGGATGGCGCGCTCGCCAAACGAACCGAATTCGCTGATGACATATAGCGTGATGGCCCACGTTTTTCCGGTCGTTTCATCTTTGATTAGTTCCGAGAGCGGGGCGTGGGTTTCGCGAATGCCCTCGATCAGCTCGGAAGCCTTTTGCCACGGCTGGTTTTCGCCGAGCTGGCCGATGAATTTCCCGAGGATCTGTTCCGCCTCGATTCCCGCGATCTTTTCCGCGGCCAGGTTGGAACGTTTGATAGTGCCGTTGAGATCGACGATGAGCACCGGAAAATCGATCGCGTTGAACGTCTGGCGCCACTCCATCGCCGACTGTTGCAGCGACGTGTGCAGGCGCTGTTGTTTCTCGTCGAGAAGTTTTCTTTCTGTGACGTCGTTGACGATTACGAGCTTGCTGTTCTTACCGTCGAAGACGACGGGATGCGAGCTCATCTCGACGTAAATTGTTTTTCCGGTCCGTGTTCTATGACGCCAGGGACTCGAGATTACGAGCTCATTTGCATCCGGCGCCTCTTTGATCAGCAAGGTCGGGATATCTTCCTGCGGGCGAATGTCGTCGATGGTCATGGACAGAAACTCGTCGCGGCTGTAGCCGTAGATGCGTGTGGCAGCTTCATTGACGGCCAGGAAAGCGAGCGTGTCTTCGTTATAGACCCAGATCGGCTGCGGTGTCGATTCGAATAACAGCCGGTAACGCTCTTCGGAGTCGCGCAACGCTTCTTCGAAACGTTTTCGTTCGGTGATGTCGCGCGCGAGGCCACGAAAGCCGATCGTCTCGTCGAGTTTGTCTTTGATGGGTGAGACGATGAGGTCGAGCCAGCGATCCTCGCCGGCCGCCGAGCGGGCGACAAACTGGTGGCGGAACTCGCGTGCTTCCTGCGGGCGACCGAGGCTGCCGGCGAAACCATTGCTTTCCGGGATGATGCCGAAGACTGCGAAGAATGAGTTGCCGATGATTTCTTCGGGTTTACGTCCGAGAAACTTTTGTCCGGCGAGGTTTATGCTCGTTAGTCTACCGGCGAGATCCTGGGTGAAAATCATGTCGCTGGCCTGTTCGACCAGGTCGCGATAGTTTGCTTCCAGACGCGAGCGTTCCAGCAGACGCGAGACTTTCGCGACGAGACGGGCAGAGTCAAAAGGAAATTCGAGGTAATCGTCAGCGCCGGCCTGCAAGCCTGCGACGGCACTTTGGGTATCCTTTTGCAGGGCTGTGACGAGTAAAATGGGTACGGTTTTCAGTTCTGAGTCGGCGCGAATCTGGCGGCAGAACTCCAGTCCGTTCATTCTCGGCATTGAGACGTCGCTGATGACGAGGTCGGGTCGCTCTCGGCGCGCCAGAGTCAGACCTTCGACACCGTCTTCAGCCGTCAACACTGTGTAACCAGCCTTGTGCAACAGGTTACCCATGAGGGTGAGTTGATCGGGCTCGTCGTTGACGATGAGAACGGAATTATCTTCGTGACCGTTGGAGCTTTCTGTCGGATGCACCAGAGCTTTTTACCTCGAAACTGCGGGGGTGAACGGCGTACAGATTGCGGATTTATTGGCGTTTTTGACCGGCGCAGTATAACAAAGAAGCACAAAAAAGATTAGCCACAAAAGGCACAAAAGGCACAGAATGATTTTTCTTACTTAGCTGAAGATTCTGTCTTTTGTGACTTTGTGCCTTTTGTGGCTAACTTGGTACGGCCTGGAAGCGGGAAACGGAACAGGGCTTGTTTGAATCAAACGTTTCGCATTTCTGCATAGAACTTGGAGATATTGGAATGAGAGCATCAATTTCAAGGATAAACATTTTTTTAAGCTTCGTCCTGGTTGTATTTTCGTTCGCATCGTCCAGCGGTCAGAGTAAATTGCTGTCAAACCAGCCCCCGGCGCCCGTTGCCAATACGAGTGTGCAGGGCTCTTATGCTGACCTCGTGGCCAGAGTTTCACCGGCGGTCGTGACTATCAGGTCCACTGAGCGTGCACGATCGGCGCAACAGTTTCCATTCATGGACGATCCGGCGTTTCGGGAGTTTTTTGGCGATCGATTACCGCAACAACAAACACCTCGCCAGGTGCAGGGTGTCGGTTCCGGAGTCATCATCAGTTCCGAGGGCTACATTCTTACTAACCATCATGTAATCGATGGAGCACTCGAAATCAAAGTCGAACTGAACGACAATCGCACTTTCACAGCCAAACTCGTCGGCTCCGATCCACCGAGCGATCTCGCAGTGTTGAAGATCGAGGAGAAAAACCTGCCGACAGTTTCCATGGGCGACTCAGACAAAGTCCGCGTCGGCGACTTCGTGCTGGCGCTCGGTAACCCGCTCGGTATCGGCCAGACCGTGACCTCCGGCATCGTGAGCGCAAAAGGTCGCACCAGCGGCCTCAGCGACGGAAGTTTTGAAGACTTTCTTCAGACTGACGCCGCCATCAATCGCGGCAACTCCGGCGGCGCGCTCGTCAACACGAGCGGCGAACTGATCGGTATCAACTCGCAAATCCTTTCGCCTTCGGGCGGCAACATCGGTATCGGTTTCGCGATTCCGTCAAACATGGCCAAGGCCGTCATGGACCAGTTGCTGAAAACCGGCAAGGTGCGGCGCGGCATGTTAGGCGTAACCATTCAGTCAGTTGATGCGGATTTGGCTGCCAGTTTGAACCTGCCGGCAGCGCGAGGCGCGATCGTGAGCTCCGTCGCGCCGGGCGGTCCGGCTGAAAGAGCTGGAATCAAACGCGGCGACGTGATTACGGCTATCAACAAACAACCGATCGTTGACAACAACACGCTGCGAAATCTCGTGGCCAGCCTGGGTCCGGGTGCAACGGTAGACGTAACGGCGCTTCGCAACGGACGCGATCAGAACTTCCAGGTCGCACTGGCGGAACTGCCTGACCGGGAACGCCCGGAGAGCGAAGAGGAGACCAGCAGCAGCCGCGGTAGCGTAGGTAACGAGCGGTTTGGACTGACAGTGCAGCCACTCACCGAGGAAGCGGCTTCAAAATTTGGCCTCGACGCTGACGATCAGGGATTGCTGGTGACGAAAGTCGAGCCAACCGGCAGTGCCGCAAATGCGGGAATCAGACAGGGCGACCTGATTCAGGAAGTCAATCGTCAACCCGTAAAAACCGTGACTGAGTTCACCTCGGCGATTCAGCAGTCGGGTGCCAAGCCGGCGCTGGTCCTGGTGAAGCGACGGAACAACGTGATCTACGTGACGTTGAAAGCCAACTCGTAAATCGGTTATAAGCAAAGTCGAAAGAACACAGAGGCCCATTTTGGGCCTTTTGTGTTTTTGTGCTTTATGAAGTACGTTCCACCGTTCGAGGAGGAGCTTTATGCGCGAGTTTGATCGACGGCCGTGGGGCACTTACACCGTGCTGGAAGAAGATCGCACATTCAAGGTGAAGCGTATCGAAGTGTTGCCGGGCCAGAGACTCAGTTATCAAAAACACTCACAACGCGCCGAGCATTGGTTCGTCGTCGAAGGAACAGCGAAAGTGACTCGTGATGGCGAAGAGATCGTCGTCAACGCCGGCGAAGCGATCGACATTCCCATGGGCGCCGCCCACCGCGTGGAGAACCCCGGCGAGACAGATCTCGTTTTCATCGAAGTTCAGCGAGGGAACTATCTCGGCGAAGACGACATCGTTCGGCTTCAGGATGATTACGGCAGGTAGGCCACGGATTTACACGGATGACACGGATTATTTCTATCTGTGTTTATCCGTGTAATCTGTGGCTAAATTAGAACAAATGTCTGACTCCCCAACTATCTCCCAGGAAGACTCACAAAGCCTGTGGTCTGACATCAAGGAATCGATCCGCGGCTCGCATCGAAACTACACGACCGGGCCGATCGGACGCGCCATCCTGCTGCTCGCGATACCCATGGTCCTGGAAATGATCATGGAGAGCGTGTTCGCGGTAGTTGATATCTACTGGGTATCACACCTCGAAGGCGACATTGCCAAAGAAGCAGTTACCACCGTCGGTCTTACGGAATCAATGCTGACGCTGGTCTACGCTCTCGCGATCGGTTTGAGCATTGGGGCGATGGCGATGGTCGCGCGCCGAATCGGCGAACAGAATCCGGAAGGCGCTGCACGTGCGGCGGTGCAGGCGATTGCCCTCGCGCTGATCGTGTCGATCGTCATCGGCGTCATCGGCGCTCCGCTCGCGCCAAAGCTGCTTCAGTTGATGGGCGGCTCGCCGTGGGTGGTTGAGCATGGCGCCGCATTCACGCGCGTGATGCTCGCCGGAAACGTCACTGTCGTGATGCTCTTCATGATCAACGCGATCTTCCGCGGCGCGGGTGACGCAGCGATCGCGATGCGCACGTTGTGGCTGGCAAATTGGATCAACATCCTGCTCGGTCCGTGTTTGATCTTCGGGCTCGGACCGTTTCCGAAACTCGGACTGCTCGGCGCTGCTATCGCCACGAACATCGGCAGAGGCACGGGCGCGCTCTTTGCGCTCAGCAAGCTCATCCGTGAAGGTGGTCGATTCAACATCGAGCGCCGCCACCTCCGCATCGAACCGGCAGTCATCGGCAAACTCATCAGACTCTCAGCCACTGGAACATTCCAGGTCTTCATCGGCATGGCGAGTTGGATCGGACTGGTGCGCATCATCTCCAGCTTCGGCAGTAATGCGATGGCGGGTTACACGATTGGGATTCGCGTGATCCTTTTCGCTCTGTTGCCGTCCTGGGGAATGGCCAATGCGGCGGCGACGATGGTTGGGCAGGCACTGGGCGCTCGCGATCCCGATCGCGCCGAGAAGGCAGTCTGGAAAGCCGGCTTTTACAACATGATCTTCCTCGGCATCGTCGGGCTGGTGTTTGTGTTTTTCGCGCCACAGATCATTTCGCTCTACGATCCCGAGCCGGAAGTTGCTCGTTACGGTGTCGATTGTCTTCGCATCGTCTCGTACGGATTCCTGTTTTACGCGTATGGAATGGTGCTCGGGCAGTCGTTCAATGGCGCCGGTGATACCTGGACACCGACCATAATCAACCTCTTCGTGTTCTGGCTCTGGGAGATCCCGCTCGCGTACGTGCTCGGCATCTGGTTCGGCATGGGTCCGCGGGGCGTCTTTGTTGCCATTACCATTGCGTTTTCGACGTTGGCGGTGGTGAGCGCCCTGGTGTTCAGGCGTGGACGTTGGAAGAAGCGGGTAGTCTAGCTGCCAGCGTGAGGTTTCACGAGTCAAGCACGTGGCATCCTTCGAGTAGCAAGTTCGAACAGTGTGTCGGGCTTCGTTACGTTTCAGTCCGATTCTCGCGGCCTCACTATTTTGTACGATCCAATACATAAAAGGTTTTTGACTCCTCGGCCAAGCGGCATCTATGTTGCCTAGTTAACGTATGCCAGATAGAGCAGGGCACGTTGGAGTGCGGTGACTTGCCCACGTTTCGGTTCCGCCGACTAGAGCAGACAGGTCGCCGCACTCCATGCAGGCACCCGCTCACGGCTAAAGTTTTCGCTGAGAGCAAGGAGGAAACCCCATGGAGAAGAAACTGAGGGGAAAGAAAGTGGCGATCCTGGTCGCCGACGGTTTTGAACAGGTGGAACTGACGGAGCCGAAGAAAGCATTGGAAGAGGCTGGAGCGATAACAGAGATCGTTTCGCCTGCCGATAATGAAGTGCAGGGCTGGAATCACGACGAGAAAGCGGACTTATTTAAAGTTGATATGCCCTTGAGTCGGGCGCGTTCTGATGATTACGACGCATTATTACTACCGGGAGGCGTGAGAAATCCGGATCAATTGAGAATGATGATCAGAGCGGTAGAGTTTGTCGATGGTTTTTTTGTGACGGGCAAACCTGTTGCGGCGATTTGTCATGCGCCATGGACACTGATCGATTCGGAAGTGGTTAAGGGACGCACCATTACTTCGTGGCCTTCGTTGAAGAACGATCTGATCAATGCGGGCGCGCATTGGGTTGACCGCGACGTGGTAGTTGATAACGGCTTGATAACCAGCAGGAAGCCTGCCGATATACCCGCGTTTAATAAGAAGATGATCGAGGAGTTTGCCGTAGGCCGGCATTCGCGGCAGAGAGCCGCGTAAGCAGGGGCAGGAGCAGGAAGCCGGAGTTGCACACCTCCAGCTATCCTGCTTCTGCTCTGTGCCACAAAAAGGCATAAGAAAGCATTAGCCACAAAAAGGCACATAAGGCACAAAAACAGGTAAAGCAAAACAGGTAAAGCAAAACAGGTGAAGCAAAACAGGTAAAGCAAAACGTTTTGTGCCTTTTGTGCCTTTTTGTGGCTGATTCTTCTTTGTGCGTTTTGTGGCTAGATCTTTCGCGCGGTTTGGCCCACCTTCACGATGCCGCCCTGGATGACTTTGGCGTTGATGCCGCGGAGGCAGAGCGCTTTGCCCTCCGGGGAGTTCACGAATTCCATTGCCTCAACACCAAAACGCGAGACGAATTTTTTACAACCTGTGTGAGGCAACGCGCTGACTTCGAGCACCGCCGATCCGATCGCTAAACGCGAGCCGGGTGGCAGGTTTTCGTGGCCCAGATCCATGTCGATGTACAGTTGATCGCCGGCGAGTGGCCAACGTTCTTTCTCCTGGGCCACCAGCGCCGTGACGCGAGAGTTCATGATGTTGATCTGCATTTCCGGATGCGCTGAGCCGTCGGGAGTTTTCTTGCTGCCGCGCACGAGCCAGTTGTCGCCGAGCAATCCTTTCAGGGGGTCGAGTTCAGCTTCCTCGATCACTTCGCGTTGATCGACCTCAGGACGTCGCACGATTAAATGTATAACGCCATTGTCTTTTGGCGCCTGCCGCAGGTGGTCCAGCGCTGCTTCGAGTTCCGGTAAGCTCAGATGTCTCACGATTGTTTCCATGGCCGCAGATTTAACCACAAAGGCGTAAAGACACAAAGATGTATAATCCCGCTCGAAATGCTTCCCCAAATCTCCCAGCACGAGCTGTCGCACGAGCGTTTGCGCCTCCTGCTCGACATTAATAATGCCATCGTTTCGAATCTGAGTCTTAAAGAACTGCTGTACACAATCTCCGGCTGCTTACGTAAGTTTTTCCCGCTCGATCTGGCGAGCATGGTGATCAAAGACGAGGAGACGGGACAGTTACGAGTTCACGCGCTCGATGCTCCAGCGCCGGGAGGAGTGTTGGCGGAGGGTGCGATCCTGCCGCTCGAGGGAACGCCACCCGGAATCGCTATCGCAACGCGGCAGACGGTGCTGCGCGAACGTATCGATTTTGAGGAGTTTTACTCTCCGATCATGCGGGAGGCTTACAAGGCCGGGTTGCGCAGTGGATGCTCGGTTCCCCTCATCTGTCATGACCAGGTCCTCGGGACGATCAATGTCGGTAGTCTCAGGGAAGCTGCGTTCAGCAGGAAAGACGCAGAGTTGCTGGAACAGATCGCCAGCCAGGTAGCGATTGCCGTTGAGAATGCGCTCATTTTCCAGGAGCTGACGGCCTTAAAAAACAAACTCGCCAGCGAGAAGATCTATCTCGAAGAGGAAATCCAAACCGAGTACAACTTCGAAGAGATCATCGGACAGAGTGCGGCACTCAAAAAGATCCTGCAACAGGTCGCGACCGTAGCGCCGACCGATTCCGTGGTCCTGCTCTGCGGTGAAACCGGCACCGGCAAGGAGTTGATCGCGCGTGCGATTCACAATTTGAGTAATCGTCGCGAACGAACGCTGGTTAAACTCAACTGCGCCGCGATACCGACAGGCTTGTTGGAAAGCGAACTGTTCGGACACGAGAAAGGCGCGTTCACGGGTGCGATTGCGCAGCGGATTGGCCGCTTCGAACTCGCAAACAAGGGAACACTGCTGCTCGACGAGGTTGGCGAGATACCGCTCGACCTGCAGCCGAAACTGCTGCGCGTTTTGCAGGAACACGAATTCGAGCGCCTTGGTAGTTCGAGAACGATCAAGACTGACGCGCGCCTGATTGCCGCGACCAATGTTGACCTGCCGCACATGGTGGCGGAAAAGAAATTCCGCAGTGATCTGTTTTATCGTCTCAACGTATTTCCGATCACGATTCCGCCGCTCCGGGATCGCGTTGACGACATTCCTTTGTTGATTGGTTATTTCGCACAGAAACACGCGCTGCGCATGAATAAACGTATCGATCAGGTTCCGAGAGACACGGTGGAGGCGCTGTGCAGTTACCCGTGGCCCGGCAACGTGCGTGAGCTGGAAAATTTCATGGAGCGTTCCGTGATCTTGTCGAGCGGCTCGGAGTTGCAGGCGCCGCTTAGTGAATTGACGTTAACAACGACGATGCCTGTTAACAGCGGCGCGCCGGCTCCGGTCGCCGTTGGCCGTTCGCTCGAAGACATCGAGCGGCGTCACATTGCGGAGATTCTCGAACAAACACGCGGTGTCATTGGCGGCAAGGGTGGCGCCGCCGAGATCCTGGGACTCCCGAGCTCAACCCTACGTAACCGCATGAAGAAATTAGGATTGAAGTAATCCGCAGATTGCACAGATTACGCAGAAAATCTGTGTAATCTGTGGATGGATTTCACAACTCTTAACAAATTTTTACTTACGCTTGACACAGCCCAGCATCGTCAGGCGTATTCTCTGGCCTGCCATGAAGTCCAAAAGAGAAGGCAACACGCGTTTCCGGCTCGTCCTTACGCTTGTTTTTGCAGTGCTTTTGCCTGCATTGGCGCTCATCGTCGTTAGTTTTCAACACGTCAAATCGATCCAGCGCGACAAGAAAGTCGAAGCCCTAATCCACCGCGACTTCCTCTACCTGCTCGCCAGCTCCGCGAAGAAGATCAACGGCAAGGCTTACGATCTGACCGATCAGGCGCGCGAGGCCTTTCCGGATCAGGCTGATTCTGACGACGAGAAAAAACGGAAGCTCGATCTCATCCTGGCAAAGAGTCCCTGGTTCGCACACGCGTTTATGTACGACGCGAAAACGGGCGTGGTGATTCAGCAACAGCGCAGCGCTGCAAACGAAGCCGAGCTCGTCAGTCTGCAAAAGATGTACGGCGGGTGGCTGGGTCTCGAGGGCAACTACCTGGTGGACCAGTTGTGCCGGAAGCCCAAGCCGATCACGTGGTTCAGCTCAGAATCCGAGCGGGAAGACGGCCCTGTGTACACGGCAACCGCGATCTTTGCTTTTCCTCATTTCGCCAAAGATCGTCCGATACTCGGAGGCGTGAGCTTCGATCCAAAGTACCTGAAGCAGAACTTCTTTCCAGCGCTGCTCAACGAGTTGACGACACAGGGATTCGGCAGCGATACCGGACAAGTCGAGGCGCAGGGGTTTCACGTGTCGGACCAGTACGAAGAAAAACGTCTCGCCATGCTGGTGTTTCCGGCTGACACGTTGCGCTCAGAACCCGAGCGACCGTTTGCTACTTCGACTGGCTGGAATGGCGGCAAGCCTGAAGTCTCGCAGAACCTCGTCGATCCTTTTGAAGGTCTCGCGATCGGCATCAAGTTTCAAGGCACGACGGCGCAAGCGATCGGTCGCAAGTTTATGTTGCAGAGTTCGCTGATCCTCGGTGTGTTGTCCGTCTTGATGATCGGCGGATTGGTGCTGACTTACCGCAGCGTCAACAAACAGGTAGCGCTGGCGCGTTTGAAGTCTGACTTTGTTTCCAACGTCTCACACGAACTGCGAACGCCGCTCGCCCTCATTCGACTCTACGCGGAAACACTCGAGCTCGGCCGCATCACGACGCAGGAAAAAAAGAACGAGTACTACAGCATCATTCGCAAAGAGAGCGAACGGCTAACGGCCTTAATCAATAACATTCTCGACTTCTCTCGCATCGAAGCAGGGCGCAAAGAGTATGACTTTAGAGACACTGACATCGCCGAGCTCGTGCGCAACACGCTCGACTCTTATCGTTTCCAGATCGAGCAGCAGGGGTTTGCGCTCGAGGAGCAAATCGATCCCGGCATTCCCACCGTCAAAGTCGATCGCGAAGCGATTGCGCGCGCTCTTGTCAATCTGGTCAACAATGCACTGAAATATTCCAACCAGGAAAAATTCCTCGGCGTCAGGCTTTATCGCGACAAGAGTCTGCTCAAGCTCGAGGTGAGCGATCGCGGCATCGGCATCGAGCGGCACGAACAGTCGAGAATTTTCGAGAAGTTTTATCGCACCGGCGATCCGCTGGTCCATAACACGAAGGGAAGCGGTCTGGGGCTGTCGCTCGTGCGTCACATCACGCGCGCGCACGGCGGTGACGTTGAAGTTGAAAGCATTCCGGGACGCGGCAGCAAGTTCACGTTGACGCTGCCACTGCAACCCGGCACAACCGGCTCCGCATAAGAAGGTGACATCATGAAGACCAAGATTCTGATCGTTGAAGACGAACCCGCAATGGTTGCCGGGCTGCGCGACAATTTCGAATACGAAGGCTACGAAGTGATCAGCGCCGAAGATGGTGTCAGTGGTCTGGAGCGAGCGCTTTCGGACAGTCCCGATCTGATCGTGCTCGACGTGATGATGCCGCGCATGAGCGGACTCGACGTTTGCAAGCAGTTGAAAGCGAAACGGCCGTCAGTGCCGATCATAATGTTGACTGCGCGTGGCCAGGAGATCGACAAGGTTGTCGGACTGGAACTGGGCGCTGACGATTACGTTACAAAACCTTTTTCGGTGCGCGAATTGATGGCGCGTGTGAAAGCGGTGCTGCGCAGAGTGTCAGCGCCCACGCCGGCGCCCGAGGTTTATAAATTCAGCGACATCGAGGTCAACATTCGCAGCAACGAAGTACGGCGCGATGGAAACATCGTCGATCTTTCGGCGAAGGAGTTTGCGTTGCTGGCTTACTTCATCGCGCATCCGGTCGAGACACTCAGCCGCGATCGATTACTGGATGCCGTTTGGGGATACGAGAATTATCCGAGCACACGCACCGTCGATACGCACATCGTTCACCTCAGACAAAAACTAGAACCAAATCCCGAAGAGCCGCGTTTTATTCTTACCGTTCATGGCAGTGGCTATAAGTTCGTCGGGTAAGGGATGACCTTGACTCCTATATTTTTGCCGCAGAAAAACGCGGATAACGCAGATCAGACTGTAGATCCGCGACATGCACCTTCGTCTGCGGAAAAACTTGAGGAGCTCCAGCAGGCTGTGTTCGAAGCGGCGCAAGTACACCGGCGTTTGTGTGCGCCGAGTCTTGTGCGTCACGGCGCGTTTGACGTGGCGAGTGAGATTTTTGCAGTGCGTCACTTGCCCGGCGATTTCTTCAGCGTTGAGGAAACGCGCGATGGGTTGGTGCTTGCTCTCGGCGACGTCGGCGGCAAAGGGCTGGCGGCGGGCATGTGGGTCACGCACCTGATCGGCCTGATTCGCACGCACACCGCCGCGAACAGCGATCCGGAAGCCATCGTCGCCGGCGTTAATCGCGATATCGCTCGTTTATCGCCGGTAGAGCCGTTGAGCACGATGTTTGTAGCGCGGCTCGATTCGCGTTCAGGGATCCTCGACTACTGTAGCGCCGGACACCCGCCAGCGTTACACTTACGAGCAAACGGACAACTCGAGTTGCTGTCGGAGGGCGGGCCGGTGTTGGGTGCCGTGCCGGCGGCGATGTTCGATCGAGGCAGTGTGCTGATGGGTCGTGACGATCTGTTGTTGGTTTGCTCCGATGGTATTTTGGAATCATTCAACGAAGCGGAACAGGAGTTTGGCGCCATGCGACTCCAAACCGAACTGCGTCGCGCGCAAGGCGGCACGGCTGAGTCGGTGCTGTTTTCAGTGCTGGGCGCGGTTCAGGACTTCGCGGCGCCACGGCCACTGACAGACGACATGACACTCGTCGTCGTCAAGGACAACAGATGGCAAAGTTCAGCGTAATCGCATTTCTCAACAAAAAAGCTTTACTTAAAGAGTCAACTCAAACAACGAAAGGGGAATAGTTATGGCAGACGTAAAACCGATTCCGGAAGGATATCATTCACTGACTCCGTACTTGATCGTCGATGGTGGCGCTGAGGCGTTGGAGTACTACAAGAAAGCATTCGGCGCGATCGAACTGTTTCGCATGGAACACGAAGGGAAGATCGGCCACGCCGAGATGAAGATTGGTGATTCGCCTTTCATGCTCGGGGACGAGAACCCGCAGATGGGTTACAGGGGGCCAAAGGCACATGGCGGTACGCCCGTGAGTCTCATGATCTACGTTGATGACTGTGACACGATTTATAAGCAAGCCATCGATGCCGGTGGCACGGAAATGAAGCCGTTGCAGGATCAGTTTTACGGCGATCGTTCCGGCACGTTGACTGATCCGTTCGGACACGTTTGGACGGTAGCAACGCACAAGGAAGACGTCACACCGGAAGAGATGGATAGACGCCTCGCAGCAATGCACACTAAGAGCCAGTCAGCGTAGGCCGCAAGAGAAGTAGCCACAAAGAGGCACAAAAAGTCGCAAAGATTTATTTTGTGATTTTATGTGCCTTATTGTGGCTTAGACGTGACTTCGCTGAGGCGGCGTTCGAGGAAGCGGCGCTCGCTGTCGTTAGTGACTAAGCTGAGTGCTGTTTTGTAACTCTCAGCGGCGTCGTCGTTCGCGCCGAGACGTCGCAGCATGTCGGCACGTGCTGCATGTAGCAGGTGATACTCATCAAGTTCGCCTGATGCTGCCAGTTCGTCAATCAGTTCGAGCGCGGGTTGCGGACCCTGGGCCATAGCGACTGCTACAGCGCGGTTTAGAGACACGATCGGCGAAGGCATGAACTCGGCCAGCAGATCGTAGAGTTTGACGATCTGCGACCAGTTTGTATTCTCTGCCCGTGCGGCTTTGCAATGCTCCGCGGCGATTGCCGCCTCGAGCGCGAAGGGACCAGGCTCACCGGCGAGCGCCTCGGCAACTAACGACAGCGCTTCGTCGATTTGTGGTCTATTCCAGAGTGTGCGATCCTGCTCTTCGAGCACAACCAGATTGCCGTCTTCATCCAGGCGAGCCTCGCGTCGCGAATCGTGCAACAACATCAACGCCACGAGCGCCGTTGCTTCAGCAGGAGGCTTGGGGGCGAGCAGCGTTCTGAGCAGGCGTCCGAGCCTGATCGCTTCGGCACAAAGATCGGCCCTGATGAGTGGCTCGCCGCGCGTGGGCGCGTAGCCTTCGGTGAAGATGAGATAGATCGCGGTCAACACTGCGTCCAGGCGGGCAGGCATTTCCGTCGTGTCGGGCACGCTGAAAGGTATTCCGGCATCGCGAATTTTTCGTTTTGCGCGCACCAGTCGCTGTGCCATCGTCGCCGTGGGAACAAGAAACGCGCGCGCGATCTCGTCAGTCTGAAGTCCGCCTAGAGTGCGCAGCGTAAGCGCCACCTGCGCTTCGAGTGACAGGGCGGGATGACAACAGGTGAAGATCAGACGCAAACGATCGTCAGGGATCTCGTCAAAGTTCAGGTTCGGGCCTTCGACGATTGGTTCGGAACTGAAATCCGGATCGGCTTCGAGTTTTTGCTGTAGACGTGTTTGACGTCGCAGGCGATCGATGATTTTGTGCTTGGCTGTTTGGATGATCCAGGCGCGTGGTGAATCGGGAATGCCGTCTGTTCGCCATTGGTCGATGGCTGCCGTAAACGCATCCTGGGCGGCGTCTTCGGCGAGTTCAAAATCACCAAACTGACGTATGAGAGTTGCAACAATCCGACCCCAGTCAGATCGATACACTGCGTCAACAGCAACATTCGGGTTCGGAAGCACGTTTGATAATAAAAAAATTCAGGCAAAGGTGTCGATTCGCGCGCTCGTCGTTCGACTTAGCAGTGGAGGCACATCAGAAACATGAAATACATGCTGCTGGTTTATCTTGACGAACAAGCAATGAGCGAATCGGAACGCGAGCATTGTTACGTCGAATCGGCACAACTCGCACGCGATCTCAGCGCGAATGGCAATTATCTATCTGCGAACCCGTTGCACCCGGTGGCGACGGCCACGAGCGTGCGCGTCAGAAGCGGCAAGCGGTTGGTGACGGATGGTCCATTCGCTGAGACTCGCGAACAGCTCGGCGGTTACTACCTGATCGACGCGCGCGATCTCGACGAAGCGATGACTATTGCCGAACGAATTCCGGGTGCGAAATTCGGTACTGTCGAGATTCGTCCGGTGTTGGAGATCAAAGGACTGCCGGAGATGAAATAAAAAATATAGGTTCTATATGTCCTATAGAACCTATTCTTCCCCTTTTGAGGAAACTCGATTATGAACATCTTACTTTGGATTATTCAGATACTGCTGGCCTTGCTCTTTTTGTTTGCCGGTGGCACGAAGTTGGTTTTGTCAGCTGAGACGATGGCGTCGATGGGCTCGCCGAATCAGGTTGTGCTGCCGATGTGGTTCATTAGACTCATTGGCGTGGTCGAGGTGCTCGGAGCGCTCGGATTGGTTCTGCCCGGTCTGTTCCGCCGGCAGCAACATTTGACCGCGCTTGCTGCTTTAGGTCTCACGATCGTCATGATCGGAGCCGTTGTTGTTACAACCATGGGTGATGGATTCAAGATGGCCATCACGCCGCTGGTGGTGGGACTGCTGTGCGCGTTCGTCGCGTACGGCAGATGGAAACCAAACCTCAGGTGAACTCGGATATGACTACAAGACGTATCAACTGGCCGCTGTGGGTGGGCTTCCTGCTCACCCTCGCAGCGTTCTTGAGTTTCTTCTTTATTTTCGTCTGGATTCCGGCTACGCGTGACTTTCCGTGGGCCAACCTGCTGATCTTCCTGATTGCCGCAGTGTTTCTCGTGATGGGTGTGCGGCGCGGGTTTGCATCCGACCGTGCGCATCCGACATGGTCAAAGATTATTACTTCGCTCGTTGCCACAGTGAGCGTTGCGATTATCGGGCTCTTCCTTTTTGCTTTCTTCGTCATGGGGCGTTGGTTACCAGCTTCAACGGGCGCCCCGCAGGTGGGTCAACGCGCGCCGGACTTCACGCTTTCTGATTCGACAGGTAAACAAGTTTCACTTGCCGAGCTCCGCACCTCGCCTATTGATGGCAATGCGCCAAAAGGTGTGTTGCTGATCTTTTATAGAGGCTACTGGTGACCGTTGTGTAACTCCGAGTTGCGGAGTATCGAGCAAAATTTAGATAAGTTCAAAGCAGCAGGCGTTCGTCCGGTGGCGATCAGTGTTGACAGTCCGGAAGAGTCACGCACTCTTGCACAGCAGCAAGGCTACACTTTCCCGTTACTTTCCGATGCAAACACGCAAGCGATTCGAAGTTACGATCTGGTACACGCCGGCGCCGGCGAGAACGGTCGCGACATCGCTCGACCCGCGGAGATTCTGATTGATTCGTCAGGGACGGTGCGATGGATCAACTTGACGGAGAATTATTGGACTCGAGCGCGACCTGAGCAGTTGTTGGAAGTAGCAAACATGCTGAAATAAAACTAACCACTAAGGCACAAATTGTGACTTTGTGCCTTAGTGGTAAAGACCGGACGATCACGACTCGTCGCCGCTGTGCGCCTGGGCTTCCGCCGAGGAGAACAACGTAATACCAAACAGCATCAGTGCGCTGAGTGCGAGACCTTCCTTTCATTTCTTCCTTGTCAAAGCCGCGGTTCTTATCCAACTCGCTGGCGGCTGATTAAGCGAGTGTTGATGATTCGGCCATTCGGCCGGTACGTGACTAAATACGTTTCGCGGTAGAGACGTCGACCATATCGTACATAGCGCGTCCGCGTTGATGTGCGGCGACGATCATAACGCCTGTCGTAGCGTCTGTCGTCGTAACGATCTCTGCCCCACTGCGGTGTCGCGTTAGCTGCGAGAGTGCTGTTTAGCTGCGAGACATCGTTTGTCTTTGCTTCCGCAGACACGACAAAACCCATTGAAACTATTGCCAGTGCGATTCCCAAAAGCCTTTTTCTCATCTGTTTTCTCCTCTTTAACACAAAAAACTTAGTCGGGCTCCCCCTTGGTTCTTAGGGAGAGCCCGACTATGGATTAAGACACCTTTTGTGCCCGCTTGGTTACAAGCACATGCTATTCCAGACCGCCATGTTCCTCGATGAGTTGCAGGGCGACGGCGCTCACAAAATCTTGCGCGTGAAACTGCCGGCCCCATCCGAGCGGTGTAACGTTCCGATACTCGTAAGTTGTCTCAACGTCGTATCGTGGAGCGTAACCGGGATGGAGCTTCTTACGTAAAGAGGCGCGGACATTCGGATCGGCGCCATGGTCGAGCAGCAACTGTGTGAACGGCGCTCGTTGTGGCTGACTCTTGCGGTTCGTCCAGTAATTCGGCTGCGACACGACGGTGCAGAAGAGTGCGGTGTGTCCGCCAAAGCCGTCGGAGTTTGTAGTGGCCTTCACGTTGGGATCCATTCCGCGTTCGAGCAGCCAGCGTGCGATCTCGAGCTCGTCGTAGTCAGCGCAGAGGTGCAGCAGAGTGGTTCCTGCCAGTGGCGTTCCCTGGGTGGCGAGTACTTCATCATGACAGCCGAACTCGGGCGGGTAGATCTCTTCGTGCGTGAATGTTCGTTGCAGCAGTTTCGGATCCTGACGCAGGTGTGCTTCAAGCAGATCGATGCGGCCGCGGTGCAATGCCATCACGGGCGTGTCGGGCAACTCGAGTCCGTGTTGCACGTATAGCTCGAGGATCTGGTGCTTCTCGGATGGCTTGCGGCTGTCAGTTTCGAGCACGACGTCAACTGGCGCGAGACGTTTGCCATGCTCGTCTTTCACGCGGCCGCCGAGTTCCAATATGAGTAAGGTGCCTGAAGCGCTGAGCGTGTAGGCTGGACCACCCAGAGCATCCTCGGGTGGTACCGGCGATCCCATCAACTCGTGCAGCATTCGGGCTGTGCCGATCTTGCTTTGGAGAGCGGCGCGATCGATTGCCGTCGCGAGATCGCGCGCGCCCAGATCGTAGAGCATCTTGATGATGCGATCGTGTCCGAGATTTGCGGCGTAAGTTAGAGGTGGTCCCCAGTTGTTGTTGCGAATGCCGGCGTTCTCGTGCAGCAGGTTTGGGTGCTTCACGACGAGCTCGCGCACGGCTTCGAGATCGTCGCGCCAGATGGCGTCGATCAGCTTGCACGACTGGACGAGCCGCGGCCAGCTCGACGCGCCGTAGCTACGTGCGAGCGCAAACTGCACGTCCGCGAGTTTGATTTCTTCTTTGGGCGCCTCTGGATGAAACTGATTAAACTCGGCGAGCGCCTGCTGGTCGCCGTTACGGATGTTTCGCAGCAGGTCCTTGGCTTGATGTTTGAGTTGGTCCAGATTGGGACGAACTGGAAGCAGACGAGCGGGATTATTTTGATCAGACATACGAGCCTCCTCATGCACTGCACGCTATCCGCTATTCGGGCTGAAGGAGGTTCGCATTGGAACCTGGAGTCGATAATCGTTCAGGTGGACTCAGTCCTGCCCGCGGACGGGTGGCGCCCTGCACGCCGTGCAGAGCATAGCCGCAAAGAGGCGGATCAAGCCACAAAAAAGCACAAAAGGCACAAAAAAATTCAGCGAAATAATTTTGTACCTTTTTGCGGCCGATGCCGGTCTATTGCGCGCGTTCGAAGGCTCCTTCGAAATAGACTGGCTCCAAACCTGTGGCCCAGTATTCGACCGCAGTTCGATTTGGCTGCGACGTTTCCTGTTCGGTTCGCAGTGTTAGCTTGCTGAGGTCGGTCGGATGAAACTCGAGCCAACCGATCCACGTGCCGTCAAGCCGTTCTTCGCCGTAACTGCGCACGTTGTAAGTCGTGTCGTCAGGACCAATCACCACTGTTGCGTATTCCCGTAAGAGTTCAGCCATTACATTCCCCCCCCCTGCCCGCGGGCGCGATGATCACATCGACTTCTATTCCTGCATCATTCCGGTTGAAGTAAATCGCCAGCGCTTAGTATTACGACAACTGGCGACGTAGTTATCCTGAATAATCTTCGGCATCGTTGCGCGCGCGCCCGTCGGGATGTAAAGCACTGAAGCCTTCGAGTTGCTTCCTTGAAAGCCCGAAGCACAGGAGTCTTCCACTACCGTGCCAAACTCTTGCAGCACGCTGCGACGCCCGTTCTGAAAGCTAACCAGCGTGGCCATTTCGATGAGGGTGCCCTGGGCCATGTCGCCGCTGATCATCAGCAACTCATCGATACCGTCGCCGTTGAGATCGGTCTTACGCACGATCTCTCTCATGAAATCTGAGTCAACATCGGCGACGAGTTGTTGGCCCGCGAAGATGGCGACGCGCTTCGTGCCGAAGTTTTCTGCATGCGTCGCGTTGCACTCGTTAACAGAAATTACGTATGCGGTCTGAGTTTGTCCGGCTGCGGTAAAACTTCCGGTCGCCATGGACGAGATTGAGGGAGCGATCTGTCCGGCTTTACGCGCCGCTGCCAGCCGGTCGTCGCCATTACCAGCATCGAAATCGGCGTTGCACTGGTTTTGATCTTTCAGGTATCTCCGAAAGAGTTTCGACAACACAGCGCGTTCGGCTGCTGGTGTAATCTTGAAGGGAGTGGAGGCGTGATCGTTTCGAAAGTCCACGAGTAGCTGGCGGTCCTTCCGCAAGCCCGTCTGGCCAACAGCCACGGAAACAACAAGCACGAGAAACAGGATCAATTTCATTTTTTCGTCGGGTCCTTTCAGTGCACAGATTACACAGATTTACCCATAATCGCGAAGGCGCTATTATCTGCGTACTTTTCAACCGGAGCTATTCAAAATGTTAAAGACTATCGCCCTTCTCTTGTTCGCCTTTCCCCTGACTATCAGTGCTTCTGACGAATGGTCGCAGTTTCGTGGACCAAACGGCAGCGGCGTTTCCGAGACCAAAGATTTGCCGGCGGAGTTTGGACCAAACAAGAACGTCGTCTGGAAAACTGAACTTCCTCCGGGACACTCGTCGCCGGTGCTGACGCGCGATCGTATCTTCGTCACGGCGCATGACAAAAGCAACAAGCTGCTGGTGATCTGTCTCGATCGTCAAACGGGAAAGATACTCTGGCAACGAGAGACGCCACGTTTGCGTGACGGTCGATTGCAAAACGTCAACGGACCGGCATCGCCGACTCCGGTTACTGACGGCTCGAATGTCTACGTCTTTTTCCAGGACTTCGGAATGATCTCGTACGACGCTGCGGGCAAGGAGCGTTGGAAACTTCAGCTTGGTCCATTCAACATGTTCTACGGCTTTGGCGCGTCGCCGATTCTCGTTGACGACAAAGTCATACTGCCTGTCGATCAGGACAACCCGGCTTCGTACCTGATAGCCGTTGATAAGAACAGCGGCAAGGTGCGTTGGAAAGTCGAGCGGCCCGTCGTGATCTCCGGCTATTCGACGCCAATCATTTATCAACCTGCTAAAGGCGCGAAGCAGATCATCGTTCCCGAGTCGTTCCAGCTCTCGGCGTATTCAGTTGAGAATGGCAAAAGGGTTTGGTGGGTGCGTGGTCTGGCGTGTGAGATGAAGTCGATCGCGAGTCACGACTCTGAATATCTCTACATCAATGGTTGGGGATTTCCTCAGAACCAGCCCGGGCAGCAGGTGCAGACGACGACGTTTGAGGAAGCGCTGACGGCTTACGACAAAGATAAGGATCACATGATCACGAAGGCCGAGATCGCGGGCGCCGGTGGGGCCGCGCAAATGGACCGGATGCTGAAGGCGGCGTTCGAAGCGTTTGATATGAATCGCGACGAGAAGTTGAACACGACGGACTGGGACGTGTTTCGCGCGATGATGGCGTCGGAGAATGGTTTGCTCGCTATCAAGATGGGGGGCACGGGCGATCAAACTGCGAACGCGATTCGCTGGCGCTACACGAAGCCGGTGCCGCAGGTGCCGTCGACGCTACTTTACCAGGGCGTGCTCTACATGATTAACGACAGCGGCATCCTGCTGACGTTTGATCCCGCGACTGGCAACGTGATCAAGCAGGGACGGCTGCACGGAGCGATCGATAAATATTTCTCGTCGCCGGTTGCGGCTGATGACAAAGTGTTTCTGATTGGTCAGGGTGGTCAGGTCTCTGTCTTGAAGGCCGCGGGTGATTGGCAAGTGCTGGCTGTTAATGAACTGGATGACGAGTGCTTCGCTACACCTGCTATAGCTGACGGCCGGATCTACATCCGAACCCGTAGCGCGCTCTATTCCTTCGGTAAGTAATTAGCCACGGATAAACACGGATGATACGGATCAGCAATTCTGATCTGTGTTATCCGTGTTCATCTGTGGCCGTAACATTTGCAAACAATGATTATTCACCTGCTTGACGGTACCTACGAAGTCTTCCGACACTTCTACGGAATTCGTCGTTTTAAGAAAACCGATCCTCCGTTTGGGGCCGTTTCCGGTGTGTTGAGCACAGTTGCGCAGTTGCTCGACGAGGGCGGTACTCACGTTGGTGTCGCGACTGACCACATCATCGAATCGTTCCGCAATGATCTCTGGCCGGGTTACAAAACAGGCGCCGGTATCGAACGGGCATTGAAAGCGCAGTTCACGCCGCTCGAGGAAGCACTCGCGGCCATGGGCGTGGTTGTGTGGCCCATGGTGGAGCTCGAAGCCGATGATGCGCTCGCAGCGGCAGCTCACCTGGCGGCGCAGGATAGTCGCGTGGAGAAGGTCTGCATCTGGACGCCCGACAAAGATCTCGCGCAATGCGTGGTCGGTGATCGTGTGGTACAAGTTGATCGGCGTAGTAATGTGATTCGCGATGCTGAGGGTGTGCGTGCAAAGTTTGGTGTGGCGCCGGAGTTTATTCCCGACTATCTCGCGTTGGTGGGTGATGCCGCGGATGGTTACCCCGGCATACCAGGTTGTGGAGCAAAGACAGCAGCACAGCTCATCAATCGTTATGGCGCGATCGAAAACTTTGCGCCCGGTGTTTTGAATGATGAGAAACTCCCGCTGGCGTTGCTCTTCAAAGATCTCGCAACCTTGCGCACCGAGCCGCCGCCTTTCAAAGATGTAGAGGACTTGCGCTGGCGTGGGGCGACGCCGGAGTTCGCCGCAGTTGCTGAAAAGATGGGCAGCGCTCGACTGGCAACAAGAGTGCGTAAACTGGAGAAGAAATTAGCCGCAGATAAACGCGGATAACGCGGATCTGCGTTTATCTGCGGCATCAATTGAAAGTATGTCCAAGTCGCGCTACGACCGATCGATCGTCGAAGGGCCGTTGCGTCCGGCGGTGTGGAAGATCGCGTGGCCGACGATGCTCACGAATGCTATCGGCGGATTGCAGGGTTTGGTGGACCATGCGCTGGTTGGCAATCTCGTGGGACACATCGGGAATGCGGCGATTGGCGTAAGCTGGCAGATCTTCATCGTCGTCATTGTTTTTATTTCGTCGCTGTTTACGGGGATGAGCGTGCTGGTGGCGCGTTTCGCGGGTGCAGGCGATGAAGAAAAAGTTAATCGCACGGTTTACCAGGCGTTCCTCACTGCGATCTTCATCTCGCTCGGAATCATGGCGCCGATCGGATATTTTGTCTCGCCTCCGCTACTCAACCTTGTCAACGCAGCTCCCGAGGTCCAGGCGCAGGCACTGCCGTTTCTGCGCATCATGTTTGCGTTCAGCAGCGGCATGATGGTGTTCTTCATGGTGAGCGGCGCTTTGCGCTCGGCCGGAGACGCGCGCACGCCGATGATGCTCGGCATTACGATGACGGTGCTCAACCTCGTATTCAACGTGTTGTTGATCCGCGGGCTTGGTCCGATTCCGGCTTTCGGTACCAAGGGCTCGGCGATGGGAACCTGCATCGCTTCGGGACTGGTAGCGGTCTTCGCGTTGTGGCGCTTGTGGAGCGGGGCGTGGGTCGTGTCGATTCCGCGAGGCGGCGGCTATCGTCCAAACTGGTCGATCATCAGGCAGATCTTCAAGTTTGGACTTCCGACCGGCATACAGGGGATCGCGATGAACGTTGGTGGTGTTTTCATGCTCGCGTTCATCGGCTCGCTGGCGCAGAGTGCGGCGGCGCAGGGTGCGTATGCCGTCGCTTACACAGAGCTATTTGCGCTCGTGACGTGGACGTCAGTGGGGTTGATGGGCGCGGCCGCGGCGGTGGCTGGCCAGAACCTCGGCGCGGGTAAGCCCGATCGCGCTAACGCTGCCGTACACGTGGCGGCGCAGTTTGGTTTTGCGGGCGCTGCATTCATCGGCATCTTGTTCCTCTTTTTTCCGCGACAACTGCTGGCGATTTTTGGGATGAACGATCCGGCGGTGGTGGAGATTGGCGTGCAGTTGCTGCGGGTGTTGAGTGTTTCCGGATTGTTTATCGCCGTGGCGCTTACTTACACGGGTGGGCTACAGGGCACCGGCGACACGCGCAGTCCGCTATATATCTCGATCATCTCGCAGATCATCGTGCCGTTGAGTACGTGTTTCGTGATTCAACAGACGGGGACGCTCGATCCGCTCGATATCTGGCTGGCGATCCTGGCGGGCCACGTGACTCGTTTCGTGCTGAGCGTGGTTCGATTCAGGCAAGGGAAGTGGAGGAGTATTAAAGTCGAATAAGTTTTAGCCACAGATTACACAGATGAACACAGATAAGAAAAATCCGTGTTCATCCGTGTAAATCTGTGGCCTATTTCTTCCCGCTCAGGCTCTTTTTAAGAATTGAGACCAGATCGACGACTTTGTGATCTGTATCGACCTCTTCATCAACCTTCACGACGTTTGAACGTTTCGCCTGTTTCTTCTTCACCAGCTTCAAAAGCGAATCCGTCTGCTTGTCGGCGAGTTTTGTTGGTGAGAATTGTTTCTTCGTCTTGCCCGCGATCAGTTTCTCAAACTTGGTAACAGTTGGCTTTGGCGCTGCTTTCTTTTTCGGCAGACCAATATCGGAAGGCGAGCGCAATTCGTCCGCAAACCGCATCGTCTCTGCTCGCAAAATTCCCTTATCGGAAAAGATCGCCACCAGGTATTCCTTGCCCCGCATGACAAACGTGGCGATGCCGGCGAGCCCGCTCTTTTCCATGGTCTCCGCGAGAAGTTTGTAGGCTTTTTGCGAACCGGCTGCCGGTGTCAGGAAATAGCCACGCTCAAAATAGAGCGGCGGAATCGAGTCAGCCGGCACGAATTGCTTGAGATCGATGTCGCGAGTTTTCTCTGGCGCGAGTCGCTCCAACTCTTCGTCAGTTACGATCACATACTTCTCTTTGTCGATCTCGTAGCCACGCACTACTTCGTCGACGTCCAGATCCTTGCCCGTATTCTCCGCGAAATACTTGCGCGCCAGCGGTTGTCCGTCCGGTCCAAGCATGCGCAGCGATGCACGATTCGAGCGCGACGCCGGAAACAAACTTACCGGTACGCTAACGAGCCCGAATGTAAGCGTGCCTGACCAGAACGGCCTGCCACCGGCACTCTCCTCTTCGGGTTCCACTTGTTTGCGTGTAGCTCTACTAGGCAGCGCGCTTCTCCTTTCTTCTCAGCGCCTCGATACTCTTCGCCAGCACGTTGTCGAGCGCCGCAGTCTGACGTTTCGTTTTCACAGCCTTCAACTTCGGCGCGCGTCCTTTGGCTTTCTTCTCGATGAATTCCTCCACGCGCGCGCGATACTCATCTTTGTATTCCGACGGTTTGAACTCGCCTTCCAACATCTCGACGAGTTGCTTCGCCATCGCGAGCTCTTTCTGCGTGGGCGCAGCGCCTGTCGGTTTCGTCAAGTCGTCGGCAAGTATTACTTCTTTCGCATCTCGCAACGTAAAGAGGAATAGATAATCGTCGACGGCACGCAGTGCGCCGGCGTAATACTTCTTGCGCATCACCCAATGCGCGATGCCTTCGCTCTCGGTGTTTTGCAGTGCTTCGACCAAAGCGAACTAGTCTTTCTCATCGCCGTCCGGGCCAAGATAGTAAGGCCGCTCGTACCACTGCTGGCTGATCTTCGCTTGCGGAACAAATTCGACGATTTCGATTTCGCGTGAAGGTGGCGGCTCGAGTTTTTCCAGATCCTCTTTGGTGAGGATCACGTATTTTCCGGGTTCGATCTCGTAACCTTTTTGGATCTCTTCGTTCGGGACTTCGTCGCCCGAGTCGGGATCGACCATGTGTTGCTTCACACGCTTTTTGGCGCGATCGTCGAGGATGTGAAATCGCACCGTACGGTCCTGCACGGCGGAGTAAAGCTTCACGGGCACCTTGGTTGTGCCGAGTTTTAATTCACCTTTCCAGATCGCACGCGCTGCCATAAAACCTCTCTGTTATTGTCCACAACAACCGGAGCAGAGCGGATCGTTGTTCTCAGATTCCTGTACGCATAAGGAACAGATGTTGGAATCACAATCCAGACAGTAATAGCCCGTTTGATATGCGTACGATTGACTGCATGTCGAGCAGATTTCAGTGCCGCCTTCAAACCACCACCACGGGGGATTGACGGCGGATGTTGCGCGCTTCAAGTTTTGAGCTCCTCTACTCGATTTCGATGCCACGATGTAGTGCAATCCCCCTGGATTTCATTATCACATCATCGTCGATAGTCTCAGCTCCGCTAATCATAGCCTGCACCTGATCTTGTGTCCTTCCGAGCGCGACGGCAAGTTGTTCGTTATCACCTTCAAAACCCTTGTCGCGCAGGTTGGCGAGCATCTGTTGCGCCTGATCCTGATCGGTGCCACGGTCGTCAACTTCCTGGTCGAGCATCACACAGACTCCTGTTCTGTTCCAAATCACAATTTGCTTTCGAAATCTATTAGCGCAACTGAAGTGCCACAAAAGGATTTGCCACAAAAAGGCACAAAAGGCACAAAAGATAAAAGCAGAGGGACGTTCGAACCAGCGGGATCTTAAAAGGTTTAGACCGTCAGAACTTAGTTTATGTGCCTTTTGTGCCTCTTTGTGGCTCATCTCCATTCGCCCTGGAGGGTGAAGGCGGCCCAGTAGTGGGGGGCGTTCCAGCGTTTGTCTTTTTGCATCGAGATTTGGGCGGCGCGGAGGGCGGCGGCGGGGCGCAGTTTCTCGACCAGGATCCCGTGGTAAAAACGTTTCATGAATTCCGCCGAAGCCCGATCGTCGATCTGCCAGAGGCTCGCGACCACGCGCGGCGCACCTGCGTACATGAATCCACGTGTCAGTCCAACGAGGCCTTCGCCTTTGATCTCTTTGCCGAGTGCTGTTTGGCACGCACTCAACACAACGAGATCTGCCGACAGTTTCAAGTTATAGAGATCATAGAGTCGTAGAAAACCGTTTTGCGGCTTACCTTGTTCATCAACTAACGACAACACGATTCCCGAAAGCTCAGGATGCTGATTGTTGATCAGTCCGTGCGTTGCGAAGTGGACCACGCGATACTGATTCAACTCAGCACTGGTCGCGAGTTTACGGTTCGCTTCAAAATCCACTGCATGCAATTTAGGATCGTTCGCCGCCAGCCGTGCGATCTCGTCTGCCTCCTGGCGACTGAAGCGCAACCGGCGCAGGCTCGTGAGTCCCGATTCCGTCATCGAACGCAAAACATCGGCGCCGGTATCCTTCGTCGCCGGCTTCGAATGGGCCAGCCTCGCAATCGACACACGCGCATCATCGTCAGTGAAAACCGGATCCGCGAATACTGCCAACGCCCGGGGTGCAGGTTTTCGATTAGCCGTTTCCTGTCGCAACAGTGCTACGACTGACACCGACGGCGCCGTCACGATTTCATGGTTGAGAGATAAAGCACCAGTTGCTCGCGGATCAGGCAAACCCGCAAACGGAATAAACTGCAATACTCCATCGCTAACGACCAGCAAGCGCTTGTTCTTCAATTCACCCGCAACCGGTCCTAACAGCATCTGACTCAGATTCGAGGTGGCTTGCGAATACTCGGCGTCCGCAAGTTCCAGTCGCCGGCGTCTTTGCTCGAGCGTTTCCTTCGCAACACTTGCGTTGCGCACTGTCAGCAGTTCGTAGACTCGTCTTGCCACTGATTCAACAGCGGCGCGTTTCGGTAGTTCGTATGCATTGATCGATTCAGGTGTAACCGCCCAGACAAAACTCTTCTCCTCGCCCAACGAATACTCGAGCAGCAACGTATCGGTGTCGAGCACCTTTCGCTGGATCTCTTCAGCCGTAAGCGGCACTGGTTGGACCAGCGCGGCGTACTGCGGACTCGTCTCGCGAATTCGAGCCTGGACCTGTTCGTAATCAGTCGTGAGTCCGGCCAGCTCTTTGGCCATGGCCTTCGCTTGCTCTTCGGTGTGTGCGCCGCTTAACAGACGCATCTGGCTTTGCGCTTTGCCGGCAATAGATTCTGCGAGAGTGCGCTCACGTTCGATCAGAGCGGGATCGACACCGTGCCGAATCTCCGTATTCGCTTCTCGCAACAACTCGAGCAGCGAACGCGCACGTCCTGTTTCGCTCGCATTGAAGGCCGCAGTGATTAAATTCTGCGAAGGGTTTTCTTTGTGCAGGCGTATCAGCAGATCGATATAAAACTCGCGATACCGTTGCACTGAAGCGAAGAAGGTTGCGCGCAGTTGCTGGCTGGCAACCTTAGTTCGCAATTCCTCGACTATGGCTAACGCTTGTTCGACGCGTTTGCGCGCCTCGCCGAGATTGCCTCGATCACGTTCCATGACAGCGATATGAAACAGTGTGCTTCCAAGGCCTCTCTGATCGTTGATAGTTTGCTGAATCTTCAGAGTTTGATGGAAATAGTCGAGTGCTTTCTCTTTTTGATTGAGTCTGTTGTAGAGCAGCCCGAGGCGACTCAATGTCGTGGCGGTATAAAAGTGATTACCAGCCTTTCGCATGTACTCGAGCGACTGGTTATAGAAATCGAGTGCTTTCTGATTGTCTCCGAGACCCTCGTAACAGGTGCCGATACTTCGGAGTGTGATACCGAGTCCGTGGTGATCATCCGTAACACGCCGCATTTTCAACACGCGAAAGTGTATGTCGAGCGCGCGCTGATACTCTCCCATGTTGGCGTACGTCGATGCGATGTTGCTGATGAGTACCGGATCTATTTCTCCAACAGTCTGGTAAACCTCAGCCGCTCGATCGTACGTCGCCAGACGATTCTGAGTGTCACCCAACTCTCCGAATACCCAGCCGATGTTAACGAGGACGTCCGCCTCGCCCTTCGGAACCTTCATTTCTCGGTACAGGGCTGCGGCTCTGGAGTGCGCATCGATCGCCTTTTGATATTGCCCGATGTCGCCATAGATCATTCCCACTTCGTGGAGTGTGAACGCTTCCATTAGCTTGTCGTCGAGGTTGTGCCAGATCGCGAGTGAGGCTTGATATTGCTCAATGGCTTGTTGATAGGATTCCTGCGTTCGCTGATTGCGCAGTGCCTTTGCTTCCGTGAAGAGTTTTTGAGCGGCGACACGGCTGCGGTCCGGTTCAGTTGCGGTGCGCAACTCTTCAAGTTTTAGTTCGTAACGACCGGGCAGCTTCGGCGACGTCGATAACACTTCAACGCGATACGCGCCCGTAGCCTGGGCCACTAGCGAAACTGGTTCGAGACCGGAATTACCGGTTGGACCGTCAACCTCAACGAGTTTGGTCCCATCAGGAGCGAATATGGAGACCACTACGTCGACACCGCGCTGGTCCACGGCCAGGTGCGCGTATTGTCCGGAAGTCATTGTGAGGGTGTAGGTCTGTGCTTCACCGGCGGCAATGGACCGTTCAATCGGTTTGCCCCGCTCGAGTGGTGCGTCGTTTTGGGTCGCTGCTGCGACGTCAAATATACAAAAGGACAATGCAACGACGACGGACAGGCTGCGTGCGAACGACTTTAATGCGAGGTTACCTGAACGGGACATAGTTACCTCCTGTGAGCAGAAAACGGTTCTGTTAGCAACGCGTATTTTGTTGACCAAAAAGAACGTTCATGGTGTAAGATTCCACCCGCGGCAAACCTCCCGGCTAAATGTGGGACTCCAGTAGAAGCGTAACAACTTGAGCTGAAAGTGCGGTTCCCCCCGTCTTTGTTTCTCGATCAGTCGAGGACATTGCTGTCCGCCAACCTATCGGATGGGCGAAGCTGTGGACGACACGAAGCGAGCGGCAACTGCCAGGCACCAAAGTGTTTTTGAACTAGCTCACGAGATCAGAAATCCGCTCGCCGGCATCAAGGGAGTCGCAGATGCATTTCTGCGGCGCGGTCAACTCACCAGGCAGGAACGCGAGTGGATGGAGGCAGTGCGCCGCGAGGTGTCGAAAATCGATGCCCGCTTGCGAGAGCTGCTCGATATCTCGCAGCCTCGTATATTCCATGTGAGACGATGTTCGCTGAACGATCTGGTAAGCGGTGTCGTTTTGCTCGCCACCCATCAAGTCAACTCAATCAACAATCATCACGCGCGACAGATCTCGATCGAACTGATCGACACAACGTCTGAACCGATTCTCGTGCACCTTGATCCAGTTCGCATCGAAGATGCTGTCTTGAACCTGGTGCTGAATGCGATCGAGTCGATTGAAGGTGATGGTCGTGTAACTGTTCGCCTGCGCCGTGCGATGACGTCTCAAGGCAATGAAGAAGCGTTGATTGAAGTGTCAGACACTGGATGCGGAATTCCTGCCGAAAATCGCCGGCGGATCTTTGAGCCGTCGTTTACCACCAAACTCGACGGCACGGGCCTGGGACTTGCGGCTGTGCGGCGCACCGCTGCCGCATATCACGGCCGGATCAGTTTCAAAACCCGAATTGGACGTGGTTCAAAGTTTATTTTTGCTCTGCCCTTACGACCTCCCAACGTGACTGAAAACCCGAAATGAGGGCCAGCAGTTTTTTACAAAGCCCAGCACTGGTTTCAGCAATCTAACGAAACCACTTACCAGGCACTTCGGTTACCTCCCGGCTGTAACGTCGAAGACAGGAGATTTGTGTCGCATGACGTCCAGTCACCGAAAAAGTGGGGGTTCATCACTCAAGGGAAGATATGAAAACAATTTACGACCGCGCAGAAAGGGAAGCGAAACAATCTGATCCTGGTGACCTGAATACTGATGACAGTTCGAAACTCAAGGTACTCATAGCAGACGACGAAACCACCATTCGTTCAACGCTCGCTGCGGCTGTGCGTGACTGGGGCTATCGCACAATCGAAGCTGCGACTCTGGCGGAGACATTCGCCTTCGTTGATACCGAACAACCGCACGCGTTGCTGCTGGACGTAAAGCTGCCAGATGGGTCCGGTATTGCGGCACTGGATGAGTTGCGGAAGAGAGCGCCGGAGCTCGTGATTATCGTCGTCACTGGCTACGGCGCGCACGAAGATGCTTTCGCGGCGGGCGTGCGACACGCTTACGGATACGTAACCAAGCCCATCGATCAACCGCAACTACAGTCGATGTTGGCAGAGGCGTTAAAGGATCGCACAGTCGACGCAAGGAAAGACGTCGCGGGTCTTAACGACGAACGCAGGAAACGCGCGACCGGAGAACTGAAACGTGGCCGGCCGCAACGACAGACCAGCGCACCGCTGGGCCAGCTAATTCTCAAGGCCATGAAACTACTCGGGCTCAGCTACAAAGATATCGTTGCCGCGAGTGAACATCTGGCCAAACAAAACAATAACGCTGACATGCGCATCGGCAAGTCGACACTGGGCAACATCATCAGCGGCAGTATCCGTCAGCCCGGCACCGCAAAACTCGACAGCCTGCGCATCATCCTGAATCTCTCGCGTGCCGACATCGATGCCTCCATCGGGTTGCAACCTGAGCGTCGCCTCACTGAACAACTGGAGATCGCCCGAGCGCGCACGCACGAAATTCCGATCGATGCAGTGACGCGTCACCGCAGGATCAAGGTGCCGATCTTGCGTGAGGATGCAAAGCTTGAGGAAACGCAGTTCTTTGAAGGCGCGCTGCGACGTTGGACCGAGATCGAAGTGGAGTATCTGAGCTCGTTCTATCCGCCGTACCTTGCTTACGTTGTGGTTGGCGAAGACGACACCAACGCCTCACCGATTGCACCGCCGGGCAGTCGCTTGCTGGTGAATAGACTTTTGAACAGGGTCTATCCGGCGGAGAATTCCAGCTTTCACGAGCGGGAGTTGTTTTGTGTAATGACGCCGCATGGTCTCACGTGTAGCTATGCGGAGCTTGGTTCGGGTGCGCAGATCGTGTTGATCCCACATCCTGCGTCAGGAAACCTGCGCGAAGTTTTTAACCGCGACGAGGTGAGTATCATCGGCCAGGTTGTCGGAGTTCTGTATCCGGCGTGATGGTTCGCACATGAGAATGTCCGGGATCGAGGACAGCGATGCGCGCTGTTTGCTGGTGGTAAGTAGTTGGCGAATCAATTTTTACAGATGATTCCGCAGCGTTGAAGTACTCGGAATCGTTGCGTTTATAAGAATTGGAGTGATCTATCTGATGAAAAGCGGCGACTGGCTTAATCTCTAACTGGCTACCGTCAAAGCTCTTAACACATAAGTCTGCGGCAAATGCCCTCCCACAAACCGGACAAATCTACATAGAAGCTGAAATCGCTCTGACACTCAGGTACATTCACGCGGTTCTAATCGCGGCAATGTTTGCTCAAAGCAGGATCGCACTTGGACCGGTCCAGGATTGATTCTCATTTTTCAGGCAAAGCCGAGCGGCAATAATCCAGCGGAGAATTGGAGGATTACTGTGCCGGCCGGTCAACAGCTGAAGACTCTTCGTAACAAACGCAACATCACAGTTCGAGAAGTTGAACAAGCAAGTCGACGCATCGCCGACGCTAAGCGCGACAAGAGGTTCTGCATTTCTAATGGCTGGTTGGCGCAACTGGAGAACGGCGCCTCCGAGCCGAGTATCTGTAAGCTCTTCAGCCTGAGCGTGATCTATCGTGCCAATTTTCTCGATCTCGTTCGGCTCTACAACGTCGATGTCGATGAGAAGGAGAAGTACGAATCCGTTGCCAATCCGTCTCACACACAATTGCTCGTTCTCCCAAATGGCGACGATGAATTGCCGGAGATTGCCAACGGAAATGAAGCGTTAGACACGGGTTTGTTCCCGGAAGTGAAAGCCGATGACGTGATTTGTGGGCATCTGGGTCTGACTGACTTCACCATGTACCCAATGATCAGGCCCGGTGCAGTCGTAACAATCAACACCAGCCAGAACAAATTGAGCACAGTAGCCTGGCGCAACGAATACGAGCGGCCGATATTTTTCATCGAGCTTCGCGATGCTTATGCGTGTGGCTGGTGCGAGTTGCAAGGTAATCAGTTGCTGGTCATTCCGCATCCATCTTCACCTGCGAGCGTGCGCCGCTACAGCTATCCACGAGAAGCAGAGATCGTCGGTCGCGTCGTCGGCTACAGGACGCCGTGCATAGATCCGCAGCCAGAAGAGGTGCAAAAAGTGAGGACCGCGTCTGCACGAATCAGGTAGAACAATGATCACAGCGACGCGAATAGACAAGTCCGGCGAATTCTCGTGGCTTCTCTCACAAGTCAGACCTTTCTTTCGTCTGCACCTCAGTAGTTATTTGTGCATTGTTGTGGCGGGCATTTTCAGTCTTATTGATCCACTGATCATACGATTGCTGATTGACGACGTTATTCCCAATCGTCAGTTGCGCTTGTTGCCGCTTATAGCACTGGCGTTCTTCCTGACTTACATGGGCCGGCTGGGATTTGACAGTCTGGCTGCAATGCTGAACTTCCGAGCCGTGCAGAAGATGACGTTTCGAGCGAGATTGAGTCTGCTTCGTCACCTGCAACGGCTTTCGGCTGAGTATCACGACAACAGGCCGCTTGGCGATACGTTGCACCGGCTGCAAGTTGATGTAGACCAGATCGGAACGCTCAGCGGTGAAGTAATCCCAAATGCACTGCGGATGATTACTGTTTTCACGCTGGTGATGACAACTATGCTGGTGCTGAACTATCGACTGACCCTGATCGTGTTGCCATTGATTCCCGCGTTTATCGTCGTGCGACGGCGATTTCACGAGCGCCTGCGTCAGGCTTCCGATTCAGTGCAGGAACAATCGGGAAAGATGATCGAGTTTCTGGAAGAACATCTTTCAGCCGTCGTGCAAGTGCAACTGCTTTCATGCGAGCAAAGAGAAGCGCGTCGCTTTGCGCGTATATCGGGAGGCGCGGTCAGGGCACAGGTTACACGGCGCGCTACGGAGCTGTTCTTCAGTTGTCTGCTTTACCTGATCATAGTCTTTGGCATGGCTGGCGTGCTTTGTTATGGCGGCTATCAGGTGATGGCCGGAACCTTAACTCCCGGTGGATTGGTTGCGTTCTATGGTTACACGTTGCAACTGTTTCTACCGTTGTACGGGGTGATGGACGTCTACGCAAAACTTCAACGCGTTGCGGCGAGCGTGCGGCGCCTGATGGAGATTGCGCAAGCTGAAGTCGTGCTAAAGGATCGTCCGGGAGCGTTGTCTTTGGAGCGTGAGCTTTCGGGAACGGTGGAACTGAAGGACGTTTGCTTTAGTTACCACGACGATCGGCCAGTACTGAACGCCGTTAGCCTGCGGGTAGGTCCCGGAGAGCGAGTGGCGCTGGCGGGAACCAGTGGTAATGGGAAGAGCACTATCGCGAAATTAGTAGCCCGGCTGTATGACCCGCGGGCCGGGACTGTGCAAGTTGAAGGTACAGACGTGCGTGACATCAAGCTAAAGAGTTTGCGATCGTCTGTGATTTTTGTGCCGCAGGATCCGGTGTTGTTTGATCTGACGCTGCGGGAAAACCTGCTTTATGGAAATCCACACGCCACACAGGAAGAACTCGACACCGTTACTAAACTGGCCCAACTCGAAAATCTGATTCAGAGATTACCCCACGGACTCAACGAGACCCTGGGTCCGCGTGGCAACCGTCTTTCCGGTGGCGAACGCCAGCGCGTCGCCCTGGCCCGCGCGCTCTTGCAGCATCCGAAAGTGCTGATTCTCGATGAATGCACCTCCGCGCTCGATGAACTCACCGAAAAACGTTTGTTCAATGGTCTTCATCATCACCTGCAAGGTGTCACGACGATCGTAATTTCACACAGACCTTATCCCACTCACTGGGCCAACCGTGTCGTGCACTTGAACTATGGCCACTTCGCTGATGAAGCACAAAGCAAATCCGGCAGTGGCTGAATGTTGCTTGGGATTGCAAGCAAAACTTCTCGCCGCGCTAATCTTCCGTTCTTAATAACGCCAACAAAAACGAGAAACGCTTAGGATCACAAGCAGAAAATCAAAAAGATTTCCGGTTCCGCACTTCCGGCGTAGAGTCGTCTCAAACGACATTTCACTGTGGTCCAAACAATAGCGGCTTAGGCTTCCCCCAGGTCTTTTGTAACGACAGCACAAAACTTGGAAGTCAGGTATTCAAGTATGAAGCCGATGCTGACAACTGCGATCTCGTCTACTCGTCCCGTCACCGACAGAGCAAGAAAACATCAGGACGGCACTATTTTGCTTTCGATAGCGGAGGACCGCCTCTGCAAGCTAAATGGCGTCGGCGCACTAACCTGGATGGTTCTGGAAAACATGCAGGGCAGTCTCACTCTGGACGAGATTGTGTTTGCGGTCGAAGAGGAGTTCGCGGCGATCAATGCTGAAGGAGAATTTCACTACGAAGTCCCACGAGCGCAACTCCGCACCGATACGGCTCGCTTCCTGCAGAAGATGGCGTCGATGGGATTGCTTCAGCAGTGGCGCAATTCAGACGGTCAGGAAGTTTACTCGATCAAGGATGACGTGAGTGCGACCAGTTCATCTCCGGAAAGGAACGACTCACAAGACCTCAACACTTGTGATGAGCCGGAAGAAGACATCAGGCTCTCGAAACGCGAAACTTTCAGTGCCTTCCTGGGTCTCCTTGCCTTTGACCTGTTGCTGAAATTCGCCGGCTTCGAATCGTTGATCAAGAAAGTCGAACAATGGCCCACGGCGGAGCCGCGTACAACGGATCGTGAGATCTGTCGTCGCGTTCGCGGCATGGTCGATCGAGCTCAGATGTACTACCCGAAGAAGGCGATGTGTTTGCAGCACTCGGCAGTTGTCACCTGTCTGTTGCGGCAGCGCGGTGTGCCGGCGGAGATGGTGTTGGCAGCGCAGGAGTTCCCACCGAAGGCACATGCGTGGGCGGAAGTTATGAACCAGGTAGTTAGCGACGCGCCCAGTGTCAGGAGCAAGTACCGGGAACTTAGACGGCTCTAATTCGAGGTCGAATTCTCATGAGCGCTATAGGCGGAATAATTAACTTCGGCGGTGGGCCAGTCAATGACGAAGTATTAACGCAACTGGCTCAGGGTCTCGAACCCTTTGGACCGGACGGCGGATCGAATGTACGTCTTGATTGCGCCGGCATGGTCTACCGCGCGTTTCATACAAATCTTGAATCGCGTTCTGAACGTCAGCCATTAGTGCTTCACGGCTGCGCACTGGCGTGGGATGGCCGCCTCGATAATCGAGAAGAGTTGATACGTCTGTTGTGCGATGAATTGAGAGCAGATCCTAACGATAGTGCTGTGGTGATGGCGGCTTATAGAAAATGGGGCAGTGGATTTCTCGAGCGAATCATCGGCGATTTTGCGCTTTCACTGTGGGATTCGAGCTCACGCACACTGTTTTTGGCACGCGATCTGGTGGGTGCACGTTTGTTGTTCTATCAGATCGACGGTGAAACGATCTTATGGTCCAGCCGGCTAGAAGCATTGCTGGGCTTACCGGGTGCAACGTTCGCAGTTAACGACGAATATGTGGCCCTTTACTTCACCAGCCACCCCGCGCCTGAGCTTACGCCGTACAAAAACATTCACGCCGTGCCTCCGGGCAATGTCCTGAGTGTCCATGCAGGGAAAACGAAGCTTCAGAGATTCTGGTCATTGGATCCTGCCATAGAGATTCGCTACCAAACGGACCATGAATACGAGGAGCATTTCGTACACCTGTTTTCTGAAGCCGTTCGCGCGCGTCTCAGGGTTGATGGACCAGTTTGGGCGGATCTCAGCGGCGGTCTCGATTCGTCGTCAATCGTTTGTGTAGCGGATCGGATCCTGGAAAAAGAAACCGTTCAGGCAGATAGATTGGAAACAGTTTCAGCCGTCTTCGATCATTCACCTTCGTCAGACGAGCGAAAGTTCATCAGCATTGTCGAGGAGAAACGCGGACAGGCGGGCCATCATTTTCTGGAGAGCGAATATCCGCTGCTGGTTGAGTTGCCCGTTGAGAATTTCAGGGTGATTCCGAATCCTCTCGAGACATGGTCGGAATATCACAAAGGCATGCGGCAGGCGATGCAGGCACGGGGCGTGCGCGTCAGGCTATGTGGCATCGGCGGTGATGAACTATTAACCGCCTCGTCTGATCCTTCTCCGGAACTCTGTGATCTGTTGGTCGAAGGTAAGCTCGGAGAATTACATCAGCGATTGCAGGTCTGGAGTCTCGCTCTCAAGAAACCATATTTCGAGATTCTTTGGAACCACACTGTTGTTCCTTCACTGCCAAGGCGACTGCGGAGTTTCTACAAACGTAATCAGCGCGTGAAACAGTTGGCACTGTTGGAGCCGAGCTTTGTCAAACGGTTCAACTTGCACGATCGACTTCTCGGTCACACAGATACTTTCGGTTTCCGGCTACCGAGTGCGCGCGGACAATCCATCGCATTCTCATACGTGTGTGGTGTTATCTCCGCAGGGTATTTGTCAGGTGGCGGTCCGATTGAAATAACCTACCCATTCACGCACCGTCCACTCATCGAGTTTTTGCAAGCTATTCCCGCCACTCAGTGGATTCGTCCCGGCGAAACCAGATCCCTGATGCGCCGCGCCCTCCGAGATTATCTGCCCCCCGAAATCGCAAGGCGAAAAGGCAAGGGGATTCCTGCAGAAGCCACACTGCGCGCGATTCGTCGCGAGTGGCCCAGACTGCGACTGCTGTTGAAGGAGGCACTTGTTTGTGCGGGCGGTTATGTGAATGCGCGGTCGCTTAAGAACTTGATCGAACACGCCAATTTCGAGCGCGATCCGGCGACACTCTCAATTCTTCGCATTTGCCATTTGGAACTTTGGTTACGAGACGTGGAGCGTCGGGCGCAAATGGTCAGAGGCACTGCGGCGCTCGATGTTTCAGGCAGCACTGCAGGCAACGGCCGCCGCGCGAGAGTGGCCCACCTGGCTCGGGTCGGTCCAGGTGCAACTCAGACTTCTTAAGGGAAATAGAACGATGAACAATCATTACAACGCTGCGGAAACTATCGAGATCGGAAGGGCTCAGGATGTGATCCTTGGTTCCACGAAAGGCGTGATCTTTGACGACAGCCCTATGCAGGGACTCCGTGATGATCCGACGCAGGATGACGATTGATTGAAAGACGAAGCAATTCTAAAGAAAGGAGGAAGGTCCGATGAACAACTACGAAGTAGCCGAAATCGTCGAGCTCGGCAAAGCACATGAAGTGATTCTTGGATCCTCGAAGTTGTGGGAGATCTTTGAAGATAGCCCCCTCCAGGGATATCGGGAAACGCCAATGGCAGAGGACGAGTAAGTTTGAGACGAAGCAATTCTGAAGAAAGGAGGAAGGTCACATGAACAACTATGAAGTAGCCGAAATCGTCGAGCTCGGCAAAGCTCACGATGTGATTCTTGGTTCTTCGAAACAAGTGGAGGTCTTCGAAGACAGCCCGTTGCAGGGTTTGCGCGAAACACCGATTGAAGAGGATGAATAGGCGGACGAAATCCGAAATTTCCTCGGATCAACATCATCTGGTACGCAGAGGCGTATCCGGTACGAATGCCAGTTGTTGCCAGTGGCGGTTCATCCGCCTTACTGCACACGATCTGTGATCGCTTCCATCGGATATGCCTCTGCGGACCTGAATAAGAAAACTGAAATGCGCTCCACGAAAACATACAGCAGTGCCCAGTTCATGAGCACGGCAAAAATGTTCGGAATGGCCTTCTCCCCAAATGAAGAAAAAATACTCTTCACCAGTGATGCATCCGGTATTCTCAATGCCTTTGAAGTTGTAATCCGCGATCGGAGTCAACGACAGCTCACCCATTCACTTACCGAGAACATTCAGGGCGTGTCATATTTTCCAAACGATGACCGCATTCTGATCAGTAAAGATTGCGGAGATCTGGAAAATTCCGTTCTTTGCGTAATGGAGCCGGACGGAAGAGAACACGTCTTGACACCAGCCGAAGAAGTGCAAGCGTTTTTTCATCGTTGGAGTTTCGATCGGCGATCTTTTTATGTCTCCACAAACGAGCGAGATCAGCGTCTCTTCGATCTCTACCAGATCGATATCGACAATTTTGAGCGCAGGCTGATTTACCGGGCGACCGATCGGTTTTATTTTTGTGGTCTGTCGCGAAATGAGAAGTGCGTTTTGTTCCTCAAGTCTAAAGGCAAAACCGATGCAGACGTTTTCGTCTACGACATTGGTAGCGGAGAGATGAAGTGTCTCACCAGTCATGAAGGTGACGTGCTGAACTGTGCTCCGGTTTTTGACCGTGATGGCAAGGCCATCTATTACATCACGAACCAGAATAGCGATTTCAGATATGTGCAACGGCTTGATCTCAGGAGCGGTGAAACTCAGTGCGTGGAACAAGCGAAAGGTGACGTGGCGTGGACAGTCTTCTCGCCTGATTACCGGCGCAGGCTAACTTTTTCAGACGACGGCTCGAGCACCCTCAGGGTGATGAATATTCACGACATGGAAACGGGCGCGGTTGTCACTTTGCCGGACTTCATCCGGCTAAGCATTACTTCAGGATTGATATCAAGGAGCGGCCGGTATCTCGCGTTTTACGCTCATGGAGATCGATCTCCGGCGAACCTTTATGTTTATGATTTCGAAACGGAGTTGGTTACCCAACTCACGGAGAGCTTGAATCCTGAAATTGATCGCGAAGATCTGGTTGAGTCGGAGGTGGTGAGTTTCCATTCGTTTGACGGGTTGGAAATTCCGTGTTTGTTATGGCGACCGCAGGGGGCAAGCAAAGCTGAAAAGGCGCCCGCGCTCGTTTGGGTGCATGGTGGTCCAGGCGGGCGAATGGTAAAGGGATACAAAGGCCGGATTCAGTATTTAATCAATCATGGTTACGTCGTGTTGGGACTCAACTATCGGGGCAGCTCGGGATTCGGAAAAGAATTTTTCGATGCGGACCGTCGCAAGCATGGGCGAGAGCCGCTTTGGGATTGTGTGGCAGCGAAAGAGTATCTGGCTCGGCTGGGTTATGTAGATACAACGAGGATCGGCATCATCGGGTCGAGTTTCGGCGGCTACATGGTCCTCGCCGCACTCGCATTTCATCCGGACGAGTTTGCTGCTGGAGTCAATATCTGCGGCATCTCGAATCTCGTTTCCCTCGCGCACACCTTGCCGAAGTATTGGGATACAAAAAGATTCTATGAAAAGCTCGGAGACCCGGAAAAAGAAGAGGATTTGCTGCGCGCCATCTCACCATTTTTTCACGCGGACAAGATCAAAAAACCTTTGCTGATGCTACAGGGTGCTACCGATCCGCGTTGTCCAAGAGAACAATCGAACGAGATGGTGCAGGCGATTCGCGAACACGGCAGAACGGTCGACTACCTTGTTTATGAAGATGAGGCGCACGGGTTCAGAAAACGAAAGAATGCAATTCACGCTTACGAAGCGATTCTTAACTTTCTCGACTCTCATCTGAAACCGGAGGCGGAGCAGAATCTCTGGACTCGGGAACCCGTTGCCGCAGTCGCCGGCGATTAGCTTTTCAGCCACAAGTCAAACCAGGCTATCACTCGATTTAGATAGTCCACCTGATTAGGAAAGGTCCATTCAGCGACTCCGTGCCCCTCGCCACGGTATCTTGCGTATTCAACTTCCTTACCGAGAAACCTGAGGCTGACAAACACTTCGTCGCTGCGTGCAACCATCACCTGAACGTCTGCCGTGCCCTGAATAATTAAAAGCGGCGTCTGTACTTTATCGAAGAAGAAAATGGGCGAGTTCTCGATGAACTTGTCTCGTTTTTCCCAGAGCGATCCTCCCGTGCGGATGACGCTTTCTGCGGTATAAACACTCTGGCCGGATTCGGTCATCTGGGTGTATTGAGAGATGAGATTTCCAGGTCCCATGCGATCGACCGCGGCTTTGAAACGATTGGTTTGCACAATCAGACTGAGCACTCCATAACCGCCATTGCTCTGTCCGGTAACACCGACACGTTCCGGATCGGCAATGCCCAGCTCGATGACCTTGTCGATGGCTGGCAAAACGGCGGCCGCGATATCACGCATATAGGTTTCAGGTCGAGCCGGTACGTCGGGGATGAGCACTGCATATCCACGCGTGGCAAAGAACTGCCAGTTTTCCACCATTGCGGCAACAGGGTTGAGCCCGAACAGATTTCCGTGCGTGGACCACGACGATCCGGGGTATTGGTAGACGATTAAGGGATAACGTTTACCGGGTGTGTATCCGGCAGGCAGCAAAAGAGCGCCGTGGGCTGTTTGTCCGTTGAGAGTGCGAAACTCGATCATGCGACCTTCACCCATAACGTAGCGATCGAATATCGGATTGATGTGGGTCACTCTGTGTGGGCGGAAGTTGTCTGCATTGATGGTCCAGATTTCTTCGGGTTCGGCTGCGCTCTGGGCCGTGTAGATTAGCTGACGCTGATCGGATGAGATGGAGATTCTTAGCTGCGGCACAAAACCGTAGGATTTACTCTCCTCAAAAAGTTTCTCGGATTTTTCTGTATTGAGATATAGGCGGTAAAGTCCCTCCTGCTTCGTCTCCTCATCACGTGTAAGCACCACCACGCTGTCGCCTTTTGGACTCCAGATCGTGCGGCCATCGGGACTAATAATGTCGCGGAGGGTACGCTGTGAAATGGCGGCTATTTGGGTGGCGTGCGCTTTAGAAACTGAAGCGCGCCAGAGCGATGTTCTGGAAAGCAAGTAGAGGTTTTCGCCGGTCGCATCCCACAAAGGACCACGATAAACAACTGTACCGTCGAAGCGCGGGTGCTCACCCGGCGTGACATTTCGCGGTTCACCACCCGAAACGGGTACCACCCAGCAGTCATTTCGCACGGTGGGACCGAAAGTCATGTATGCCAGGTGATCTCCAGTGGGAGACCAGCTGACAGGAATGAGATTGTCACTGCCGAAGTTCGAGACTACAGTGCGCGCCTGGCCAGTCGCTAACGAGATTACGGATAGATCAAATAGCTTCTGGAGTGTTTTGAATGACTGAGGAGGTTTATAGATGAGAGCTGCCAGGTTTGTACCGTCGGGAGAAAGCCAGAAGTAATCTGTGGGGATGCCGCGCGCGATACGTTTTGTCTTTCTGGTTTCTCGATCGACAACGGCCAGATCGCACATGAAGGCGGCCAGGCTATAGTTCACTTTCTGGTGGTCGTTTGCCTGATTACGTTCGGCTTTGGCGCTGAAGAGTACGACAGTCGAGCCTGGTTCTTTGATTTGATCAGAGTTGGTGTTTGGCAGCTCGACTTCGCCCTGTGTCTGGCCCTCTGGAAGAACTCTGATGATGAGTTTCCTGCTGTCGGGCGTCCAAATGGGAATCGTGGTTTCGGATCGCGTGCGGACAATCACATCCGAGCCTTTTTGCAGCGTTCCTGAGGTTCTCTCCCAGGTCCACAGCGCCGGAGCGCCCTCACGATCGGAGTAGAAGGCCAGATATTTCCCGTCCGGAGACCAGACCGGCGCCCAACTTGTGCCCTGGCCCTGCGTTAGATTCTTTGTAACGCCCGTACTGGTGTCGGTGATCCATAGATCGCAGAAATCAACACTGCGGGGAATGCCTTGCCGCTCCAGCTCCTCCGGCGAGCGAGACGTTTTTGCCTGCGCCTTACGTTTGTTGTCGCGCAGGATGTAAGCCACCACCTTGCCGTCGGGCGAGAGATCGATCGGCGTGAACGTTGGGAGGTTGAGGGTGTTGATTGCTTCCTTGATCGGAAGCGGTGCGAGTTGCTTTTGTGCCAGTGCTACGGGGTTAAAGATAAGGAAAAGCAGCCACAGATGAACACGGATTTCATACCCAGATTTAAAGCAAATCCGTGAATGAAATCCGTGTTTATCTGTGGCTGCAATCATCAGAACCCAAGTTTCAACGAAAACTGAATCGAACGTGGACCACCAATCTGGTAGAGAGGATTAAACCCGCCCAGAGATCCGCCACTACCTAAGCTTCTGCCAAACATGGCCGTCGAGAGACCGAAGTTTGGAGATTGAAGCAAACCCTCCGGATCTCCGAAATTTGGATGGTTAAAGACGTTGAAGAATTCCGTCTTGAATTGCAGGTTCGCTCGTTCGCCAAAATTAAATTTTCTACCCAGCGCAAAATCCAGTTGATGGATGGGAAACCCGCGCAGGGCGTTACGTCCCAGGGAACCTTGTCTTGCCGGAAACGGTCTCAGGAAAGGTCCAAGTTGAGGGTTGGGGTTACCCGGTACTGTGGTGCGAGTATTATTGAAACGCCGGCCACCGGGTGCCGTTGGATCGTCAAGATACACGGGAATACCCTCCACCAGATCGGGGCGCACCGAAGCAATCACACCGAGCGCGGGAACGAGAACACTTTGAAAGACATTTACCGGCGTTGCCGAACGTGCTGTAAAAAGTCCGTAAACTGACCAATCGCGAAAGATCGCGTTTCCCACTCCCTCTTTAAATAGAGGCGCAATGTCATAAGTGACAGCGCTATTGAATGCATGCCGAACGTCAAAGTCCGAAGGACCACGATCAGTACGTGGATCTACACGAGTAGACGGTGTATTAAAGTTGGAAGAATCGTTCGATGCTATATCGATCGAATGTGCCCAGGTATACGAAGCCAGGGCCTGTAATCCTTTAGAGAGACGTCTTTGAAATTGGGCCTGGAAGGAGTGGTAATCCGAAGTCGCAGTGTTACGTGAGATGATCACCTGGGCGGTTGGAGGGAAAACTGCCGGATTGAGACTTCCTCCAATTCCGGTACCAAACACCGTCTCCTGTCGCAGCAGTTTACGTCCGAGTGCCGCCACATAAGCTAGCGAAAGAGTCTGATCAGTTCCCAGAGACTGCTCCACAGAAAAATTCCACTGATAGGTGCGTGGCAGCTTGATATCGGGATCGAAAACGTACAGCGGGGTACGCGTAGGCGCTGTCGGTGGCGCCGCATCTGTCGCTGACAATGGAAATGGCAAATTAGTAACGGTTTTGGATGCGACATAGGGGTAGGCACTCCAAAATGCATTCATAATGGAGCCATATCCAAGGTCGTAGAAAATTCCTCCGCCGGCGCGCAACATTGTTTCACGACCCGGTGTCTGAAAGAGTTGATACGCTAAGCCAATACGTGGGGCGAAGTTGGTGTAGGTAGTGTTCCACAGCGGCGTACCCGGGGGAGCGATAGTAGCTGTGGCTGGGTTATCCAAACCGATTACGGTAGCGGCGTCATGGCCGCTATTCTCAGTGGGAGGCACGTTGAGTTCCCAACGTAAGCCATAGTTGAGTGTCAGCCGGGGCGATAATCTCCAGTTATCCTGACCATACAAAGAGAGATTAGTGAAAAGCGGAGTTCTCGGTCCTACCGACGCTCTAATTACCGCCGCCTGAACCCTGCCGGAGAGTGCGGATCCCGCCGGTTGAGTGGCCGCTCCGGGCGTGCCGATGCCATTGAATACGAGGGTCATGGCATAGTTCTGTGGTTGGACTACAGGAGTGAGGCGTCGATAATCAACCCCGAACTTCAACTGGTGATCATTGGCTATGACTGACAGATTACTGATCGCATTAAACTGCCGCTGAAGATTTTCAGCCAGTGTGCCGACTTGAAGGTTCGAGCTCGGAAAGGCAGGGAATTGGATCAGAATGGAATCGCGTTCTCTTGAGTTACCGGCTGGGAAGAGAACGGCATCCGACGCGGGAACGGCGCCACCTAAATCGTCGAGGTCGAAAAAGTTGCGGGCGGTATGCTTGCTGTAGTTAAGCCGGATCTCATTGTTGACGTTAGGCGTAAACACCATCGTTGCACCGCCGGTCAGCGTCTGCGTAGTGACAGCAAAATAAGCAAGACTATTGACGCCAAGCACCCCTGATTGCGCTCTTTCAATCACGGAGGATGGCGAGTAGTTATAGCGTCCAAAGATTGTCAAACGGCTGCCGAAGGCACGGTCGATGCGAATGCTGGTGGCATCCAGGTTAGAGGGGTTCGAGAAACTTGCATCGTAGACGGCGAATCCGTTGGGTTGACCGTTGGCCCCGATCCGGTTCGGACCATTGGGTAATGGGTAGGCGTTCAGAATTGGTTTGATACTGTCGGGAGCTGTTTGCCGGGCCGCCAGTGATGGAACCTCGATGCTCCTGATTTGCGGTAGACGTAAACGCAGGCCCTCGTATGAAAAAAAGAAGAAGGTCGAGTTCTTACCGTTGAACCACGGCTGACTGCCACCCTCACCAAACCGCGGCAGCACGATTGGGCCACCCAACACAAAACCAAAATCATTCTGTCGTGTCGCTGGTTTCGCGAGGTTCCGGGAATTATTGAACCAATCGTTGGCCTCAAAAGCTTCGTTGCGAAAATACTCAAAAGCACTGCCGTGAAAATCGCTTGTGCCACCTCGCGTGATTAGCTGTACCTGCGCGCCCGGCGTACGGCCAAACTCTGCCGCATAGCTGGAAGTTTGAATCTTGAACTCCTGCAGGGCATCAATCGACACCAGATTGTTAGTGCTTCCAGATGCTGACAGACCGGGCAACGCTCCAGTGGCGGCTTGCGTGGGGAGCTGGCCCACGCTTACTCCGATATTTGCACTTACCCCATCGATGGTGAAGTAGTTTGTATTCGCACGTTGTCCATTGACACTGAACTGTCCCGCCTCAGAACTCGATGTTCTGGTGAAGACAGATCCGGGCGAGAGATTAATTAACGGTTGCAGGCTGCGGCCGCTGAGTGGAACGTTTTGAATGAACTGCTGGTCCACCGTAGTGTTGACTGCCGGCTGTTCATCCAGCAGAGACGCACCATCAATAACGTCAACCGTCGTGTCTTGCAGGGCGCCTACCTTCAGCGCGATGTTGATCACTCGCTGATCGTTTACATTCAAAATGATATTTGCCTGTTCAACCGGACTGAATCCTTCACGCTCGACTTTGAGCGTGTACGTGCCGGGAGGCAGGAGGACGACGACAAACATACCTTCGCTGTTCGTTGTCGCCGCTCTTGTAAAAACCTGGGCGAAATTGATCACGGAGACTCTCGCCCCCGCGACTACCGCACCATTGGGATCCGTTACCGTGCCACGGAGTGTTGCCGTTGTGCTTTGGGCCGAAACCGTTGCTATCAGTGAGTCATGAAGTGTAAAGAATAACGACAGAAGACAAACAGCAAACGTGACACGCAAAACAAAGGAACGTTTTTTACGATCGGGAGGACAGAAGACAGACGCACACACGTCCGGGGTTCTGGGCATAAGAATTTTTCTCCTGTGTCTGGACACATCCGCCGGGCGGATAACGAGATATGTCAATCGAAGTTTTAGCTCTTCATCACGACTCTGGGTATCGCGACGTAGATCACGGCCCACACTAGTCTTGCCAAAGGGTTCGTACAGATCTCAACCTATCAAGACCGAAAAGTCCTCAAAGAATTCTCAAAAAGTTCTCAGATTGTCGGGACGAGCAGGGGATCAATTGCTCGCGGTTTGATACTGCTGAATTCTCTTAGCCAGGCTTTCAGCTCGCTGCATTGACTGCCAAAACGCCGTCGACTTAATCGCCACCGCAGAGCTCTGCGACGAGATCGTCAGCGCTGAACGAATGGCATTGCTGTTCGAGAGCGCCAGCTTATGAAGAAGCTCTATCGCGCGTGCGAGATCCGCGTCGCTCTGAAGCGAAACCTCTTCAGCACCCGGCAAAGCTGTTCCCGGAAAAAAGACCGGGCCGATTTCCTGGCGCAGCACGGCATTCTCGCGTTCGAATGCAAGCGCATGCTCGTGCACCATCGCCAGGAACTTTGCCCGCGCGTCCGGACTGACCGTTCGCAAATCAACATTCGCAAATCGATTTGTAAGTTGGTTTAGTTGGCTGGCGCGAAACAACGCGCGGTAAGCGCCATTTACCGTCCGCGAAGAGTAACTACGGATCGCTTCATCCGTTGATGATCCGGTCAACGTGCGTTTCTCAAAATATGCGCGGAGTTCTTTATCTGCCGCGATCGTGTCGACTGTTTCCTCCGCCTCTTCAACGATCACCGGCCCGCCTGGCGATGGAAGCTGTGGCACTTCAGCCACCGTCCGCATCTCTACCTGCACGGCGGGATTGTTAAGCACCGGCGCCAGCGCTCTCAGGAATTCGTCTTTGCGCTGTTGATTATCGACAACTCCCTCAACGCGCAGTGACCCACCTGCGCTGCGCGTGAGGTAGACTTGCTCATTGCGGTCGGCCTTTACCCGGTTGAGCAAGTATGCGACGTCGACTTCCAGCTCTGCGGAAGCTACGGGTGGCATCGACGTGCTGAGTGAAGGAGGGACGCGGCTAGAGGTGAGGTCCCGGAGTGCCCGCTCTCCAGGCCTGCCAAGGTCCCCGGCCCCTCCTGTCAATACCGGTTCAACCTCGAAGACGGTTGGAGCCACATCTTTCAACGGCAGTAGCTCAAAGCTGGCTTCGACGAACCGGTATTCGCGCAATACCCCGCCACGCTGCACGACCAGAGTCTGTTCGATCGCATGAAGATCAGACTTGCTCAACGTGAGCGTGGCTCTTAATAGATGACTCGCGCCAATCGTCCTGCCTACCTCGTACCGCAGCACGTAGGTGGCCGGCCTCTCCTCAACCTCAGCGAGATTTGGTTGATCAATTAGAGCGGCAAACGACTGCGCCGATAGTGCCAACTGCCAGACATCTTCCAGGTTGAGCAGCAGATCGTCTGGATTTGGGATGGGCTGCGACTGTGGCTTCGATCCATGGTGATAGACCGTGCGGGAGCCATCTGCTCGTTGCCACGTGCCGCCGACAAGGCGATTGGAATAATCGTAAAGCCTTTGCGCCCGAGTGCCGCTGGCAGGGTTCTCCCAGATCTCAATCTTGTGTTGCGCCACAATCGCGCCTTCGGCACTGCGGCGTTCTTCCAGATTGATGAACCGGTGTTTGACGCGGTCGGGTGTGCCTTCAGCGCTTTTCTCTGCAACGCTCGCTTTCTCGATCAGGCTGGCGGCGTTCAACGTTCGCGACAAACTGGCTTTGAAGAACAGGAAGCCGCCGATGACGATCGCGCAGATCAGCACGATCAACCAGCCGAGCGGCCGTCGTGAAGATCTGCGTTCCACGGACTGGCCCAGCAATGCAAGATCGAATGATCTCAGCGATGCAGCTTCCAGTGACCGCGGTGTGTTTTCCTCGGAACCCCCTTTCAATGTGCTGACAAGACGCTGAGCCCACGAGCGAAGATAGTGCGCTTCTACTTTCGCTTCCTTCAGCGTGTCAGCTCTGGGCACCGCAAAAAGGGGTGAGGACAAAGAATTCGGTTTTACTATCTCATCGGCGACAGGACTCTCCTGCGGCGTGGGATCCTTGTACACCACGCACAGCGTTGGGCCGGTCTCGTTTTGCAAACAGGCCTCGAGTGTTCTTCCTTCGCTGAGTTGGACATATGCCCATTGTTCGCGTTGCGGCCCGAGCGGATCGATGCTGAAGAAAAGCATCTGCACTCCCTGCTCGCTCGAAACCTCGACAAACTCGACCGGATCACCCTGGGTGAGATTGAGATCCAGTTCGCTCAAATCGGAACTGACTTTCAACGAACTCACAAGGAAGCCGTTGATCGCGATTCGCAACTCCTGCGGTTTGTGTTCGTGTGTTTCGCGCAGGCGACGCTCAAACTTCTGCGTCAAATCGCCTGTGCCGCCGCCGGATGATCCACCACCACTCACATCGCTCGGCGGTTCTTCGGGATCAGATGGTTCACTGCGGTAACGTTGGGCCAGCAGTGGCAAACCGAGCAGCTCATTGACCGCGTCAAGACATCCGGAGCAACTGACAATATGAGCGAGCTTCGCGGTAGTGAGTGCGTCCGCGTTGCCACCCGCATAAATCTCTTCCAACTCCGCCGGCGACAAACAATCACCCTGGCGTGAGTTGAAGATCATCTGCCGCAGTTCAAGCATCAGGTCACAGTCAGATCTCAAATATCTGATTTGTTTTCGATCTACAGGCGTCGCCGCATTCACGAATCTCAGACGGCCGGGCTCGTTCATGAACAACTTCACTTCACGACGGGCCAACCCCTGCCACTGGTCCACGCAATGTCGCGAGCTGTTCAGCACGGCGGCGATCTCAGTGGGAAAATATTCGTGAAAGAAACGGAGAATCAGAACGCTGCCGGCCCGTGACGATTCTTTCCGTGCACACGCGTAACTGCAGATCTGATGGAGTTCTTCAAACGCCTGCATGCGGCGCGGGGGTTCAATTGCCGTCCAGCCGAGCCGGCAGGAGTCGTAATCGGCAACTGAGAGCGCCGCTTCCTGTAGATGTTGCGCCGAGCGACTCAAACGTGAGAGATGCATGTAGCGCAACATTCTTCTTAGATATCCGTCGATGTTTTCAATCTCTTCGAGCCGGGTGCGGCCCAGTACGAATTGCACAAAGGCATCCTGTACGAGATCCTCTGCGACGTCTCGCTGCTGGTTGGTCAAGCGTATTGCCCACGCGAGCAGGCTTGCGTACCGCTCGGTGAACAACTGTTCACGCTTCTCATCTGGTTGTGCGGCCACCCGGCGCTGATCCAGCATTTCGTCTCTCGGCTTCCTAAGCTCGAATCACGACCAACATTCAAGCCTCTTCTGCTGTCAGAAAAGACGTTGTGGAAGTCTGACTATATGTGTAATTTCGCGAGGCGATCTCAAAAGAAAAATTTTAGTTAAAGTGAAGAAAATAAATGAGTTAATCCGTTGTCTGCGGACAGTACTACGGATACGCTATCTCTCAACAGGGAGAAAGCGTCGCTTAGGAATATTTTATGAAAATCCAATGTAATAGAAGCTGCCGCAGTGTGGGTGACTTCAACTTCTATTACCGCGGTGATTGCAGATAGCCAGGGTGAGATGGCGCTGCCCGGATCAAATCACCGCAAACACATCATGCTTCTGTCCTCCACT
>DASVGE010000051.1:0-12907 GCA_036379695.1 Pyrinomonadaceae bacterium | reverse complement strand
GTCTTTTACCTCAAGCCGGATTGGTATATAAGCAACACCAAACGAATGCAGCCATCCACGCTTCGCAAAAAGCTTTCCGGTGTGATCGCGTTTCCGGTGACGCCGTTTAAAGAAGATCTGTCGCTCGATCTTCCGGCACTGCACGAGAACCTCACAAACTTGCTGCAATACCAGATCTCAGCGCTCGTCGCGGCCGGCGGCACCGGCGAAATGTATTCGCTGACGCCCGCTGAATACACGCGCGTGATCGAACTCACCGCGCTTGCGGTCGAGGATCGCGTTCCCGTGATCGCCGGTGTCGGATTTGGGCAGCGACTCGCGGTCGAGATGGCGCAGGCCGCCGAAAAAGCGGGCGCCGACGGCATTCTCGTCTTTCCTCCGTACTACCCTCACGCCGAAGATGAAGGGCTTTTCGAGTACTACCGCGCGGTGGGTGCAGCTACGCGTTTGGGAATGATTATCTACAGTCGCGATTGGGCGACTTTCAGCCCCGCGATGGTGGAACGTTTGGCTTCGATTCCGACGCTCGTTGCGTGGAAAGACGGCCAGGGTGATATTCGCCGCCTGCAAACGATCATGAACCGCGTGGGCGATCGACTGCAATGGATCGGCGGAGCTGGAGACGACCTCGTCGCGGCGTACTACAGCATCGGCATCAGAACTTTCACTTCGAGCATTGCCACGGTTGCGCCGCGACTGTCGTTGAAGTTGCACGAGTTAGGCGAAGCGGGCGACGCGGAAGCGCTGATCGATCTGCTGGAGCGCTGCGTCGTACCGCTCTATGCACTGCGCAGCCGGCGTAAGGGCTACGAGGTGTCGGCAATGAAAGCGATGATGGACATGGTCGGCCTGAACGGTGGTCCGGTGCGCCCACCGCTTGTCAACGTCAAACCGGAAGAAGAAGACGAGCTTCGCACGATCCTCTCGACCTGGGAGAAATTCTTATAGGTCCTATAGGACCTAACGGCGAGACAGTAACAGTCGAACGCATCGCGAAGTTCATCAACTCACAAGGGGGCAACGGCAATTGACGCCACTCGAAATCGGCGTGCGTGAAACGATGGACAGATTCGCGGTGATGCGGGCCGGCTTGATACCAGCGATCTAGATGCGTGAAGTTTTAACGATGAAGGCGAGCGTTTTGTGCGACGTGCAACGTCTCGAGGTGCGTGACATTCCGCGTCCGGTGATCTCGCCTTATGAAGTACTGATTCGTGTGGCCGCGGTCGGTTTGTGTGGAACCGATGTGCATATCTTTGCCGGTCACGCAAACTACAACACGAATGAGTACGGTCAACAAATCCCGCTGACGGTACAGCCGCAGATTCTTGGTCACGAGATTACGGGTGTAGTGGAAGAGGTGGGCGGCTCGGTTGGTGATTTGCGAGAAGGCGACCGCGTCGTGGTGGACCAGGGATTGAATTGCGTCAGCCGGCGGCGCGAGGTTTTGTGTGAGTATTGCCGCACGGAGAACAGTCATCAGTGTGAGTTCTATCGCGAGCACGGCATCACCGGATTGCCGGGCGGTCTCGCCGAGTTTATCGCCGTGCCGTTTGTGAACGCGGTGAAGATAACAACACCGCTGGAAGCGTCGCTGGCGGCGCTGGTTGAGCCGTTGGGCTGCATAATCCATTCGTCCGATGCGGTCGCGAGGACGCGCACTGCGGGGCGTCGTGTTCGCAGCGTGTTAATATGCGGCGCCGGGCCGGCAGGTTTGTTGTTTACGCAGTACCTGCGCAACGTGCTCGGCTACGACGGATTTCTCGTGGTCAGCGATCCGAATGCGCGCAAGCGTGCTTTGGCGAAGAGCTTCGGTGCGGATGAAGCGATCGATCCAGTGGGAACGGATCTGGTGGAAGTTGTTCACGAACACACCGGCGGCAAGGGTGTCGAGTATTTGATCGAGGCTTCCGGATCGGGCGAGGTGTTTCGTTCGATGCCGGGTCTGATTTGCAAGCAGGCCACCGTCTTGTTGTACGGGCACGGGCATTCCGGGACGGATGTGAGTGTGTTGAGCAGCATATTCTTCAAGGAGCCGGTGCTGGTTAGCACCGTGGGCGCGTCGGGCGGGTTTGAAAGCGACGGACGCCCGTCCGTTTACACACGCGCCTTGAATCTCATCGAGCAAAACAAGATCGACGTCGCGCCACTGATCACGCATCGATACACATCTTTCGCCGACGTTGAGAAAGCGCTAGCCCAGGACATTCACAGCGCCGACTATGTGAAGGGTGTCGTGGTTTTGTAGATTTTCGAATTGGTAGGGCGCCTCCCTGGAGTGCGGTGCCTTGGCACCGCTTTGGTATGCCGATACGCAACCGAGACCAAAGCGGTGCCAAGGCACCGCACTCCAGGGAGTAGCGCAATCTTATGAAGGTTTCGCTTTTTGTAACGTGTCTGGTGGACCAGTTGTGGACCAGTGTCGGCGTGAGTAGTGTTGAGGTGCTGCGGCGGGTTGGGTGTGAGGTGGAGTTTGACAGGCGACAGACTTGCTGCGCGCAGCCGGCTTATAACACCGGTTACCTCAAGGAAGCGCGGCAAGTGGCGCAGCGATTTATCAGCATCTTTGAAGAGAGTAAGGCTGACGCGATCGTTTCGCCATCGGGTTCGTGCACGGCGATGGTGCATCATTACCCGAAACTATTTGCCGGCGACGCGGAGTGGCTGCCGCGCGCGCGGGCCGTTGCGGCAAAGACCCACGAACTGAGTTCCTTTTTGATTCGTGTGCTCAAGGTGGAAGACGTCGGCGCGTCGTGGAAAGGACGATTGACGTGGCACGACGCGTGTCACGGATTACGCGATCTGAATATCAAGAGTGAGCCGCGGACGTTGATTCGCAACGTGCGTGGCGCTGAGTTCGTCGAGCTCGAGCATGCGGATGCGTGTTGCGGCTTTGGCGGCACGTTCTCCGTGAAGTATCCGGAGATCTCGGTGGCGATCCTTGACCAGAAGATCGACGCGATCGAGCGCGCGGGTGTTGATGCCGTTGTGTCAGGGGATGCGAGTTGTTTGATGCAGATTGGAGGACGACTTTCACGTAAGGGATCGAAGGTGCGGACGATGCACCTGGCGGAATTATTGAGCCGCAGATGAATCATTTGAGCAGCGAGACATTTCGGGAGAATGCGCGGGCGGCGTTGGCCGATGAGCAACTGCGTGGTGCGTTGAAGAATGCGACGTCGCTTTTTGGAGAGCGACGAAAGGCAGCGGCTGCGAGTCTTCCGGACTGGGAAGAACTGCGCAACCAGGCGCGCGCGATCAAAGACGAGGTGCTCGGGCATCTCGATAAGTACCTGGACGAGTTTGTTCGCGCAGCCGAGAGTCGCGGCGCAAAGATTCACTGGGCCCGCGATGCTGCCGAAGCGAACGCGATCATTTGTGGGCTGGCTAAAGAACTTAAGGCGCGTGTCATCGTCAAGAGCAAGAGCATGACGACTGAAGAGACCCACTTGAACACTGCGCTTGAAGGCGCCGGCATGCAAGTGGTCGAAACAGACCTGGGCGAGTACATAATTCAACTTGCAGACGAACCACCTTCGCACATCATTGCACCCGCGATTCACAAGACGCGCGGACAGGTCTCGGAACTGTTTACCGCAGAGCTCGGCGCTCCGCCGACTGACGACGTCGCGCAACTCACCGGCACCGCACGCGTAACGCTGCGCGATCGTTTCGCGGCTGCCGACATCGGTATCAGCGGCGTCAACTTCGCGATCGCCGAAACGGGAACGATCGTCATCGTCGAGAATGAAGGCAACATTCGTTTGACGACGAGTTTACCGCGCATGCACATCGCGGTGATGGGTATCGAGAAAGTCTTACCACGGTTTGCCGATCTCGACGTGTTCCTGAAGCTTCTGCCTCGTTCCGCGACCGGGCAAAGATTGTCGACGTACCAGTCGTTCATCACCGGCGCCAAACGGCACGCGTCTGACGAAGGCCCGGAAGAGTTGCACATCCTTTTGCTCGACAACGGCCGTTCGCGCATGCTGGCGCATCCGGTCACGCGCCAGTCGCTGGCGTGTCTTCGCTGCGGCGCGTGTTTGAATGTGTGTCCCGTGTACCAGCAGGTTGGCGGACACGCTTACGGGTCAGTCTATCCCGGTCCGATCGGCGCGGTGATCACGCCGCAGTTGATGGGTATCGAAAAGACTGCGCAACTGCCATACGCGTCGAGTTTGTGTGGCGCGTGCCGGGAAGTTTGTCCGGTGAAGATCGATATACCGAGGTTGCTGCTACACCTGCGTGGAGAGATTTCAGAGCGCAAAGGCAGCGCGAGCGAGCGATTGGCGTTTAAGTTGTGGGCCAGGGTGATGATGAGTCCGACGTTGTACAAGCTGAGCTCGGTTGCCGGTCGTGTGCTTCAGCGAGTTGTTCCGGTCTCGAAAGCATGGACGAGTGGTCGTGATCTGCGTCCGATCGAGTCCCGGAGTTTTCACGAGTTGTGGTCTGATGAGTAACGAAGCGCGACAAGAGATCCTCAGTTCTATTCGCACGCATCTCGCGGCGAGTGCGCCGTTCGACGCGCATGAGTATCCGGTTGCTCATGCTGAAGTCCAGCCTGCTCAACCACTCGTTTCGAATGTCGTCGAGTTGTTCAGGCAAAACCTCGAAGCCGTTGACGGTCACTGCATTATTGCGCACAGCAAAGGTGAAATCGCCGGCGCTCTCACGCAAATCATCAGCGCCCTGCAGAAGACAAAACTCGGCGCCCAGCGCATCGCAATCTCAGACGCACCCGAACTCGAGCGCTTGATGCACATGACGGATCTCGAAATCGAAGAGCTCGGCATTGCTCCAAACGCCTCCGACATATTCAACTTCGACGTAGGCATCACTACCGCCCAGGCCGCGATTGCAGAAACAGGCACGTTAGCTCTCGACAGCACGCGTGAGCGCCACCGGCTCGTTTCACTCGTGCCCCCGGTTCACATCGCCATCGTCGACGCGGCAACGATCTACGCGACCCTCGGCGAAACGTTATCGATGTTGCAAAACGGCAAAGAGCTTAGTCCCGCGATCACATTCATCACCGGTCCATCGCGCACTGCCGATATCGAGTTGACCTTGACGATCGGAGTGCACGGCCCGCAGGAGATCTACGTAATCATCAACCAGCCAAGCTGATGCAAATGATCTCCTTCGCCACTGAAGATACAAACTGGCGTTCACCGCGCATGGGCATTATCTTGCACGCGCGCGGTCACGACACCGGATACCGTCTCGATTGCGAGAAGTTGTTTGATAAGGATGAGCGACCGGCAAATCCTTTGGCGTGGTTCGGGAAAGCCCATCTGCATCGGGCTCAACTAGGAGTTAGCGAATCAAAAGCTGAACAGGAAAACGAATGATGCGCAAATTTATCTTCTTGCTTGTGTTAGTCAGTTTAGTAGCGGCTTGTACGAATACGAATAACCCAACAACCCCGAACGCGAAGAAGAAACTCACCATCGCCGTCATCCCGAAAGGCACGACTCACGAATTCTGGAAGAGCATTCACGCCGGCAGTATCAAAGCCGCCAATGAACTCACCGCCGAGGGCACCGAGGTAGAGGTCATCTGGAAAGGCCCGCTGCGCGAAGACGATCGCGAACAGCAGATTCAAGTGGTCGAAGGATTCGCGGCGCAGGGCGTGAGCGGCATCGTGCTGGCGCCGCTGGACAATCGCGCGCTGGTGCGTCCTGTTGCCGACGCGGGACGCGCCGGTGTGCCGACCGTGATCATCGATTCGGGTCTGGAGTCGGAAGAATTCGTCAGTTTCGTCGCTACCGACAACCGCAAAGGCGGCACACTCGCCGCGGATCGCATGGGCCAACTCCTGAACGGCAAAGGAAAGGTGCTCGTGCTCCGTTACGCCGAGGGCTCAGCCAGCACCACCGAACGCGAAGAAGGTTTCCTCACTCAGATCAAAGCAAAGTTTCCCGACATCGAGCTGGTCTCGACAAATCAATACGCTGGCGCCACGCGCGACACAGCCAAGCGCGCTTCTGAGAACCTGCTGAACCAGTTTGGCGACCAGGTGCAGGGCATCTTTACTCCAAACGAGTCTTCGACAGCAGGCATGCTCCTGGCGCTGCAAGACATCGGCAAGGCCGGTAAAGTTTCATTCGTCGGTTTCGATTCGAGCCAGGCTTTCATCGACGCGCTCAATTCCAATCAACTGCACGGCATCGTGGTGCAGAACCCTTTCAACATGGGCTACCTCGGCGTGCGCACCATGGTCGAGAGCCTGCAAGGCAAACCGGTCAACAAGAAGATCGACACGGGCGTGATGCTGGTCACGAAAGAGAACATGGAAACACCTGAAGTGAAGACGCTCTTACATCCCCCACTGGATCAATACTTGAAGTGAATCCGTCTGTTGTCCGTGTAAATCAGTGGCTGAATCGCGTCGGCCCATTCGTCGGTCTGCTTTTGGTGATCGGCATCTTCTCTCTCCTGATAGATACGCCGTCGCGTTTCCTCTCGCCTAACAACCTTCGCATCGTCCTTTCGCAGACCGTCATCGTGGCCATCGGCGCGATCGGCATGACCCTGATCATCATCAGCGGCGGTATCGATCTCGCCGTGGGATCGACGATCGCTTTGACGGGGGTCGTCACTGCGCTCGGCATCAACGCCGGAATGCCGCCTTCGGTCGCGTTGTTGAGTGGAATACTTGTGGGTGGATTAGTTGGCGTCGTGAACGGTCTAGTGATCACGCGTTTGAAGGTGGTTCCGTTTATCGCGACATTGGGGATGCTTGGTGTCGGACGTGGCGTCGCGAAGTGGTTGGCGAATCAACAGACAGTCAACATGCCGGGCACGTGGTTGAACGAACTGCTCGTGATGTTTCCCAATCCGGCGTGGCTGCTCGTCGCGCCCGGTGTTTGGATCACGATCATTCTCGCCATTGTGGCTGCGGTCGTTTTGCGCAACACAGTTTTTGGGCGGCGTGTGTTCGCGCTCGGCTCAAACGAAGCCGCGGCGCGTGCGTGTGGCATCGCCACCGATCGATTGAAGGTTTGGATTTACGGACTGTCCGGACTGCTCTTTGGCCTGGCAGGCGTGATGCAGATGTCGCGTTTACGACAAGGCGATCCGACAGTCGCCGCCGGATCTGAGTTAGACATCATTGCGGCGGTAGTGATCGGCGGCGGCAGTTTGAACGGCGGCGAGGGCACGATTCTCGGCTCGATGATCGGCGCACTGATCATGGCGTTCTTGCGGAATGGCTGCCAGCAGGTAGGCTGGCCCAACTACATTCAGGAGATCATCATCGGCGCGATCATCGTCGTCGCGGTGGCGATCGATCGCTGGCGCTCCTCCCGTTCTTAGCCACAGATCCGTGGCTTAAAAAACAACAAAACTCTTGACAGCCTCGCGGTCGGAGAGTATATGTTCCGCGTTTGGACAAATTCATCCGTCCCGTCACCTGAGTAAATCCCGAGTAATTCAGGCCTGTTCTTCTGCCTGTAAATAGTTCGCTTAATTAGTCTTAATAAAGAACAATATCGATGCGTAAGATCAATCCACACGATTTCAAAGTCGCTCACCGAGGTACCAGCCGCGAGATCAACCGGCAAATTGCTCTCAACCTGATTCGCACTCATCAACCGATTTCACGCGCGGACCTGGCCCGGCTCATGAACGTGCGCCGTGGCGTCGCCAGCCTGCTCGTCAGTGAGTTGCTCAGCGAGTCGCTGATTTTCGAAGGCGCGGTTGGTGAGTCCGTCGGTCGCGGCCGCCGCCCAACTTTCCTTTTCATCGACTCGCGCCAGCGTTGCGTCGTCGGCGTCGACATTCGCGCCACGCGCACTTACATCCTCGTCACCGATTTGATGGGACGGCAGCTCGGCGTCGTCAGCAGTTTTCAAACCAATCGCAACGAGGACGTGCTGATCCAGGAGTTGGCGCGTCGCGTCAAGCAGATACTCGGCGACTACAAAGAGATCGGCGCTTGCGAAGGTGTTGGGGTGTCGGTGCCGGGCATGGTCGATCCGGCAAGCGGTCGTGTGCTCCACGCTCCGACCCTGGCATGGCACGACGTCAACCTGCGCGATCCGCTTTCAGTTGCGCTCGGTATTCCGGTTCAGATCGAGAACTCCGGTAAAGCATGTGCACTCGCCCAACTATGGGCCACGCGCAGCGACGTCGTCGCGTCAGGCAATTCGGTGTTTGTGAGTGTCTCGGACGGCGTTGGTACCGGGATCCTGGTTAACGGCGAAGTGTTGCGCGGCCGTCACAACACCGCCGGCGAGTTTGGTCACGTGCCCTTGAGCATCGATGGACCAAAATGTTCGTGCGGCGCGACAGGTTGTTGGGAAGCTTACATTTCAAACCTGGCGACACTGTCGCGGTATCTCGGTCAAAACGTATCCGAGCAGCGTCCGCGCGACACTGAAACCGCAAACTTCACCATCGAAGACTTGATCGCGCGTGCGCGCGCCGGCGACGCGAAAGCACTCGCCGCGATCAACTCCACCGCGCGTTACCTCGGCCTCGGCCTGGCGTCGATCGTCAACGCGCTCGACCCGGCGCGCATTTTTATCGGCGGCGAAATAACTACAGCGTGGAGCTTGATCGAACCGATCGTGCGCAGTGCATTGCGCGAGCGAACGTTAACCGAATTCGGCGGCGCTACAGAGATCCACGTCGTGCCCGCTGAAGATCACCCGCGCTTACGCGGCGCGGTGGCATTAGTGGCGGCCCCAGCCTTCGCGGCCCCCATGGTCGCCTAAAGAGTTCCAGTAAATCCGTCTGGCGAAGCCCAGCGAAAATTTGTGGAGGTTCAGATCGATGCGAGGCACAAAAGAAACCCGACCACTTCAGCTTTGCAGTGTCCTGTTGCTCACCATCGTCGCTTGTCAAATCACTTTCGGACAAACCGTCGTCGGTCGCATCTCAGGCACCGTGCAGGATTCGAATGGGGCCAGCGTTCCAAACGCATCGGTCAAAGTCATCAACAACGCGAACAATTCCGAACGCACGGTGACGACTGATGACAACGGCTTTTACACCGTCACCAATCTGCCGGTCGGCACTTACACGATCGAAGCCGAGCAGAAGGGATACAAGAAGGCCCTTGTCTCCGGTCAAAGCATCACTGCTGACGCGCGACTCACCGTCGATATCAAACTCGAAGTCGGCGAAGTTTCGGAAACGGTCGAGATAGTCGGCGCCGCCGGTGAGACTGTTAACACGACCTCCGGCGAAGTTTCGCGCGTCGTCGATCGACAGCAGGTCCAGAACCTCGCACTCAACGGTCGCAACTACATCCAGCTTCTTTCACTCGTCCCCGGCGTGGCGCTGATCAATGACGATCAGCTCGAGTTGACCACCAGTCTGGCCACCAACAACCAGTCGATCAACGGCAACCGCGGTCAGACAAACAACGTCACGGTTGACGGCGGCTTCAACCTGCAATCAGGCAGCAACGCAAGCCAGATCAACAACGTCGGCATCGACTACATCCAGGAAGTCAAAATCCAAACATCGAACTTCTCCGCCGAGTACGGCCGCAACTCCGGCGCGCAAGTCAGTCTCGTCACGCGCAGTGGCAACAACGACTTTCACGGCAGCGCCTTCGAGTTCATCCGGAACGACAAACTCGATGCGCGCTCATTCTTTGCGCCAGTCAGGCCAACCCTGCGGTTCAATGATTTCGGTTACAGCTTCGGTGGTCCAATCTTCAAAGACAAACTGTTCTTCTTCGGCGGGCAGGAGTGGAAGTACATTCGCCGGCTTTCGAGCGCGCAACGTCGCACGGTGCCGTCGCTGGCGGAATTGAACGGCGACTTTTCGTTCCGGTTGCGCGGACCGGACGGCGTTGCCGGCACGGCTGACGACGGCGTGCTGCGCGATCCGAATAATGCGGCCAACACCTGTACTGCTCCGGTAATCACAAATGGTGTTGTCACTACGCCTGCAAACCGAACCGGCTGTTTCGGCGGAAACAACGTCGCGCTACGCAACATCATTCCCACGAATCGCATCACCACCGACGGTCGCGCCATTGCCAACGTCTATCAGACCGCGATTGGTCTGGCGACTGCGTTCACCAACAGCCCAGTCGGTAACAACGTAACGTTCCAACAACCAAACCCGCTCGACTATCGCGAAGACCTGCTGCGCATCGACTATCGCATCAACGAGAAGCACTCGCTCTACGGTCGCTACATTCACGACAAGAACGTCCTGATCGATCCGTTCGGCACTTTCATCACCACGCAGTTGCCGACGATCCCCAGTCTCCGCATGCGTCCGGGAACGTCGATCCAGCTTTCGCACACGTGGCTCGTCACCCCGACCTTTATTAACGAATCAAAGGTCACGGGCGCATGGATAGCTCAACGAATTCCGCCGGAGGGCGATCTCTGGATGCGCGAAACCTACGGCTTCCAGTTTCAGCAACTGTTTGTTGGCGGCGGCCGATTTGAAAACTCGATCCCCGATACGACGATTAACGGCTTTGCGAGTTTCTTCGGCGCCGCCCGCTCTCTGGTTTCGCCGACAACCGACATCAACGTCAGCGACACCGTCACGTGGGTTCGCGGCAGCCACACGTTCAAGACCGGCCTGAGCGTCACGCGCAATCGCATCGATCAAAACGCGCGCACGACTTACGCCGGCCAGGTAGACTTCAACACCGGCGGTAACACGCGTACGAGCAACAACTCTTTCGCCGACGCGCTGCTCGGAAACTTCCGCACGTACAGCGAGCAAGCGCTCGATCCGGTCGGCTTTTTCCGCTTCACTCAGACCGAAGCTTTCGTGGCGGATAGTTGGAAAGTAAACAGGAAGCTCAGTCTCGAGCTCGGCATGCGCTATCAGTACGGCCTGCCGATCTACACGCAGGCGAACAATCTCGCGAACTTCGACCCGTCGCTATACAACCCGGCTCAGGCAGTCACGATTCTCGCGAATGGAAACATCGATCCGGCCAAAGGTGGGAATCGCTTCAACGGTCTCGTTCGCGCCGGCGATGGCGTGCCGCCGGAAGAACTCGGGCGCGTACCCGGCGGAGACTCCGCGGCGGTTCAAGCTGTGCCGAACGGTGCGCCGCGTGGCCTGTACGAACCGCATCACTACATCATGCCTAGAGTCGGCTTCGCCTATTCACCCTTTGACGACAACAAGACTTCGATTCGCGGCGGCTTTGGCATGTACTACGATCGCATCGAAGGCAATCTGATCTTTCCGTCGCTCAGCAATCCGCCTTACGCGACGAGCGCGCAGTTTCAAAACGCAAACCTGAGCAACATCACCGGCGGTTCGACGACGCTCGCGCCGTTTGCTCAAATCAACGCGGTCAATCCGAAACTCGACACGCCTTACACGATGAGCTACAGCCTCAGCGTACAACGCGAACTTCCGTACGGAATCTTCGCCGAGGGTTCTTACGTAGCTAATCTCGGTCGACATTTGATCCGCCAGCCGGACATCAATCAGCCGACGTTCGATCAGATTCGCGCGAACCTTCCGCCGGGGCCGAACGTCAACGTCAATGCGTTGCGACCGTTCAAAGGCTACACGGCGATTCGCATGCGGCTGAGTGATTCGACGTCGAATTATCACGGCATGCAGCTTTACGCGGCGAAGCGCAAAGGCGATTTGCTGATGACCATGTCGTACACCTGGTCGAAGGTGCTCACGGATGCGAGCGGCTTCAACGACAACCCTGAAGATCCTTTCAACCGGAAATTCAACTACGGACCGGCGACGTTCGACCGCCGTCACGTGTTTGCGTTAACGTACACTTACACCTTGAAGATGTTCAGTCGCACTCGTGGCTTCGCGAAGGCTTTGCTGGATGGTTACGAGATTAGCGGTATCACGCGGCTTCAATCAGGACCATATCTGACGGCTAGTGCAACCGGCAATCCCGCGTTCGGAAATCGACGCGCTGATTGCGTGAGCAGCGATGTGCTGTTCGCTGAGGGCGAGCGTGGTCCAAATAGCTGGGCCAGGCGCGAAGCGTTTGCCGTGGCTCCTGACACGCGCAGAGGCACGTGCGGCGTGGGTACCATACTGGGACCGGGCGCACAGACGTGGGACTTTTCGCTGCGCCGCGGTTTTGGATTGACGGAGAGGTTCAAACTGCGGTTCCAGGCTGATATCTTCAACGCCTTCAACCGGACCAACTTCCGCGATCTGGAGAGCAATCTCAGCAGCGCGGCATTCGGAACGATCTCGACGTCTGGTCCACCGCGCAATATACAGTTTGGGTTGAAACTAACTTTCTAGCCACAGATTCACACGGATGATTAACGGATTAAAATCAGTCTTTTTCTTTGTCATCTGTGTTCCTTTGTATGTCACCGCTCAGGCGAATACGGTTTCGACGGCGAGCCTGCGTGATGAGGTAAACACGTTTCTCGGCAAAGAGCTCGCCGTACATCTGGCTGCGATCAAGACACTGGATCCACCGCCGGATCGGATTCTCGGCGTGCCGACGACGGGCGAGTTTTCGTGGGGAACGTTCATGCGTTCGCTTGCTGCTTACGCAGAGACGACGGGGAACCGTGAGTTGGCGGGGCGCGATCTCGCGAAGTGGGTGGGACAGATTGGTTTGATCGAGTCGCGCGCCGGCAGCAAGGCGTTCTCGCAACTTTATGCGGCGCTTGCGTTGCGTCACTTCGGGCGCGACTTGAAAACGAATCCGCTGTGGCAGGGGTTGACCGCAGAGGAGCAGAAAGCGTGGCGCTCGTTGCTCAATCCCGAGCGCTTCTACGATCCAAAAACGAACCGCGTCATTAATCTGCCGGATAACTACCTCGGCGTCGCGGCTCGAATCGCGAGTATTGGTTACGAGCTTGGCATCTCGAACGATCGAGCGTTTCTCGACAAGCTGCTCGATCGCGCTGCGGCTCCGTTCAACGACGGTAATGTTTACGCTGACGATGCGCCGCCGACGGGACGTTTCGAT
>DASVGE010000050.1:0-36589 GCA_036379695.1 Pyrinomonadaceae bacterium | reverse complement strand
CAGACCAAAGCGGTGCCAAGGCACCGCACTCCAAGGAGGCGCCCATTCAAACCGATCCGCTCTCACCTTTGCGGTGTGCCTCGCGCCACTCACGGGTGGGGTCGTCGTCCGGATCGGGAGTTTCCTGTGGTGGCCGTTGTTTCTCGGGAACGTTGCGTAAATTGACTCTGATCCGAGTCCACGTCGAGGAACGGCCACGCATCGAATCCACCAGCACGTCATCGACAGCCAAAAGCTTCGCGACCTTCGGGTGTTTTGCTTTCCAGCGTTCCAATCCTTCCAGCGCGGCTTTCTTATCAGGCGAGTTGGCCACGACGATCAGCGGCATCTTCGTTCGCTTCGGCTTAGTCGCGGCCTTCTTCGCGCGTGACGGCGCGACGCGACTTCCTTCGCCGGGCATTTTCTGAAAGTGCGGTGGCCATGGCGCATCACCCAAACCTGCGGCTTCGTCTCTGTCCGCGAGTTCTAAAAGCTTTTCGAGTGAACCGGCGTGCGCGTCCATCTCCGCGTGTGGATCTCCCAACTCCGCCAAACGCTGCGGCACGGTGAGTACAGTGAAGTCCGCCGGATCGCAGTCGGCGACTTCATCCCATTGCAGTGGTGTCGACACGCGCGCGTCAGGCAACGGACGCACTGAATACGCCGAACACGTCGTGCGATCTTTCGCGTTCTGGTTGTAGTCGAGAAACACGCCGTGCCGCTCTTCTTTCCACCACTTCGAGCTCGCCAGTTTCGGCAGCCGGCGCTCGATCTCACGCGACAACGCCACCGCCGCACGCCGCACTTCGCCGAAATTCCAACGCTGCTGAATCCTGACGTTGACGTGCATCCCGCGCGACCCACTGGTCTTGGGCCAGCCGCGCAGATCCATCTCTTCAAGCAGCGCCTTCACCTCCAGCGCCACCAACCGCACGTCCTCCCAACCAACACCCGGCCCAGGATCGAGATCGACGCGCAACTCATCCGGATGGTCCAGATCCGTCGCGCGCACCGCGTGCGGGTGCAACTCAATACAACCAAGGTTCACGACCCACGCCAGCCCGGCGGCATCGTCAACCACAACCTCCTCCGCTTCGCGACCGGAAGGGAACGACAACGTCGTCGTGCGCAGCCACTCAGGCCGATTCGTGGGCGCCCGCTTTTGATAAAACGCCTGCCCTTCCGCGCCGTCGACAAAACGCTTCAGAACGATTGGTCGATCGCGAATACCGGCGAGCGCGCCGGGAGCGATCGACAGGTAGTAGCGAACGAGCTCGAGTTTGGAGAGTTTTGTTTGTACGGTGAAGTAAGGTTTGCCCGGGTTCGTGATCTGAACCTCACGTCCGTCGATCGATAGCACTTCGGGTTGTTCTTTTCCCACGATCAAGACCTGCTATAACGACTTAGCCATGTTAATAAAGTGACACGGTATCTTCGTTTCCACGTCCGGAGGAAACGGCGTCGTTCCGTTCTCAACATAGCCACGCTTGCGATAAAACGCCGGCAACTCTTCACGCAAACTGACGATGACAATATCCATAAAGCTCGAGCCCTGCTCACGACAGTAACGCTCCGCCTCGTTCATCAACAGCGATCCAAGCCCGCCTTGCTGGCGCTCGGGATCGACTGACAACAGCCCGAGGTAAGATCGCTCGCCACGCATCTCGACGTAGACGCAGCCCTCAAGCTGGTCGCCATTTCCCGCAACCAGAAAAGCGCCTTTCCCGAGCAACTTCTCGACCTCGTCTTGCGTGATCCGGTTGCCGTCAATAAAAAATTCCTCAGCGATGCGAAACGCCGAGTTGATCACCTTCGTTATCTGCGCCGCATCCGCAGGCGTAGCGACATGAATACTATCCGTCTTCATCTGTGTTTATCCGCGTTACGGAGATAAAACCATACTAACAGTTCAAAGAAAATCACAAGTGCATTATGCTTCTCCCCTCCAAAACTATGGCCACCACACAAACTGCCACCCAAACAGCACCAGAAGCACGGTCCGGTCTAGATCCATGGCGCATCGGCGAACTGCCGGCCGCTCCGAGACCGCGCGGTCTCCAGTGGTTCAACGCAGTGGGCCCGGGCGTGATCGTGCTCGGAGCATCAATCGGCAGCGGCGAATTCCTGCTTGGACCAGCAGCGTTTGTGAAATACGGTCTTTCGATGCTCTGGATCGTGGGTCTCGCGGCGCTGCTACAGACACTGCTCAACGTCGAGTTGATGCGTTACACCATGGCGACCGGCGAACCCGCCGTCACCGGATTCATGCGCGTTCGACCACATTCGACCTTCTGGGCGTGGTTCTACGCCGTCCTTTACTTTCTCCAGATGGGATGGCCGGGTTGGGCGGGCGCGGCTGCGGGCGCAGTTTTCTTTCTCGCCGCGAAGCGTTTGCCGGCCGCCGGCGAAGCGGGGATGGTTTACGCCATCGGCGTCGGTCTTTATCTACTGTGTGGTCTGATCCTGCTGGTTGGACGACGCATCGAGCGCACGCTCGAAGTTCTCAACTGGATCATGGTTGCGTGCATCATCGCCGGGTTGGGAATACTCGCCATCCTCTTCGTCCCGCTCTCCACGTGGGGCGCTGCCCTCGTCGGTTTCGCCGGCTTCGACATGAAGACAGGTTCGTTTCAACTGGTTCCTGCCGGAGCTGACTTCTTCCTGCTCGGCGCTTTTGCTGCTTATGCGGGTGGTGGCGGGGTTGCGAATCTGACGTTGAGCAACTGGGCGCGCGACAAAGGCTATGGCATGAGCAGCAGCGTCGGTTTCATTCCCGCGGCCGTCGGTGGGAAGAAGGTTGCGTTGGCTCACTCGGGAGCCACTTTTGAACCGGATGCGGAGTCGCTCGCACGCTGGCGCGGATGGTGGCGAATCATACGTGTGGACCAGTGGGGAGTTTTCTTCACGGGAGCCGTGCTCGGCATGATGTTGCCCGCGTTGCTCTACGTGACTTTCGTGCCGGCGGGTACTGATATTCGCGGGCTCGGCATCGCAGCGGCGTTGGCGCAGGCAGTGGCGACGCAGAAGGGCGCAATTTTCGGCGGCGTGATCGCTGTTCTTGGCGTGTGGATACTCTTCAAGGCGCAGCTCGACATTCTCGAGGGAATGACACGCGCCGTGACTGACATTCTCTGGACGGGCAGCGCGCGGATCCGTGCGTGGCGCGGTGGAGACGTACGCGTGGTCTATTACACAGTGCTGGTGATGATCTCGCTCTGGGGCATCATCGCGTTGCGGTTGACACAGCCCATCATCCTGCTCGCGTTGAGCGCAAATATGGCGGGTATAGTTTTTATTATCAGTTCATTGCATTTGCTTTACATCAACACACGACTGTTGCCGGTGGCACTGCGCCCGCCGCTCTGGCGACGCGCCGCACTCGTCGCCCTCGCGTTGTTTTATGGGTTCTTTTTGACGCTGTGGTTGTGGAGCATGTTAGTGAAGTAGCCCGATTTGTAGGACCAGATAAAACGCATTTGCATTTCTTCGCAATGAGGACTATAGTCTTCCCAATCAGATGGTTGGTGAATCCTTCCATCAACTGTGGTTGTCGGGGTGAGGACGATAACCACAATTAGATTAGGCGCGGCGGCCAAACCGTCGCGCCTTTTCGCTTATAGTCCGCTTACACGAAAATAAAATTCAACGACGCAGACACAAAATGACGCTCTCCAGTCATTACTAACAGACGGGCGCAGAGCATTTCATCCGAGCAGCAATCGCGTCTTGCGTTTGAAGATCCGCAGTCCTGGCATCGAGCAGCGCCGGGATCTCGCGTCTGCTGCTATCAAGAAAGCGCGGTAATTTTTACCGCCGTTTGGAGCCGAGAAGCTGAGCCGGCCCCAACTGACGCTCAAAAGCTCATCAGGAGCCTGACGGTTTTGCAATCTGAAGGCTCTTGATGAGCACGTCCGTTTCCAGCACTCAAATTTCACTTCACACATACATCCACAGATTACACAGATTCTAGAAAATCAATCTGTGTAATCTGTGGATAGTTGTTGCCACGCCCAATAATCGCTATGCTTAGACCAAAATAAAAAAGGATCGCTTGGTCATGGAAGAAGACTCGAATGACAAGATTTTCGCGATGGTGCCATCGCCGCCTGATTTCAATCCCGTAAAACAGGCCATCGCCAGGGCGGAAGAACTGGGTGAAAAACCAATTGCCACCACACTCGGCTACTTTTCCACCATGCCCGCCTCGACCGGCATCATCGCTAACCCCGTACTGCACCACACTCCCGTAGATTGCAACGGCACCACTATCACACTCGACATCAGATCGTTCGCGATTCGCGGCTCGGTACACGAGTCAGACATCGTGAGCGGCAAGATTGGTCCAATTGACGTTATCTTCACCGGTCTTTTCGGTGAAAAAGGCTCAGCCGGAAACCTTGCGGCTTTTATCGATCAGAAGTTTTTTCAGAGTGTCGGTCCCGTAATCGAAGACATTGCGACGTTTGTTAGAAAGTATCCGGGACTTGGTCCCGAAGTGGCGATGCACCACCTCGCGATTCTCGACAAGGCGAAGCATGGCCGCCACGAGACGCAGGATCGCGGCCTTCACGACGAACGCGATTCGGAATCGCTGCTCGTCGAGATGATCGCCGTACATATGAAGAGTGTCGCGGTGGGCGGAGTTGCGGCTTACATGAATCATCTGTTGAAGGGGAATCCGCAGCTTGCCGATAACGATCTGGTGACTTCGACGCGGCAGTTTATCGAAGATGAGCGCAAGCAAAAGAGAAACGCATTTCAGGTGAGCTACAGTCTCATCCTCGGCCATCACGCCAACGAACACGAATGCGAAATCCTCGAACGCATGGGCACGATCCAGATCCACCACGGCTCCGCCGGCTCGAACATGGTGGCTCGTTACATGGCGACGTTGCACACGTTTTCCGTGATCGACTTTTTCATTGCTTCGCACATGGCGCTCGACGGCGCGCGACACTTTGGCGCGATTCACGATATGTCTGATTTTGTTCAGGAGCTTGAGTCCCTGACGCCCGAGCAGCGCGGCGAAAGGATTCGCGAGAAGATGTTGACCGGCGGACTGCCGACGTTTGGCCATCCGGAAATCGCGGCCGCCGGCAGAGGCAATCAGGTGCAACAGGATCCGCGACCGGCGATCTACATCGATCCGGTGTTCAAGGCGATCGATGCAGGCGAGTTGAATATCACGCCGCGACAACACGAGCGACTTTCGATCGCGAGGCTCATCTATCTCACTGCGTTTGTTAAGGGAGTGCTCAAGCCCGGGAAAGAAGACAGTCCGCCGTTACGTTTGACGGCGAATACCGACTTCGGCGCGTGGTGTGTTCAGGAAGCGTTGGGGATTGAGGAAGCCGATCGCACGCTACTGACGTACATCTTCAGAGGCTTCGGTTGGATGATGGACGCCCGCGAGCAACTCCAGCAGAAAATGATCCGCCCGGTGATTGCACCCGATCCAAAGATCGTTCCGAAGTCGAGCGACGATCCGACCATACCGGATCTGGTGGCGCGAGTTCACCAGCGACTTACGCACGACGAACCTTTCAAACCGAGCCACAGATAAACACGGATTGATGACGGATCTAAATCCGTAAACAATCCGTGTAAATCCGTGGCCTACATTCCGATCCCTTTCAAGTGGTATCGCTCTGTATCGTAGTAACGTTCAACGTCTACGAGGTTGATCTTGCCTCGTACGGTTGAGATGTCTACGAGGGAGAAGTCGCAGGCTGGTGCGATGCCACGCGCGGAGACGAGCATCCCGAAACGCTGCTCCGCCACCGCTTCCGCCGCGCGCGCTCCAAACAACATCCCCATGACGCGATCGATCGGACTCGGTGGCCCGCCGCGCTGCGGATGGCCCAACACCACCGCGCGCGCTTCGTAAGGCGTCTCCGCCGCGATTCTGCGCGCCAGCACTTCCCCGATGCCACCAAGCCGTACGTGCCCGAACGCATCGTGGCGATCGTCGATCGTGACCATCTCGCCATCTTCTGCACGCGCACCTTCAGCCACGACGATCACTGAATAGCGAGGCCTGACCGACAAACCCCGGCTCAGATCCGATTCGCCCAGCCGCGCCGTGAGCAAGTGAAAGACGCGCTCGTAGCGAAACGGATGTTCCGGTATCAGGATCAGGTGCGCCTGCCCGGCCACGCCCGACCAGAGCGCCAGGTGTCCCGCGTGCCTGCCCATCACTTCGACAATCTGCACCCAGCCATGCGATCCGGCCGGTGTGCGCGAACGTTCGATGACTTCGGAGATATTGCGCAGTGCGGTGTCGAAGCCGAGCGTGTAGTCAGTGCCCGCGAGATCTTTGTCGATGGTCTTAGGTACGCCGACGATCGGCACGCCTCTTTCCGCCAGAATAGCTGCTACACCGAGCGTGTCTTCACCGCCACAAGCGACGAGCGCATCCAGCTTCAGTCGCTCGATATTCTCGATCACCTCATGCGAGCGATCCTGTACTTCACCTTCCGCGTTCACCTGTTTGAAAGGATTGGTGCGCGATGAACCGAGGTTGGTGCCACCATCACGATCCCAGCGACGCACTGTCTCACGATCGAGCGGCAGCACCTCGGGAGCGGGATTCATCAAGCTCCTCCAACCGTCGAACAATCCGATTACCTCGAGCCCAAGCTCCGAGCCACGATAAACCAAACCCTTGATCGCCGGATTCAGCCCCGGCGCATCACCACCACCCGTCAAAACCCCCACACGCTTCGTATCAGCCATCTTCTCTCCAAATTATCGATTTGCATCCTTGATCAAAACCACGTCGCTCGTGATCACGCCGCGCGAGGCCACGAGGCTGCCATCCTTCAACCAGCCAAACGACAAAATCAGGCTGTCTTCAAAATTGGTCAACTGTTTTGGCGCACCGCCGTCGATTGGTTGTCCCCAAAGGTTGTCGATCCCGCCGCTGTGATCAACGTAAACCAACTGGCGACCGTCGGGGCTCCAGCGCAAAGGAGAATCCCATTGAACCTGCACCGTTTGCGCGACGTCAAATGTGTTAACAGTAGCACCATTGTCCACCTGCGCCACCCGCAGACGCCAGCGAGAGTCGCCCTTCTGATCGTTGTACCAGAAAGCGACCAGCTTGCCGTCGGGTGAGATCGTTGGCCTGATCGTCAGCTCGTGCATCAGTTGTTCGGGCGTGCCGCCGTCAATCGATACGCGCCATAGCGAATGAGGCGTGCCCGCTTCGAAATGTTGGTAAATGACCCACTTGCTATCGTTCGTAATCGTGGCCCACGTGCTCTCTCCGCCAAACGTGAGCTGTTTCGGACTTGAGCCGTCGCGATCGACTCTCCAGATCTGAAACACGCCGGAACGATTTGAGTGAAACACGACGTAGCGATTGTCCGGCGACACTGTGGGCCCGTAATTTCGCTGCCCGTTTGACGTCAACTGCCGCACATCGCTGCCGCTGGTTGAGACTTCATAAATATCCGCGATGCCGCTGGCGTCCGAAGCGTAGAGAATCTTGTCGTCCGGCGACACATGCAGATCGAAATACCTGCTGGTGCCGTACGTGATCGCCGCCGGCTTTGTCTCGCCCTTCCGAAGCATCCACAGTCGCGAGAGCGTTTGTTTTTGCACGGTGACAAAAGCACTGCCGTCTGAACGCAGGCTAAGTTCGTTGTAGTCAGCGAGATCGTTTGTGATGGTTCGTTTGGTGCCGTCGCGCAGTAGTTGCCAGACTTGCACGAATGCAGCGCCGTAAGCCTTCGCCAGCAGGATCACGCCGCTGCCATCGGGATACATGGTGACGCGTCCCATCTCGTCGAATCTTTGTGGATCGAGTGGGATCGTTCGCTCGGCGCCAGTGACCAGATCCTTTTCGAAGATCTTGATCGTGTAGTTAACGGCGACGTTGTTACTACTTTCCGGATCCGAACTGATCGTCGGCAAAAGCAATGCTTTGTCATCCGGAGTCCAGACGGGTTTTGTGAGAATGTCGAGTCCGAGATGTTCGGGCCATTTGCGCGTGGCGACGATCTGTTCGCCACTGCCGTCAGCATTCGCGACTATCAGTGAGTCTGTCTGATTTGCCGGATCGTAGCGAATGAAAGCCATTCGCTTGTTATCGTGCGACGTGGTCCATAGTCCATCCGACCCTTCCACCCTGGTCGCGACGGCGCCGATTCCGAGCACCGGAATCCTGTAAACCTGTCCTGCGTCGTTGCGATCCGATCCGGCGTAGGCGAAGTAGATAAAGTTTCCGTCGGGCGCGAAGGCGACTCCGAGATAACGTCCTTCTCTCGGAGTTATCATTTGCGCATTACTGTTGATCTCCACCTGGCGCAGCCACAAACTCTGCTTCCCGGCTTCATTGATCACGTAAGCAACATACTTGCCGTCGGGCGAGATTGCCGCCATCAATGAATTGCCGTTGGTGGTTAGTTTTGTGACTTCGACCCGTTCGAACGGCACGCGCATCCTGGGTTCACTGCGCTGGCGCATTTTGTAGATGCCAAAGCCCACGGCGGCTAGCACGATTGCAGCCGCAACGGCGACGATCCAGGTCTGGTTGCGATTTCGCGCGGGCTCGATTGTCGTGCGTGCCTGTTGTTCTTTAGTCTCGACGATTCTGTCGCGAGTCGAAGCTCTCGCGTACTCACTGTTTGAGCCAACACCCGGCGCAATCGAACGCTCCAGCAGGGAATTCACTTCAAGCTCACGACGCAGGCTGCGCAGATCGATCGCGAGTTCTTTCACGATCTGGTAACGCTCGTTGCGATCTTTCCGCAGCGCCTTTTTGACGATTCGTTCCAACTCCGGCGGCACACCTTCGACGTGTTGAGAAATCGGCAGCGGGTCTTTCTCGACGATCGCTACGACGACGTCCGTTGCAGTTTCGCCTGTGAAAGGCGGGCGCCCTGACGCCATCTCGTAAAGCACGACCCCGAGGCCCCAGATGTCCGTGCGCTCGTCGACGCTGACGCCACGCGCCTGCTCAGGCGACATGTAAGCCGCCGTGCCGATCACCGTTCCCGGTGAAGAGTGGAACAACAGCGTAGACATCGTGGTGTGAGTTGCACCCTTGTGACGTTCCGTCAGCTTCGCGAGCCCGAAGTCGAGGATCTTCACGTAGCCTTCGGGACGGATCACGATGTTCTCGGGTTTGATGTCGCGATGAACGATGCCTGCTTCGTGTGCGGCGGTCAGTGCTTCGGCGACTTGAATCGCGATGTCGAGCACGTCGCCGAGTTTCAGCGCGTGACTGCGGATGCGCTGGCGCAAGGTCATGCCTTCGACGTACTCCATCGCTATGAACGGCCGGCCGTCGTCGGTTTCGCCGATCTCATGGACCACGCAGACGTTTGGGTGACTCAGTCGTGAGGCCGCGCGTGCTTCCTGTGTGAAGCGGCGCAGTCGTTCCGGATCTTTGCTGACAAACGCGGGAAGGACTTTCAATGCCACGCGACGACCGAGAATCGTGTCCGTTGCGAGATAGACTTCACCCATCCCGCCTTCGCCGATGAGATTCACGACTTGGTAGTGCTTCACTCGCTGACCGGCGGTGAGTTTCTGTTCGAGTGTGTCAGCGGCATGCGCGACTGCCGGAGATTCCATGAAACTGCCGGCGACTTCGTATGAGCGCAGCAGCGATTCGACTTCGTCGCGCACCTCGGTCTCGCCGTTGCAAACGCGATCGAGAAACGCTTCTCGTTCGGCGCCGTGCTTTTCGAGTGCGCCTTCGAAGATTTCCTTCACGCGCTGCCAGCGTTGCGGATCGGTCTCGCTCATCTATTTGTCGCCACTGAGTTCGCGATGGAGCCAGGCTTTGGCCATGCTCCAGTCGCGTTTGACTGTGGCCTTTGAGATTCCCATCACTTCGGCAGTCTCTTCAACCGTCAAGCCGCTGAAGAAACGTAATTCGACGACTCTGCTTTGTTGTTCGTCGATCTGGGCCAGTCGTTGCAGTGCTTCATCCAGCGCGACGACGTCAAGATCCTGACCTTTCACTGCCACGTTGGCGTCGTCGAGTGAAACCCTGACATCGGAGCCACCGCGTTTGACGCGCTTCTTCGTGCGCGCGTGATCCACGAGGATACGTCGCATCAATTGCGCCGCGATGCCGAAGAAGTGTGCGCGATTTTGCCACTGCACGTGACGCTGGTCTACCAGGCGCACGTAAGCCTCGTGAATCAGCCCGGTTGTTTGCAGCGTGTGTCCGGCCTGTTCGCGTCGCAGATAACGTGCGGCCTGTCGGCGGAGTTCCTCGTAAACGATCGGCATCAGTTGGTCGAGCGCTTCCTTGTCGCCACGGCCATAGCCAACGAGCAGTTCCGTGATGTTTGGTTGGCTCGCCACAACAAGGAGGATAGAACAAGCCACACAAAGGCACAAAAGGCACAAAAGCAGATTTTTGAGTTGGGCAATCGAGCCCTACGTCAGCGTCATCCCTCAGTTTTTATTTTGTGCCTTTTGTGCCTTTTTGTGGCTGCTGCTTTTTGTGCCTCTTTGCGGCCATTTTTGTTTGAGCCCGTTTTCGCAGGACTGTCGCGTGTAGTAAGTGGAGGTTAGTTATGAGAAATCAAATTTATAGAGTGTTCGCGATTTTTGCGGTTTTCTTCGGGCTGGCAGTGGTCAGCGTACAGGCACAGGCACCGAGCAGGGTGGAAGTGGATATTCCTTTCGAGTTTTCGGCCGGCAACGCGACGTTGAAGCCCGGCGTTTACGCTATCAAGCGTCTGTCTGGCAACAACGTGATGCTGCGTCGCAGTGACGACAACTCAGCCGTGATCTTGAACGCGCCGCTCTCACTCACTTCGAACGATTCGCAGTCTGTCGAACGGCTGGTCTTCAAGAAGTACGGCGAGCAGTATTCGCTTTCGCAGATCTGGCTCACCACGGACACGGGCCGGCAGTTGTTCGTGCGGAGAAGATCGACTAAACCCGAGCGCATCGAGATCTCGTTGCGCGCGAAGCGCTAACAAAACTCCTTCTAAATCGCATAGAGGTAGATGTTTCACACTCACTCTATGCGATTGAAGGAGATTTTATATGAGTACCGTACCTACACAGGGACCGTGCAACCCGGCTTGCACCAAAGTGGTTAGATTCCTTACCGATCATGAGGTGCCACCTAATGTCGGGATCAGTTTGCCACCTTATACAAACATCGATCACTATCGATACATCAACATCTTCGTCCGCTTCAGCCAGGCCGCCGCAGACGAACCGCCAGTGGACCTGGGCGTAATCTTTGCCTTCGATGGAAATGGCACCATGGGAGCGCGGCGATATGTAAACCTGGAGCAGAACGTCACGAGTCCACAGGGCACCAACTTCATCGAAGTGTCAGGTCGAGGTAGTTGGCACGGCAGTCCTCATAACATTAGCAGCTACCTGGCAAGGTTCCCGGTGATGGGACCATTCGTTGAAGTGTTTGTCTACAATCGAGCGGCGGTGGCGAGAAAGGTGAGTGTTTGGGGATACCTGGTTTCGTAACCCTTACACTTCGCCCAATAACTTGAGTAACCGGGCACGTCGGAAAACGGCGTGCCGGTTACTCAAGTCTCACAACTTCGAAATATCCTCGGTGTAGGGTTAATATCCTCCAAATCTCCGAAACGAGGATACAAACTGAAGTGACCCAAAAGATCGTTCCGCACCTCTGGTTCGACAAAGAAGCAAAAGAGGCGGCGGACTTCTATAGCTCTGTCTTTCCCAATTCAAGCATCACCAGAATCACGACGCTGCACGACACGCCGTCAGGCGACTGCGATGTTGTGGCGTTTAATGTCTGTGGGCACCAGTTTATGTCCATCAGCGCTGGGCCGATGTTCAAGTTCAATCCGTCGATTTCCTTCCTGGTGAATTTCGATCCGGCACAGTTGGCGGACGCGAAGGCGTCGATCGATGATGCGTGGATGAACCTCGCGCACGGCGGAAAAGTGCTCATGCCGATCGGCAGGTACCCGTTCAGCGAGCGCTACGGCTGGGTGGTGGACAAGTTCGGCGTCCCCTGGCAACTCATCCTCACGAATCCCCAGGGCGAGCAACGTCCAACCGTGATTCCATCTTTGCTATTCGTTGGCGATGTGTGTGGGAAGACTGAGGAGGCGACCGATTTTTACATCTCCGTATTCAAAGACGCGCAGCGAGGCGAGATCGCTCGTTATCCGGCGGGGATGGAACCAAACAAGGAAGGCACGGTGATGTTCACGAACTTCATGCTCGAGGGGCAGTGGTTCGCGGCGATGGATTCCGCCCAACAGCACAGTTTTGCTTTCAATGAGGCGATCTCCTTCATGGTGTATTGCAACGATCAGAGTGAGATCGACTACTACTGGGAAAAGCTTTCCGCGGTTCCGGAGGCGGAGCAGTGCGGTTGGATCAAGGACAAGTATGGTATCTCGTGGCAGATCGTCCCGACGGCGATGGACAAAATGTTGGAGGATCCTGATTCCGAGAGAGCGGCCCGAGTTACCAAAGCGTTTCTCAAGATGAAGAAGTTTGATCTAGCTGAGTTGCAAAGGGCGTATGACGGCGAGTAAGTTACGCCATCATCTAACATGGCTCGCATACTTTCAATTTACATCGATCCAGATACTTGTACCTGTTCACAAGCTTGTGTATTCGAATGCCCGGAGGTCCTGGAAGAGACACAGGATGGCGTCCCTCGCATCCGTAAAGGCGCTGAAAAATATTTTGAAACACATGTTGAGCAGATCAAATCAGCGGCCTGGGTTTGTCCTGTTGAGGCGATAACGCTCAAGCTGGAAGAAGGTTGAGAGTTGTAAGCAATGCTGGAGAGAATATGATCGCGCGGATATGGCATGGGCGAACTACAGCAGCGCAGTCTGATGCGTACTTTGAGTTTCTTAAGGAACGAGCTGTCCCCGATTACCAAAATACTCCGGGGAACCGTGGTGTTTTTATCATGCGACGCTTGGATGGTGATGAGGCGCATTTTCTGACGCTTACGCATTGGGATTCGCTGGAAGTGATCGAGGCTTTCGCTGGAGCAGACATTTCGAGGGCCAGGTACTACCCTGAAGATGCGCAGTTCCTGCTGGAGTTTGAACCCACCGTCCAACACTATGAGCTCTACATCGCCCCGTCTTACCGTTCCTGCTGAGGCTGTACTTGTAGTTAAAGCTCAAACTCGATCCTGAAATTTGACTCCCTCCTCTCCGGCTGCGCCGCCGGATGTGAGGCGAGGCTCTGCCTCGCCGTGCGCTTTAGAGTCCGAATGGGCTGCGCCCCCGGTTCGGGCTCGGCCCTAAAAGTTCATGGGCCAAAGGCCGGACCAGGGGCCTAGCCCAGAACCCTGGTAGAATTACTACGGCGAGGCAGAGCCTCGCCTCACATCCGGCGGCATAGCCGGAGTGGAGGGAGCAAAAGCCATGAATCGGGCGCTTGATTTGCGAGACGGTATCTCACATCCGGCGGCATTAGCCGGAGGGATGCAGTCAAGTTCATGACGGCACTTGAATCTCAAGACAGCAGTCGTCGCTTTCCGAATCTGCATCCAACCAGTTGACGAAAGTTTCAATCGTCGACTCGCACGTACCAGTTACCCGAATTCTGAAGATTTATTCTGATTTATGAATGTTTGTTGAAGGGCGGAGTTGAATTATGCAATGGTTGCTAATAGCTGCCATCCTTTTAACTTTCCAATCAAACGCAGCCGCATTCACCGGTAATAACATGTTCCCGCAATGGTCTCACGATGGCAAGCGCCTGCTGTTTTACTCCGACCGGACGGGCAAGGACCAGATCTATACGATGAAACCTGACGGCGCCGATGTTCGGCGTGTCGCTGCCAGTGAGTTCAGTGATAACGCTGCGTTCTGGTCGCCTGACAACAGGAAAATTACATTCACATCTGATCGCGATGGCAATCGAGAACTTTACGTGATGGACGCGGATGGAAAGAATGTGCGACGACTGACAAGTACGCGCGCGACAGAGCGGGCCGGCGTTTGGGCGCCGGATGCAAAGCGAATCGCGTTCTCGTCAGACGGTGATGGTCCGATACATATCTACGTTACTACTGCGGATGGCTCGAATGTGGTCTGTCTCACTGAGAGTCAAAAGAGCGTTCTGCTGGTCTCATTGATCGGAGAACGGCAGGTAGCAGTGATCAATCCAGTCACACAGGAAGTACTCGCAAAACTACCTAGTCCGGCGGGCCCGCATGAAATCAATTTATCGCCGGACGGCACACTTGCTTACGTTTCCGACAGCGGTGCCGGGCCAAATACACCTCGCGGAAACTCGATTGTTGTTCTGGACCTTCGAACTCTGTCAGTCAGGAGCACACTCAAAACCTGCGAGAGCCCGCACGATACGCGCGTGAGCCGCGACGGACGTATCTTGTGGGTGGCTTGCGCTCGATCCAAATCGATCATGGAACTGGACGCCGTCACTGGCGCTGATCGTAAGACGTGGGACCTGAAGCTTGATGGTGGCTGGTTTGTCGAAGTCACGCCAGACGATCGAAAGCTTTTTATTCCACACCTGGAAGCGAAGGCTTTCACCATGGTTGATCGAAGAAGCAATCAGGTTCGCACGTTGTTTTCGGGTAATACTATCTTTGGCGTTACCGTGTCGCCGGATGGAAAAGAGGTCTGGGTCTCGGATGCGGACGAGAACAAACTCTCAATTGTCGACGCAGCCAAAGGCACTGTGACTGCGACGATTAGCCTGGGCGCGGCAAAGAAAGACCAGCCGAGTTTTTCTCGCCTCCGATTTACGCCCGACGGCAAACGTGTTGTGGTTGTTAACGACTCGCAGTTCTTTATTGTTGATGTAGCCCGGCGTTCAATCGTGTCAACGATCGCGATGCCTCATCCCGGCAAGGTTGTAACAGTCAGCGGCGACAACCGGCACGCATTCGTATCTCATCCCGGAGCCGACAGCGTTTCGATAATCAACCTCGTCAATGGAACCATTGAGCGCACCTTCGTCGTCGGCAAACAACCAGACGGCGTCGCGTGGGCGCTCACGCCGTAATTCTGACACTACCGACGTGAGTTTTGATGTCATCTCCTTCCGGTTCAGCTCGATGCTTTGTTAAGATTCGAGTGAGGTGACTGTATGGCTGAAGAGGTTTTAGTCCAGCGTTCGAAAGACATTCTTGGAGGTACACCGGTCTTTTCAGGGACGCGCGTGCCGGTGCAGACATTACTTACGTATCTTGAAGAAGGTGAGACCCTGGACGAGTTTTTGGACGATTTTCCGGCAGTAAGTAGGGAACATGCAATCAAGGTGCTTGAAAAGATGAAAGATTCCTTCCTCACTCAAAACTATGAAAGTGCTGCTTGATGAATGTGTGCCACGGAAGTTGAAGCGAGAGATTGCCAATCATGAGGTTGTGACTGTTACAGAGCAAGGATGGTCCGGTGTTAAGAATGGAGAACTACTGAACCTGGCCGCGACCGAGTTTGATATTTTTCTCACGGTAGATCAAAACCTGAGCTTCCAGCAGAACCTCAAAAACTTCAATATCGGAATCATCCTGATGGTGGCTAGAAACAATCGTCTAAAAACGTTGTTGCCACTAATCCCTGCATTGCGAGTAGCAATCGAAGAGGTGAAAGCGGGAGAGATCATTCGTATCAGCCGAAGCTAACAAACGCTTGCGTTAGGGCTTCACCCTGCAGTCTCAGAACATGAATTACCGCGACTACATCACAATCGACCCAATAAGCGTGGCGGGAAACCTTGTGTCTATGAAGTTTTGGAGTATCTCGCTTCTGATATGACGGAAGAGCAGATACTCGAAGATTTTCCTGACCTAAGCACTGAGGATCTGAAAGCCTGCATTGCCTTCGCCGCAGATCGCGAGTGAACATTGCTAACCGTGCGACGAAATCGCTCTTCGATGGCTTTCTTGGATCGGGTCAGTACAGGGAGCGGTAGCGACCTGGTCGAACCACAGGAGTCAAAATCTTAGGAAATATCGCATGCTGATCACCGACCAGGTCGCTACCGCTCCCTGTACTGACCCGATCCAAGAGTGACTCCGACTTTTGAGGCAAAGCTCTCTTCGATCACGCTTCGTTGAACGGGGCGTAAACCAATCAGCAAAAGATTTGTGTCTTTGGGCCTTTGTGGGTATTGTGTGCCGCGAGGTGAATCGGATGAAAAGTTGGATGAAACAGTTTTTGATTGTGATCGCGCTCTTCGTGGCTGCCGGCGTGGTGGTGGCGCAGGAGGGGGCGAAGATACTTGCCGGTGCGGAATTAACGCGGGTGGTGCCGACTGCGTTTTACTTTCAGGGCCTCAGCGCTCCAACGCAGATGCGCAACTCGGCTGCGGCACGCTTCGGGACTGACCGCTACGTAATCTCCGGACTCGTTGACACGTCAGGCTACTCAGCCGATATTCGCGCGAAGTACGTTGGTTTCCTGATCACTGATTCCCCAATTACGCTCAACGGCGAGTCGCTGCCGTCAGGCGCGTACGGGTTTGGATTCCCAACCGAAGGAAAGATGACCGTGATGGACCTCGGCGGAAAAGATCTACTCTCGGTCCCAGTCACTAACGACAAAGCGCTGCGCCGCCCGCGCCCCTTGATGATGTCTGCTGATCCCGGTGGCGTGCGTCTATACGCGGGCAAAGACTACGTCGTCATCGCTGCCAAGTAGTAATTGCGATGCGCCACAGACTTGTACCGTTAGTTTGTTTCTCGTTGCTGTTTTCGCTTGTGCTATCCGCGCAAACGCAGCAGCCAATGGGTGGCGCTTCAACCGGAGCGCCGGCGACTTACACCTCCCGTCGCACTACCGGCATAACCGATCCGAGCGCGCCCGTCGTCTTCGAAGACGTAACCGATAAGACGGCGCTCGCAAACTTCCGTCATCGCTCAGGCGAAGCCGCCAAAGACTACATCTTCGATACTCCTTCCGGCGGCGTAGCGATCTTTGATTACGACGCGGACGGTCGCCCTGACATCTACCTCGTAAACGGCTCGACCAGCGCCGCCATGCGCGGCAAAGAGAAAGCTCCACGCGCCGCGCTGTATCGCAATCTCGGCAACTGGAAATTCGAAGATGTCACCGACAAAGCAGGCGTAGCCAACGAGCGTTGGGGTTTCAGCGTCGCGGTCGGCGATTACAACAACGACGGCCGCGCTGACATGTATGTCGGCAACTTCGGCGTCTCGCGTCTTTATCGCAACAACGGCGACGGCACGTTCACCGACGTCGCGGAAAAGTCAGGCGTGGCGCGCAAGGGTTGGAGCACCGGCGCGAGCTGGGGCGATTACGACGGCGACGGCCGTCTCGATCTTTTTGTTCCCGGTTACGTGCAGATCGATCTCAACAGTCTGCCGCCGAGGCCCGGTGACGTTGGCAAGTCAGGCGTAGCGGGCTGCCAGTTTCGCGGTGTGCCGGTGATGTGTGGACCGCGTGGACTGCCCGGCGAAGGCGACACGCTCTATCATCAGAAAGCCGATGGCACCTTCGAAGACGTAAGCGTCAAAGCCGGCGTACACGATCCGGAAAAGTTTTATGGTTTCTCGTCTGCTTTCGTTCACGTCGACGACGACAAGCTGCTCGATCTGATCGTCGTAAACGATTCGACGCCGAACCAGCTTTACATCAACAAGGGAAACGGAACGTTCGAGGAGATCGGTTATCCGTCAGGCGTGGCGCTGAACGAGAACGGACGCGAGCAGGCGGGCATGGGCCTTGCGGTTGGTGACTACGATAACGACGGCCGAGTTGATTTTCATATCACCAACTTCTCTGACGATTCGAACACGCTTTACCACAACGACGGCGATAACAGCTTCACGGATCTGACGTTTCAAGCGGGTCTTGGTGAGGTTTCGATTCCGTTTCTCGGTTGGGGCACGAGTTTTGTCGATTACGACAACGACGGCTGGCTGGACCTGTTTGTGGTAAACGGGCATGTTTATCCTGCTGCCGACGAGCATCAGTGGGGGACGAGTTATGCGCAGCAGGCGTTGCTCTTCCGCAACCTCAAGGGCAAGTTTGAGCGAGTCGGCGCACCACCAGGAACCGCGCTGGCGAACGCGTGGCCCGGACGTGGACTGGCGATTGGTGACCTTGATGCGGATGGCCGGCTTGATCTGGTGATCAATAATCTCGACACGAAGCCGGTCGTGTTGCGCAACATTGCGACGACGAGTGCACACTGGCTTGGTCTAAGATTGATCGGCGACGTAGCGAAGAAGACTCCGAAGGACGCGATTGGCAGCGTCGTGTATTTGACAGCAGGCGGAGTGCGACAGCGACAGGATGTTTTGAGTGGCGCGATTTTTTGTTCGCAGAACGATCTGACGTTGCACTTCGGACTGGGCGCAGCAACAAAGATCGATAAACTCGAAATTAAGTGGGCCAATGGAAGCATCGAGACCTTTGATGTGCCCGCTGTTGACAGGATGATGACGATCACGCAGGGTAAGTAAAGGCAATCCACAGATTTCGCAGATTCAGAAAGTAATCTGTGTAATCTGTGGATGGTTCGACTGGAGTTTGGAATTTGCGACGACTTGATCTGAGAAAGGCACAGGCGGCGCGGCTCAACACGATCCGGGATATCAACCGGCAGATCGTGTTGAACTACGTGCGCGAACGTGAACCAATCTCTCGCGCCGAGATTGCTCGCGAAACTGCGCTACAGCGGTCCACCATCTCAGCCATCGTCGAAGATCTCAAAAGAGAAGGACTGGTCGAAGAAGTCGGGGAAGGGGAGTCGACCGGAGGCCGCCGGCCCACGTTGCTGAAGCTGCGCGCCGTGGGACCAATCGCACTCGGTGTTTCGATCACCCCAACCTGCACCACGATCGCCACCAGCGATCTCGCCGGACGCGTCATGGATCAGGAAGAGTTTCTTACCGATCCAGACAAGACCATCAACCAGATGATCGAGATCGTGAGCGACTTCACCGCGCGTTACAAAGGCTCGATCGAAGCGGTCGGCGTCAGTCTTCCGGGTCTCGTCGATCCGTCAACCGGAAACGCGCTCTACATTCCTTACTTCCTCTGGCGCGATCTTCCGATCGCCGAGATGATCTCAAACGCCGTCGGCCTCCCGGTCGTGATCGACAACGACGCCAACGCCGTCGCGCTTGCTGAACTCTGGTTTGGCCGTCCCGAGGTGCTCGACGCGCGAGATTTCATCCTCGTGTTAGTGGCGGAAGGCGTCGGCACGGGGATCATTTTTGACGGCCAGGTTTATCGCGGCCAGCGCGGCGCCGCGGGTGAGTTTGGGCACATGGTGATCGGGCGTGGCGCGCCGGTGCCGTGTTCGTGCGGCAGCGACGATTGCTGGGAAGCTTTTTCCTCGGAGCGTGCCGCCATCGCGCGTTATTTGAAGTTGTCGTCCACTTCGGCCAACGCTCACATCACCTTTATCGAAGTCGTGGATCGCGCCCTGGCTGGTGAAGCGAACGCAAGGGAAGCACTGGTCGAGACCGCCCGCCATCTCGGCGTCGGTATCTCAAACCTGATCATCGGTTTCAGTCCAGAGGCCGTGGTCGTGGGCGGCGAGATCGCCCGCGCCTGGGACCTGATCGAGAGCGCCTTGACCGAAACCATCGCCAACAGCGTCCGTCGCGGCCTCCCCTCCGCCCGCATTCTCCCCTCGACCCTCGGAGAAAAGCCCACGTTAAGAGGCGCCCTCAGTCTCGTCCTGGCGAGCAAGTTCGCCGCCGCCTTCGCCGCCTGATCGGTAAAATCTGCGTAATCCGTGGCTGAAAAAACTGTTGACAGCCCGCGCAATCTGTACTAAAAACTTCGTTCGCTGAGACAACAAACTAATTTGAGCCTCAGCGTGGTCTGCATATCACGCCGTTTTATCAGCTTTTCCAGCCTTTAGAGGAACGTAAAATGAGGAAGCTATTAGCCAACACTGGCCAGATCTTTCTGCTCGGTCTGCTGACCTTAACTTTCGCCACGGCCGCCCTGGCCCAAACCAACAAAGGCGCCATCGTAGGCACCGTCAAAGACCCTAACGACGCACTCGTCTCCAAAGCCCAGGTCAAAGTCACCAGTGTGAAAACCGGGGAGGTTCGCGAGGCTGAGACGAGCGATGACGGCACGTTTACCATCACCAACCTCGAGCCAGGTGTTTATAACGTCACCGTCGAAGCCTCCGGCTTTCAGACAGTCACCGTTGAAGCCGTGCAAGTGGAGACCAACGCGCGCCTGCCGCTCGACGTGAAGTTTGGGAGCATCGCAGCCAGTAGTTCGACAGTGACCGTTACCTCTGAGTCAGCCCCACTGGTCGAAAGCGAGACGAGCGTCCGCGGCGATTTGATCACGGGACGACAGGTTACCGATCTACCGCTTCCACAACGGAATTTTACGTTGCTGGCGGGACTGTCTCCCGGCGTGACGCGGCCTAATCTCGGACTGCTCGGCGGCGGCGGCAATTTCGTTGCCGGTGGTGGCGGGCAGAACAATACCGAGTCGACCCGTTTCCGCGAATCGGGTGGTTCCGTTCTGGTTATCAACGGCGCCCGCGCAACGAATAACAACTTCACGCTCGACGGCGTCGACAACAACGAGTCTCAATTCGGTCAGATCGCGATCTATCCGCAACCCGATGCGATTGCCGAGTTTAAGATCGAATCAAGCGTGCCTTCGGCTGAATCCGGACGTGCAGGTGGCGGCATCGTTTCCACTACCTTCAAGTCGGGTGGCAATGAGGTTCATGGCACGGTGGGTGAGATTTATCAGGGACGTTTCCTGAGTGCTGCGGCCAGCAGGTTTGACGATCCAACTTCGCCGCCAGTTCCGAATTACGTGACACACAACTACTACGGCACAGTTGGTGGTCCAATCTTTTTGCCGCGACCCGGCGAGGGTGGAAGATCGCTTTATGACGGCAGGAACCGTTCGTTCTTCTTTTTCTCGCTCAACGGCCAGCGCAACAGCACGCCGATCTTCGGTGGCGCCGGTGACGGGAACACGGCGGTGCCGGTACCGACTGCCAGAATGCGCGTAGGTGATTTTAGTGAATTACTGCGACCAGGAACGTCGCGCAATTACCGGCTCGCCGGCGGCGGCACTGTGACTGCACCGATCGGGACGATCTTTGCGCCTAACGGCACACCGATCCCCGGAAACGATCTGCGCAATTGTCCGAGTTGCGGTCCGTTCTCGCCGTTTGCTCTTGCCTATATCAACGCTTTCCCGTTGCCGGACCTTCCGGGTGCCGGACGAAACTTCCGGACCAATCGTACAGAAGGCGCCAACGTGGATAGCTACGATATCCGTATCGATCATCGCATCACGGACAGCAACTCGATCTTCGGTCGTTACAGCAAATCCGACACAGCGCGGTCACGCGACAACTTCTTCCCGCTGGGCGCATCTCCGAACGGCAACGATCTGCCGGCCGGACCATCAGCAGGAGATGAGTTTGGCGACTCTAAGGGCTTCACGCTCGGCAACACGCACATATTCTCGCCAACCGTCGTGAACGATGCGCGTTTCGGATATACCAGGGTGCAAATCGGAATTTTCAATACGGGCGTCAATGGCACCGGCGGATTTAGTCCGACAGTCTCTGCGCAGCTTGGTGCTCCGAACATCAACCTCGGTCCCAACAGCAGCGGTATCGTCCTGGTCGGAATTGTCGATGAACTGACAGGCACCGATCGCGCGACTGAGTTTACCGGCGACGGTGGCCCGTTCTATTTCCTCTCGAATAACTTCCATGTCGCTGATGCGGTGACGGTTGTTAAGGGAAATTCAACCTACAAGTTTGGCGGAGACTATCGCGTACGGCAGAACAGCAACTACGATGGTGGTCGCAACAACGGTACCAAGGGAAACTACCAGTTCGGCACCACCGACAGCGGTTTCGTTTCCGGCAATTACAACGGTATCGGACCAAACGATACCGGCTCCTCTCTGGCCAACTTCCTGCTTGGCTACGCGCCGGGCTTTGTGGGCCGAGGTGATCCGGGTGGTCCATACTTCCAATCCAGCAAGGAAATGGCTTTCTTTGTTCAGGACGACTGGAAAGTCAACTCCGATCTGACACTGAATCTGGGCCTGCGTTACGACATCTTTACTGCGCCGACGGAGCGTTTCGATCGACAGGGCAATTTCGATCCGGCTACCAGAACCATTCAGATGGCCGGCGACAACGCGCCGGGCGGACGCGATCTGGCGAACACCGATAAGAACAATTTCGGACCGCGTATCGGTTTCGCTTACAGTGGCCTCAAAGCCGATAAGACTTTGGTGCTGCGTGGCGGTTACGGACTTTTGTACTCAACGGACATCAGCGCCGCGCAACCGCTCACGGCCAATCCCGGCACGGGCGCGGGCAGTTATGGTTGCACGCCGATAACTTCTCCGAGCGGTTGTCCGAGTTTTTTCCTGAGCCGCAACATTTTTGACCGAGGCGTTCCCACTGCACCTTTCACCGTGGCTGCGCCGGGTACCACTATTCCGGCGCCCACGTCCGGTGGTCTCATTCTCTTCAACGATCCGAACCGCACGGATGAAATGTACCACCAGTACAATTTCACCATGCAGTATGAGTTTTGGCCCAATTGGCTCGCAGAGGCTGCATACGTCGGATCACTGGGTCGAAACCTTCTGGTGTTGCAGAACATCGGCACCGGCAATCAGGAAGGTGGTCCAGGCTCAAGAGAAGTAATACTGACAAATATCAACGAAGAGAGACCCGTTACGGCCACGCGCTACACTGGTAGTTCGAGGTACGACGCTCTCCAAACCAAGCTTGAGAAACGATTTGTTAAAGGTCTATCGTTGCTGGCGTCGTACACGTGGGCGCACGCGATTGACGACTCGCCTGGCGGCATCTGTAACAACGGTGCTAGTGCGCGTGACTGTGGTCCGGACGATCCGACCAGGCCCGAGCTGGATCGTGGAAATTCAGAAACGGACGTCAGGCATCGTTTCACTTTCGCGAACGTTTGGGATTTCCCGCTCGGCAGAGGTCGACGTTGGGGCACCGACATGAATCGGGCTCTCGACGCTGCGATTGGTGGATGGCAGTTCAATAACATCGTCACGTGGCAGAGTGGTCCGGTGTTCAATGTCACGTGTAACGGTGGCCGCGTGGATATTCTGGGCGATCCGAATCCGACACAGGCGCAGGAGGCCGAGGGACTGGAGTTGAACCGCGCTGCGTTTCGTTGCGCGCAGACGCGGATCTTTCCGAGTGATCCAAACAGTCCGCACATCGGCAGTCTCGGGCGCAACGTCTTTCGCGGGCGGCCGCAGTTTTACTGGGATTCTTCGTTGTTCAAGAACTTCCCGATTACGGCGATCAGTGAGGCGTTCAACATTCAGTTCCGGTTCTCGGCTTACAACGTACTGAACCGCGTGAACCGGTCCGCGCCGAATGGCGACATCAACAACGCGAACGACTTTGGCCGCGATATAAATGAGCAGCGGCGCCGGCAGATGGAGTTCTCCCTCAAGCTCATCTTCTAAAGTAGGCCACAAAAAGGCACAAAAAAGCACAAACGTCTTTCGATGAAGCGTTTGTGCCTTTTGTGCTTGTAGTGGCTGGGATCAGGTCCATGGGTTTACTTCAGTCGTTTCTTCTTATCTGCGCACTGTCGCTCGTTGTTGGTGCAGCGCCGCAACGGGTAACAGACGTCGATGCGTTGTTAAGTGATGCAGGTGCGCTGGTCCAGGCTGGGCGACTGGAAGAAGCGGAAGCGGCTACGCGGAAAATCATCAGTTCACATCCGCGCAATGCGGAGGCTCATAGTTTGCTCGGTGTGATTCTCGATCAACGCGGCAACGCCGCCGAAGCTGAGAAGCAGTACGATGCCGCGTTGCGTTTGAAGCCGAAACTCGTGAGCGCGTTGTCGAACTACGGTGTGCTCCTGGCGCGCACCAATCGCGCGCCGGAGGCGATAGCGAAGTTTGAAGAAGTTCTACGCATCGATCCAAAGCACGAACGTGCGAGCTTCAACCTCGGTGCTTTGTATGCTGCGCGCGGAGATTACAAACGCGCCGTCCCGCTATTGGAAAAGACGGCAGGCGCGGCGGCCCTGTTTACCCTCGCGCTAAAACTTGCCGAGGCGCACGAGTATGCCGAAGCAGTGCGTTTGTTTCAGCGCACGAATGAGCTGCGGCCGCAAACGTACGAGGTGCTCTACAACCTGGGGCTGGCGCTCTACAACCTCGATCGTCTCGACGAAGCGCAAAACGCGATGACGTCCGCCTCGGCGTTGTCGCCGAACGAGGCCGATCCTTATTACAGGCTAGGACTGATCGCTTCCGCGCAGGGCGATACAAAGGCGGCGCTGACGCATTGGACCAGGGCTCTCGAACTGCGCCCGGCATTTCCGGAAGCGAACTTCATGATCGGCGAGGAGTTGCTGAAAAATAAGCTCGCGGAGAAGTCGATCCCGTTCTACGAAAAGGCACTCGAACAGTCGCAGGGACAACTGGTGTATCACCTGCGTCTCGGTGTTGCGAATGTGCGCGGCCAGCGATACGACCGCGCGCGGGAAGTTTTTACGAAGGCGCTCGAGCGTTATCCGGACAACGCTAACCTCTATTTCCTGCTCGGCTATGCCGGGCGCGCTGAAGGACAGTACGACCACGCGGTCACTGCGTTTCGCCAGGCACTGAAACTTCAGCCCGACAATCCTGACGCGCTTGCGAATCTCGGCTATATCGCGAGTCAACGTGGAGAAAACGTCGAAGCCGAACGCTTACTGCGACGCGCGATCGAACTCGATCCGAAAGGTTTTCCGTCGTATCACGATCTGGGACGTTTGCTGGTGAAGTTGCGGCGCTACGAAGAGGCAGTGCCGCTGCTGGTTCGAGGCGCTGAATTGAACGCGAAAGATCCAGGGGTGCATTACCAGCTCTTTCTTGCCTACTCGCGGTTGAAGAAGAAAGACGAGGCGGAAAAAGAGTTGGCGGAGTTTAAGAGGTTGGACGAAGGTAACCGGCACAGCGCGACACCGTTGACTCCGGCGAAGGATGGCGAAGCGTTGCCTCCATTGCCCACCGCGGCCTCCGGCGACAGCGCGAAGCCCCGCACGCCAGGCAACTGATGAAAGCCACCAAGCAGCACAAAATCCACAAAAGATTTTCTTTGAGTTTTTTGTGCTTTTTTGTGGCTGTCTTTTCGTCGTTGATATACGGTCAAACGCCGTCGGTCACGAAAGTCGATCCGCCCTCGTGGTGGGCCAATCACTCGATCAATCCAATCAGGCTTTTGGTGAGGGGACAGAATTTTGCGGGCGCACGCGTCAGTTCTTCCAATCCGGCGTTGCGAGTGGGGAAGGTCAGGGTTAACGAAAGAGGTTCGTATCTGTTTGTTGACGTAGACATCAATCGAACTGCACACCCCGGTAACTACGAGCTGTTCGTCACTACCGCAAACGGTCGTGCCTCGATCCCTTTCAATCTGGAATCGTCACTCGACACGCGCACCCACTTTCAAGGCATCACGACAGACGACGTGATCTACCTGATCATGATCGATCGCTTCGCCGACGGCGATCCGGCGAACAACTCTCCAAAAGGTTCGCCATCCGAAGCCAACGATCGCAACAACCCGCGCGGCTTTCACGGCGGCGACCTGCGCGGCATCATCAATCAGCTTCCTTATTTCAAAGAACTAGGCGTCACTGCACTCTGGTTAACTCCGTGGTACGACAACTGGAACGGTGTAAACCGCTGTGACAAACCCTGGTGTCCAAACACTTACTATCACGGCTATCACGCGATCGATTACTACGCCGTCGAAGATCGCTTCGGCGACCTGGCGACGTTGCGCGAGCTGCTCGAGAAGGCACACGCACTCGGCATAAAGATCATCCAGGACCAGGTGGCGAATCACGTCGGTTCACAACATCCGTGGGTCAACGATCCGCCACTCCCGCAGTGGTTTCACGGCACGCTCGCAAAGCATCAGCTCAACAAGTTTCGAAACAGCGTGTTGCTCTCACCGCACTCGAACCAGATCGACGTTCGCAACACCCTGGATGGTTGGTTCAACGACGACCTGCCGGACATGAACCAGGAAGAACCGGAAGTCGCGCGCTACGAGATCCAGAACGCATTGTGGTGGGTGGGTGTCACCGGCATCGACGGCATTCGCCAGGACACGATCCAGTACATGCCGCGCTTCTTCATTCGCGATCTCTCGAACGCGCTGCACCGGCAGTATCCGAAGCTGTGGATGGTGGGAGAAGTCTTCGAGCGCGATGCGGCACACACGGCGTTCTTTATCGGTGGCCACACGGGTTGGGATGATATCGACACCAGACTCGATTCAGTTTTTGACTTTGCCTTGTGGAATACATCGCTTCAGGTGTTTACCAACAAAGCGCCGGTCTGGACCCTGGCCCACCAGTTGAAATACGACGCGCTCTATCCCGAGCCGTCAAAGCTCACGGTGCTCGCGAATAACCACGACACGACGCGGTTCATGTCACTCGAAGGCGCAACCACCGCGGGCGCGATGATGCACACGGCGTTCGTGCTGAGCGTGCGCGGGATTCCGCAGCTTTATGCGGGGGAAGAGATCGCGATGGAAGGCAAGGAAGATCCCGACAATCGTCGCTTCTTTCCGAGCACTGCGTTTAATGCCGGGGAGCGCAAGCTTAAGGAGCGCGCGATGTTTGACTGGACGCGCGCGTGGATCGCTCTGCGACGTGAGCATGCGGCGATGCGCGCCGGGAAGTTGATCGATCTTTTTTATGACGACGAGAGTTATGTCTTCGCGCGCCAGCTTGGTGAGAAGACGATCGTTGTCGCGTTCAATCGTGAAGCCAAAAAGAAGCAAGTGACGATTCCCGTGGGCTCGATTGGAGTGAAGGATGGTGTGATGTTGGACGCGATCGTTGGGGGGATGCAGGCCCATTCGGTTGTTAACGGGCAGGCGATGATCTCGATTCCAGCGCAAGGCGCGATAGCATTTCGGGCTTTTTAGTCCACAGATTACGCAGATTTTTAAAGAATCTGTGTAATCTGCGGATGGTTTTATAGATGGGTAACCAAACTTTAAATCTAACCCAAAGGACGAGTGGCATCCTGCTGCACCCGACGTCGCTGCCCGGTCCTTACGGCATTGGCGATCTTGGTCCGGCGGCGTACAAGTTTATTGATTTTCTTGTCACCGCCGGACAGAGTCTCTGGCAGGTGTTGCCGCTTGGGCCAACGGGTTACGGCGACTCGCCTTATGCATGCTATTCGGCGTTTGCCGGCAACACGTTGCTTGTTAGTCCGGAAAGGTTGATCGCGGAAGGATTGTTGGAGTCAGCGCCGACCGCATCCGGTAGCGCGACGAAAGTCGATTTTGGTGAAGCGCACAAACTAAAAGATCAGATCCTGCGCAGCGCTTACGAACGTTACAAGAAAACCACTGACACGGCGCTTCGCAGCGCCTTCGAAACCTTCGCCCAACAGCAGGCGCACTGGCTCGAGGATTACGCGCTCTTTCGCGCGTTGAAAGATGCTCATGGTGGCATCGCCTGGAACGAGTGGGAGCCGGCGCTGGTGCGGCGCACGCCTTCAGCCCTCGAGCACGCTCGTGAAGAACTGCGTGAAGAAGTTGAAGCACACATGTTTTACCAGTTTCTCTTCTTCCGCCAGTGGTCTGCTTTGAAGCGGTACGCAAACGAGCATGGCGTCAAAGTCGTAGGTGATTTGCCTATCTTCGTCGCGCAGGATTCGGCGGATGTTTGGACCAACCCCGAGCAGTTCAAGTTAGACAAGAACGGCAAACCGATCGTCGTCGCTGGTGTTCCACCCGATTACTTCAGCAGCACCGGACAGCTCTGGGGAAACCCGCTCTACAACTGGGAGCGCATGCTGGCGGATGGCTTCAAGTGGTGGATCGAGCGTGTGCGGGCGACGTTGACCGTGGTTGACATCGCGCGCGTGGACCACTTCCGTGGATTCGCGGCCTGTTGGGAGATTCCGGGCGGCGACAAGACCGCCGAACGCGGGCAGTGGGTTGAAGCGCCGGGAAGAGAGTTGTTCACGGCGATTCGCAAGACGCTTGGCGAACTGCCGATCATCGCGGAAGACCTCGGCGTGATCACGCCCGATGTCGTCGCCCTGCGCGAGGAGTTTGGGTTTCCGGGGATGCGGATTCTGCAATTCGGTTTTGGTGGTGATTCGAAGAACATCGATCTGCCGCACAACTACGTTCCGAATGTGGTCGCTTACACCGGCACCCATGACAACGACACGACCGTCGGCTGGTTTAATAGTGTGGCTGGCGAGGGCTCGACGCGGACCGCACAACAGATCGAGCGCGAGCGAACATTCTGTCTCAATTACCTGAACACAAACGGTGAAGAGATCCACTGGGATTTCATCCGCGGTGTGCTGGCCTCGGTCGCGAACACGGCTGTCATTCCCTTGCAGGATCTGCTCGGCCTGGGAACTGAGGCGCGCATGAATCTTCCGAACAGCACGGAAGGGAACTGGGCGTGGCGATTTGGGGCGGGCGCGTTGACGGATGAGTTAGCAGTTCGACTCAAGAAACTAACGGAGTTGTATGGAAGAAATTAAGCCACGGATAACACGGATGACACAGATCAGATCCATTTTAAAAATTCTAATCCGTGTTTTCTGTGTAAATCTGTGGCTAATTTCTTCCGTTGCAGCGCAGGCGCCTGAGATCCTCAAAGTGGATCCGCCGAGCTGGTGGGTTCGAAGTTCTGTAAATCCCGTGCGGCTCATGATTCGCGGACGTAATTTGCACGATGCACGAGTGCAGGTTAGTCCGGGATTGCGTGTGGTTGGTCCACCGAAGATAAATGAGCGAGGGACGTATGTCTTTGTTGATGTTTTTGTTGCGTCAGCAGGAGAACGAACCATCACGATCACTACTCCGAAGGGATCGGCGCGGGCGCGGTTTGACGTGCTTGCGCCATTGAATCGCACCGGGCGTTTCCAGGGGTTCTCACCCGCCGACGTTATGTACCTCATCATGATCGATCGTTTTGCCGACGGCGATCCTGCAAACAACGGTGGCGCCCTCTACGATCGCAAGAACAAGTTCTACTACCACGGCGGCGATCTACAGGGCGTCATCGATCGCTTGCCTTATCTGAAAGAGCTCGGCGTCACCGCCATCTGGTTGACGCCGTGGTACGACAACTACGATCAACTCAACCAGATCGAATTGAAGGAAGACAAACCGAGCACCGGATTTCACGGCTACAACCCGCAGGACTTCTACGCCGTCGACGAACACTTCGGCACACATGCCAAGCTGCGCGAACTGGTCGAGACCGCGCATCGCTCGGGCATCAAAATCATCCAGGATCAGGTGATGAACCACACCGGTCCATACCATCCATGGGTCGACGATCCGCCCACGCCAACGTGGTTCAATGGCACCAAAGAGCGCCATCTGAAGAACGTCTTCCAAACCTGGGTGCTGCACGATCCGCGCGCGGTCGAGTCGCTCAAACGCGAAACGATGGAAGGTTGGTTTCTCGACTTCCTGCCGGATCTGAACCAGCACGACCCGGAGGTCTCGCGTTATCTGATTCAGAACACGTTGTGGTGGATTGGCACCACGGGTCTCGACGGCATACGCATGGACACGTGGCAATACGTGCCCAACTCGTTCTGGCGTGATTGGAATAAGGCATTAAAACGCGAGTTTCCGAATTTCAGAGTAGTGGGCGAGGTGAAGGATGGTGATGCCGTCCATACGTCGTTCTTCCAGGGCGGCAGAGTTCGTTTTGATGGCGTTGATTCCGGTCTCGATTCACTGCTCGACTTCCCGCTCTTCTATCCGATCCGGCACGCGTTTGCGGAAGGCAAGCCGATTGACGCGATTCCGAAAACACTCGCCAAAGACTATCTCTATACCGACTCTGAGATCCTCGTCACATTGCTCGGCGGACATGACGACGGCCGCTTCATGAGTGAGAAGGGCGCGACGATCGCGGGCCTGAAGCTGGCGAATGCGTTGGTGTTGACTACGCGCGGCGTGCCGCAGCTTTACTACGGCGACGAGATCGCGATGGAGGGTGGCGACGAGCCGACCACGCGCGGCGATTTTCCGGGTGGTTTTCCGGGAGACAAGCGCAATGCGTTTACGGCAGCAGGGCGCACGAAAGAAGAGCAGGAGTTGTTTGAGTACATTCGCCGGCTGACCACCTTGCGCCGCGAGCTCGAGCCACTGCGGAGTGGTGCTTTGATCAATCTCTACGTTTCCGAGCAGCAATACGCGTATGCGCGTGGCAATGCTGTGGTGGTCGTGTTCAATAACGACGACAAGTCCAGCGAGTTCGAGTTTGACGTCTCACGCGCGGGGATAAAAAACGGTGTGATGCATGACCGTCTTAATGGCGGCCGCGACGTTACCGTTCGCGATGGCAAGTTACGCGTTAGCCTGCCTAAACGTTCAGCAGCGATCTTTAGCCACAGATGACACGGATAACACTGATATGCAGAAACCACGCTTGAGCTTCTGGCAGATCTGGAACATGAGTTTCGGATTCCTCGGGATTCAGTTTGGCTGGGGTTTGCAGCTCGCCAACATGAGCCCGATTTACAAATACCTGCACGCCGAGGAAAGTTCGCTGCCTTACCTGTGGCTCGCTGGTCCAATCACCGGTTTGATCGTTCAACCCATAATCGGATCGATGAGCGACCGCACCTGGAACCGGCTCGGGCGGCGCCGTCCGTATTTTCTCACCGGCGCGATTCTCGCCAGTATCGCTCTGTTCTTCATGCCTGATTCGTCCGTGCTCTGGATGGCTGCCGGACTGCTCTGGATACTCGACGCCAGCATCAACATCACGATGGAACCATTTCGCGCGTTTGTTGCCGACAAACTGCCGGAAGAACAACGCACGCTCGGATTCGTGATGCAGAGCTTTTTCATCGGTATTGGTCAGACGCTGGCGAATGGGTTGCCGTATTTGTTCTCGGCGCTGGGTGTTGTCGGTGTCATGGCAACGGGTATCCCGCTTTCGGTTGATTACTCATTCAAGATCGGAGCCCTTGTATTTCTCGTCGCGGTTGTGTGGACGGTGGTTACGACGAAAGAGTATCCGCCGGAGAACCTGGAAGAGTTCGAGCGCATGAAACGAGAGACGAAAGGAGTCCTTGCCGGATTTAAAGAGATCTTTTTGTCAGTGACTGAAATGCCCGCGACGATGAAACAGCTCGCAGTGGTCCAGTTCTTCACCTGGTTTGCATTGCCATGCATGTGGCAGTTTTTTTCAATAGCGATAGCGCGGCACGTCTTTCTTGCTCCTGATGAAACCTCGCCTCGTTTTGCGGAGGCAACAGAATGGGGTGGTCTGTGTTTCGCCGTCTACAACGTGGTGTGCTTTGTCATCGCGTTTCTGTTACCTGCCTTTGCGAAGGCAACGAGCCGGAAGACTGTTCATATGGTTGCGCTCGTGTGCGGTGGTATCGGGTTGATATCAGTTTTCTTCGTCACGAATAAGTGGTTGTTGTTTGGGAGCATGGCGGGCGTCGGGATCGCGTGGGCGTCGATTTTGTCGATGCCTTACGTGATCTTGTCGACGGCGGTGCCGGCGACGCGCATGGGTGTTTACATGGGCGTGTTCAATCTCTTCATCGTGATTCCGCAGATCGTGATGTCGCTCATCGTGCCGAATATTTTCAACAACGTTCTCGGTGGCGATCCGCGAAACGCGGTCGTGCTCGGAGGAATTAGTCTGCTCGTGGCCGCGGTCACGGTGTTAGGGGTACGGGATGTTCACACCACGGATTAAACGGATTTCCATCGGATTGATCGCGTGTCTGGTCGCGGTCTCTGTCAGTTCTGCCCAGCAGCGGGCCAGGCCGGTGCGTGATTGGGTGCGGGATGGGGTGATTTACGAGATCTACCCGCGGGCGTTCTCGCAAAAGGGAGACTTTAACGCGATCACTGCGCGTCTCGACGAACTGAAAGACCTCGGCGTCACGATTCTTTGGTTGATGCCGATCCATCCCATCGGGCAGGAGAAGAAGAAGGGGACCATCGGAAGTCCTTACGCCGTCCGTGATTACTACGCGATCAATCCTGACTACGGCACCGCGGACGATCTGAAGCGTCTCGTGCGCGAAGCACATGCGCGCGGAATGAAAGTCATCATCGACATCGTTGCCAATCATACGTCGTGGGACAGTGTGTTGATGAAGCATCCGGAGTTTTATAAACGCGACGCACAGGGCAACATCACTTACCCGCACGACTGGTACGACATCGCCGCGCTTGATTACAAAAATCAGGAATTGCGTCGCTACATGACCGGCATGCTCAAGCACTGGATCCGAGAGTTTGATCTCGACGGATTTCGGTGCGACGTCGCTGGTGAAGTGCCGACCGACTTCTGGGAAAACGCTCGTCGCGAACTGGATCAACTCAAACCCGACATCGTGTGGCTTGCCGAAGCTCACAAAGCCGAACTGATGGTGACAGCTTTCGATCTCGACTACTCGTGGCCGCTGCACAGCGCATTGACCAAGGTGCTGCAAGGCCGGGCGCCGGCTTCTGACCTGCGCGCTGAGTGGGAGAAGGAAGTCAAAGAATGGCCCAAAGGCGCGCTGCACATGCGTTTCTCTGACAATCACGACGAGCGCCGTGCAATCGCGCGCTTTGGTGAACCGGCGGCGCTGGCGGCTTCCGCGTTTGTCTTCACGCTCGACGGCGTGCCGATGATCTACAACGGCATGGAAGTGGGTGACACGACTGAATCGGGCGCGCCCGCGCTGTTCGAGAAGTTGCCGATCTTCTGGCCTATCGCCGAGCGCAGAAAAGAGTTTCCACAGTTTTACAAACAGATGATGGCGCAGAGACGCGCGAGCACGGCGCTGCGACGCGGGACGCTGGAATGGGTGAAGAACTCAGATGAATCTCGTGTCGTGACGTTTGTTCGTCGTGCGGGGAATGAGGCAGTTTTAGTCGCGATTAACTTTTCGAATCGACCGTTTGCGGGATCGGTGGAAGCGCAAAAAGTTTCACTTGGGGCGTGGGAGTACAAGGTTATTAGCCACAGATGACACGGATTTTGTTACGGATTCTTTTAGTGTTGGTGATCGCAGCCCATTCGACGAGGGGGCAGCAGGCGGATGCGCATTGGCCTACTGCGGCGAAGAATGGGTTTGGTACGTCCGCGACGCTCACTTCGAAGGTGTGGTTCACGCTTGCTAACGGCGTGATGACCGAAGTGTTCTTTCCGAGGCTTGATGTGCCGAACGTCGAGACGTTACAGCTTCAGGTTGTCAGTGACGGAAGAACGGAAACCGAAATCGCCGACACTCACCATCGTCTGGAACTCCCAACCGCAAACGCACTGACCTTCCGCCAAATCAACACTGCGAAAAGCGGTCAATACACGATCACGAAGACTTACATCGCCGATCCACGACGAAATACCGTCTTGATCGATCTCGATTTCAACCCTCGAACCGCAGCGCAACTTCACGTTTACTACGATCCGTCGCTGAACAACAGCGGCATGCACGATTCAGCCTCGACCGAAGGCGACGCTTTGCTCGCCATCGATAACAACATCGCCTCGGCCTTAATCCCGAGTTGTGGCTTTACCGGCGCCAGCGGTCGAGCTAACGGCAACATCGTCCAGACGGCGATATTGAAACAAAACCGGTGCACGCTCGCGTTGGGATTCGGCGCCAGCACAGCCGAGGCGACGTCAGCCGCACGTACTTCACTCGCGCGCGGTTTCGAAGCCATCCGTCGTGAGTACGAAAACGGCTGGCAACGCTACGTCGCGACGTTGCCGCGTATTGCGAAGCACCAGCGCCAGTTCAACATGGCTGCGATGGTGTTGAAGGGACTCGAGGATAAGACGTTTCGCGGTGCTTCGATCGCTTCTCCTTCAACGCCCTGGGGCGGTGGACCAAACGCCAATGAACCGACAGTCAGCGGTTATCATGGCGTTTGGGCGCGCGATCTGTATCACGTCGCTACCGCGTTTGACGCCATCGGTGATCGTGCGACAGCGAAACGGTTGCTGGATTACTTGTTCAGCGTGCAACAGAAAGCGGATGGGAGCTTCCCGCAAAACTCGTGGGTCGATGGACGTCCGATCGGCGGCGGGTTGCAGATGGATCAGGTCGGCTTGCCGCTCGTGCTTGCTTATCAACTCGGGCGCACGGATCGCGTAACATGGCGTAAACACATCAAGCCCGCCGCCGATTTTATTCTGCGTCGTGGACCACGCACCGATCAGGATCGCTGGGAAGAAAAACCGGGCTATTCTCCCTCGACGATTGCCGCGCAGATTGCCGGTCTGGTTTGTGCTGCCGAGATTGCAAGAAACAACGGCGACAGAGCTTCTGCAAACTCTTTTCTCGAAACTGCCGATAAATGGGCCGAGAACGTCGAACGGTGGACCGTGACCCGCACCGGCTTCACTCGTCGTGGTTACTACCTGCGGATTAATGACAACGAAGATCCCGACGACGGCGCAAGGATGGAAATCAACAGCAGCAGTCTCAAGGTGGATGAACGGAGAATCATCGACGCGGGTTTTCTGGAGTTGGTACGTCTCGGGATCAAAGGTCCAAAAGACGAATTGATCGTGGATTCGCTGAAACTTATCGATGAATTAATAAAAGTTGAAACACCGGTGGGCGCAGCCTGGTATCGATACAATCACGACGCGTATGGTGAGACTCAGGACGGCGGCAATTACGACGGACGCAATGGTGTTGGGCGGTTGTGGACGTTGCTGACAGGTGAACGCGGTGAGTATGAGATCGCTGCCGGAGATCTCGCTAGCGCGCGCAGGCGTTTGGACACGATGGCAGGATTCGCGAATGATGGGTTGATGATTCCGGAGCAGGTTTGGGATTTGAAGAAGACTCCGAATGCGTCGTTTCGGTTTGGGGCGGGGACGGGTTCGACGACGCCGCTCGCGTGGTCGATGGCCCAGTTTATTCGGCTCGCGATGAATATTGAGAGTGGGAGAAACCTTGAGACACCCAGAGTTGTGTGGGAGCGTTACGTTAATTCGCCACCAAAAGGCACAAAATAGATGACTGCTCCAGACAAGAAAAGCTTGATCTTCGCGGCCGATCTGGGTGGCACGCACCTGCGCGGCGCGACGGTCGATCAGAACGGAAAGATTCAGTTTCGCTTCAAGCAGAACACGCCGCAGGGCAGCGACCCGGGCGCGATTGTTGATGCCGTTGTTGCGGCAGTTGGTGAGTGCAGGAAACAAAGCGATGGTGATGAGATAGCGGCGGTGTCGCTGGTCGTTCCGGGAACGGTGAAAGTTGAAGAAGGCACGGTCTTGACGGCGCCAAACCTTCCGTGTCTCGATGGTTTTCGGCTCGCCGCCGCGCTGACTGAACAACTCGGGTTGCCCGCGATTGTTGAAAACGATGCCAATGCAGCGGCGGTCGGTGAGATGTGGCAGGGCGCGGCCGTCGGTTGCAAGACGATCATTTGCGTGACGCTTGGGACGGGTGTCGGCGGCGGGATCATTCTCGATGGTAAGTTGTGGCGTGGCGTGGACGGCGCGGCGGCAGAGATTGGACACATGTGCGTCGATCCATTTGGAGGTGTGGCGTGTACGTGTGGGAGTCGCGGTTGTCTGGAAGTGTTTGCGTCGGCGACAGCGATTGTGCGCATGACGCGCGAGGCGAGCCCGCGTTATCCGGATTCGGTGTTGCAGGGCCGGGATGATCGGACAGCGGCGATGATCTTTGAAGCCGGTAAACAGGGAGACGAACTGGCGCTCGAGATCTTTCGACGCATGGGTGTTTATCTTGGCATTGGGTTGGCGAACCTGATCAACATCCTGAATCCAGAAATGATCGTGATCGGTGGTGGCGTGGTGAATGGTTGGGACCTGTTTGAGAAGCACATGCATCAACAGGTCGAGGAGCGCGCGTTCCCCTTGCTCACCTCACGCCTGAAGATTGTGCGTGCAAAGTGTGGTGACGACGCCGGTCTGCTCGGCGCCGCGCGCCTGGCTTTTACATAACAGGTCCGCAGATTACACAGATTGTATTCTGCGCAATCTGTGGATAGAAAAAACCATGAAGAGGCTACTTTTAATATTCATTTTGGTTGCTGCTACTACGAGCGCGGCGGCGCAGGACATCACGACGCTGGAGAAGATTGGGCCGGTTGTCAGTCTCACGAAGACCGAACAGCGCGTCACGCTCAACTGCCAGGACAACTCACAGGTCCAACTAACAATCCTCGCCCCGGATCTGATCCGCGTTCGAGCGGCGTTCACTAAATCTGTCCCGGCACGCGATCATTCCTGGGCCATCGCGAAGGAAAACTGGCCCACGCCGCGCTGGAACCTGCGCGAAACATCCGACTCAATCACCATCACCACCGACGAACTCGAAGTCACTGTCCGCCGTTCACCCCTGCTCATCGAGTTTCGCGACGCCCGCACGCGTCAACTACTCAACGCCGACGAACGCCCAATGTCCTACGACGCCAACGGACGTCTCGCCGGCATCATGTTCGACCCTAAAGCAGGCATGTTTGTCGCCGCCTCGAAGAAACTCGGCTTCGACGAACACTTCTACGGTCTCGGCGAGAAAGCCGCGCGTCTCGACAAACGCCGCAGCTCGTTCATCAACTGGAATTCCGACACGCCCGGTTACAGCGAAGGCAAGGATCCGATCTATCAAACCATCCCGTTCTACATCGGCCTGCAACGCGGTGTCGCCTACGGAAT
>DASVGE010000049.1:0-23162 GCA_036379695.1 Pyrinomonadaceae bacterium | reverse complement strand
TTCCGCGCGCGGATCGTCTTCGAGCGAGGGCTTAGTGGTAATCAGCAACTCGACGAGCGGCTCTTCGTCGCGCAGCTCGCGTTTCGGTTCGCTCTTTTCATGCTTCACATAGCCTAACTGGTCCAGGTTTTTGTATTCACTCGCGGGAACGTCGTCAGGCACCTGAAACAGGCGCGCGAAGAGATGATTGAAGAACGCGATCAGCGGCGGCTGGCTGCGGAAATTCAACTGGAGCGGTTTTTCTTCGCCTCCGGCCGCAAGCAACGTCGTGGTCATCTCGCGAAAGACGTCGACGTCGGCGCCGCGAAAACCGTAGATCGACTGTTTGCGATCGCCGACGATAAAGAGATTTGCGGGCCGGCGTCCTTTTGCTAACGCGAGCCGTTCCAGCAGCACGCGCTGCACTGCGTTCGTGTCCTGAAACTCGTCGACAAGGAAAAAGCGGTAGCGTTCCGAAGTGCGCGCGATGACCTCCGGACGTTCCAGCAACGAAAGCGTGCGCAATTCGAGATCGTCAAAATCCAGCGCGGCGATCTTTTGCTTTTCTTCGTTGAGACGCTGGTCCACGCGCAGCAGCAGGTTCACCATCTCCAGCGCGTACTGTCGTGCAAAGAGATCGAGACAAACTTGCGGCACACGTCCCTGAAGTTCCTTGCCCCAAACGAGCTCGTCCAGCGCCTTCACGTGATCGACGACGGGCGGACGCGCCTGCGGCCGGTGTGCGCGGAAATCCTCGACCAGGCGACAGTAATCGGCGAGCGTCTCGTGCGAGGGAATCGCCTTGAGTAACTTTTGCACCTCTGTCCATGCCGCAAGCACGGCGGCCTGGTTGGACTTTGCGGCTGTCGTCGTCCGGCGCACGCCTAGAAACCCTTCAATGGTGCGCCCCAGTTCTTCGAGAGCACGCGCGTGATCTTCTTCGGTTGCGTGAACGTTCGCAGTGGCGAGCGCGAGGTCTTCGAGCGAGAGGCCCTGGCCGCGAGCGTCGCGGTAGAGTTGGGCCAAAGCCGCTGCCAGCCGGCTGCGACCGACGCCCAACGTCAGCCGCGAGATCTCGACGTGGCCGTTGCTGATGAACTCGGAAAGAACTTCTTCGACGATCAACTCCAGCATCATCGCCGCTCGATGTTCGTCGAGCAGTAGAAACTGCGGATCGACGCGCGCTTCGATTGGAAACTCGCGCAACATGCGCGCGCAAAAACCGTGAATCGTCGTGATCACGGCGCCGTCGAGCGTGCGTTTGTAGTTGAGCCAGCGGCGGCGCTCTTCTTCGCTGGCGATGCGCAGCATCTGGTTGATCTCGTCTCGCAGGCGCCCGTGCATTTCGTTCGCCGCGCGATTGGTGAACGTAATCGCGACGATCTGATCGATGGAGAGACTGTGTTCGCGGAGGATGTGAATGTAACGCTCGACGAGGACCGTGGTCTTGCCAGATCCAGGGCCTGCCGTCACAGAGACATGTTTATCGATCTCGTATGCGGCCGCTGCTTGTTCTGGTAGAAGTATTTTAGCCACGGATTTACACGGATTTCTTTCGATCGATTCGATCGCGATCGTAGCGGCACACTGACGGAAAGTCGCAGAAGCGACACGTCTTGTAACGCTCCGAAGGATCGACGTCGAATCGTCCGGCGCGCATGCCGTCGAGAAAATCCCAGACGCGCGCGACTACCTCGTTGCGGATACGCTGCCAGTCTTCGTCGGTGAAGACGGAATTCTTCGCGCGCAGGCGCAGGTAATCGAGCTGGCTCGCGCGGTAGAGACCTTTGTTGCGGCGATCCTGTGCGCCGCGGATCACGTAGTAACCGCCGCCGGCGATCGGATGCTCGGGCAGGATCAACTTTTCCAAGGCTTCCAGGTAGATCGGGAGTTGCAGACTTCTTCCGGAAGTGATGTCGCTGCGGCTGGCGCCGGTTGAGAGTTTGTAATCGTAAGCAACGACCGTATCGTCGCGCGCCACGTCAACGCGATCGATCTGTCCGCTGATCTTGATCGACTCTTCGCCGACGAATGTCTTGCGAGTTAATTCCAGTGGCTCTTCTTTCGAATCCGGATCCTTCGCGGCGGATCTCATCCCACCGAACGCGACTTCGAAATACGTTGGCAGCACCTGCTGGCCTTCAGCCGCTTCCTGCACTTCCAATTCGTACAACAACACCTGATCGAGCAGGATCTTGCGAATCTCGCGATCGATCTTCCAGATCTGCTTGTTGAGTGGCGGCACGACGCGTTCGTGTTCGTCAAACACGTTGTCGGCAATCATCGCGAGTTCTCGTTGCAGCTTCTTGCGGTCTGATTTGTGCAACGGCTCGCGACGATGACGCTCAAAGAAGCGTCGCAGGATGTCGTGCAGAAGTTTGCCGGCATCGATTGCCTGGAGGTCGAGCGCCGCTTCGCCGCGCGGCTCTAGTCGCAGCACTCTTTGCGCGAAGAAGCGATACGGACAGTTGCCGTAGACGCTGAGACCGCTGGCGCTGTGAACGAAGTCAGACCCAAAACGCAGTTTGAGCAGCGACGTTAGATCCGGATTGGTTATCACGCCGTCGTAAGGGCCAAAGTGCAACCCGGCGCGCTCGCGCTCGATCTCGATGCGTCGCAAAGCAGCGACGCTGAGAAATCCGTCGTTGCGTGCGAGCGTCAGCAGACGCGTGATGCGCGGTTGTGGCAAGAGGCTCGACTTCTGGCCGCGATGCAGGTGTCGTTCCTGCTGGCGCACCAGGCCGACCTTCATCTCAGTTGTGCTGGAAGCGTCTTCGAGGTTCTTGCCGTCGTAATCGCGGCGAATGGTTTCAGTCTCAACTCGCAGCGGTGCGATCGCGCGACGAAGCTCGTCGATGTAGTAAGAAGCGACTGTCTCGGAATCGTCTCCGAGTAACAGCGGGCGAGTCAGAAACAAACGCTCGGTCGCGCGACACGCCACCTGGTAAAAATAATGCTCCTCTTTCAGCAGGGTGTTCGGCGAGATGTCTTCCAGCGTCAAGCCATACTCTCTGAGGCGGTCGCGCTCCTCGTGCGGATAGATCCAGTCGCGCGAGGCGGTCAGCGGAAAACCACCTTCGATCAGTCCAGCTACAAACACGGCGCGAAACCGCAGCCCGCGCACGTCGGTCGCTTCGAGCACGCGCAAACCATTGCGATCCGGCGCGCCGAAGATCTGCGACTGCGCGGCGAGCGAGCGACGCACTTCCTGTAAAAACGTCGAGAGCCGCGTTCCGGCAGGAGATTTTGCGGTGAGCTCGATGCTCTTGATTGCCGCCACGAATGCGCGGCGCAATCCTTCGAGCGCATTGAAGTTGAGCATCACCTGCGGCAGTTGTTTTTCGTCAGTCGCCTTACGCGCGGGTTCGGCAATCTGTTCGCGAAAGCCGAAACGATCGAGCAGTCGCATCAACTCCACGCGCAGCGCGGTTGGTTTACCTTCACGAGGCACAGCGTGAAGTAGTTCGGAAAAGCGACGCACGACGAGCGCCGTCCACGCCAGCGCCGCCGGATGAACGTCACGTGACGGGCGTCGTTTCTTCTCCACGCCTTTGTCTTCGAGCTTGACGATCTCCGCGTTCTCGATGTTGTCGGCGATGTCGGTGTCGCGATCGTGCGCGCCCGGATCGATGCTCAACAGTTCTTTCGTTGCGGCGGCGCCGGGAAGTTCGGTAAAGAGTTTGTGAGCACGCGCCAGCCACGCACTCACGTTCAGATCGCTGCCAACGTAGGCAAACGCATTCTCGAGCGAGTCAGCGTCCCAGAACCCGATGCGATAGCGATTTTTTAAACGCGCGATCGTCTCCGGCGTGAGCGACTGCACGTCAGCTCGGAACAGATCGAGGTGCTGTTCGTCAAAACGCGTGGAAAGCGTGTGCATCTCCGCATCGCTCAAACGGAAATATTCCGACTTGATCAGATCCGCGATTTCGGCGATGCGAGTTGTGTGAGGTTCTTCAGAAGAGAGACCTTCGAGTAGCAACAGCAGTTTCAACCCGGCGCGGTTGGCGGGAACGTCGCCCGCATCGATGCGCAGCTCCAGGTTGCACGGCAGCGATTCCTCGAGCATCACGCGTGTGATCACCGGACCATACGCAGCGCGCTCACGAACGACGAGCGCGACGTCCGCGAGGTCGTAACCTTCCGTCAGCACCAGCCGCTTCACTTCGCGCGCGATGGTGCGGATCTCCGTGTCGCGATCGCCGCACTCGAGATAACGAATCTCCGGCGCCACGTCTTCCGGCGCGTCGGAAATCTCGTCGGATGAAGTCAACGGATTGAACAGGTTCTCGCGCAAGGTTGCCAGCGTGCCGGTGGGCGCCGTGAAATCCGGTGTGTACACGGCGTCGAACATGGCGATGCTTTGCAGTTGACCGATCGTCTCCTGAAACGGAAGGAAGATCTCGGGGTTGCTGTTGTCGTGATTGAGATTGACGATCGTATGCGGCAGGCGCGGGATCAACTCACGCAGGATCTCGCCCTGCACGGGTGTGAAGTCAAAGAAGCCGTCGATGATGAAGAGTTCCACTTTCGGAAGCCACGGCAGTCGCACTAAGCGTTCGTCGATCAGCCCGCGCAACACCCAGAGCGCACGAAGCTGCTCGGCGTCTTCTTCGGTGAAATGATTCTGGTTGAGCAGCTCGCTGTAAGTGGAATAGATGAGTGCGACTTCACGGTCGAAGTCGAGCTGCGTGATGCCGCGTGTTTCGCCTTTCTTCTCGAGGTCGCGCGCGCGTGCGGCGAGGATCTCGACGAGCTCGGCGGGTGTTCGGGCGGCGCGTTCGATTTCGCCGAGCAGGGTGGAGATGCTGTTGACGCAACCTTCGCGCGTCGCGAGTGGCGCAAATGCTTTGAGCTCGTTGTTCGCGAGCAACTTGAGCAGCACTTGCGAAATCAAGCTGCGTTTAAGTGGTAACTGGTCGCGATCGATCGGAATGCGCGGCGGTAGTCCCTGATCGTTTTCGTCAACTGCTGAATTGAGCACGCGCCGCACGAGGCCGCGAAAGAGATAGATCGGGAGCTCGCCCCACACGCCTCGATTGCGATTACCGTCGAGGATCTGTTGCGTGACCTGTTCGAGCAGCGGCAGCGAGGCGGAGAGATAGATAAACGCGTCGCTTTGATTGTTAGCTACGAATTTAGCGCAGCGCTCGATGAGTAGCGCGCGGTTGTTATTGATTAGGGGACCAAACCAGATCTCGTTCAAGACTTTTTAGCCACAGATTATACGGATTACACAGATTAACTTCTTATCTGTGTAATCCGTGTAATCTGTGGCTCCTCTTACCTTTTACCGCTTCGGGCGCTGCGTGCTTTCAGCAGCGGCATGTCTTCTTCGGGAAATAGTCCGCCATCGTCAAAGGTCAGCGCTCGCGCTGCTTTGTCGACGGGCTCGAGTATTTCGATCTCCTCGCCGGCGATGGCGCCGCGTTCTTTGAAGCGCCTGGCCGTTACGAGGACGCGAGATTCAAGCGATCGCACGCCTTTGTTGTAGGCGTCGAGAGCGCGATCGAGATTTCTGCCAATATCGTCGAAGTGATTCGTAAACACGCGCAGGCGATCGTAAAGCGTCTTCGCGAGATTGCTCACTTCCTGCGCATTGTCAGCCATCTGCTCCTGCCGCCAGCCATACGATACCGCTTTCAGCAACGCGATCAAGGTCGTCGGCGTCGCGATGATCACGCCCTGGCTGACGCCGTCCTCGATCAGCTTCGGATCGTTTTCGAGTGCAGCACTGTAAAACGTTTCGCCCGGTAGAAACAACAGCACAAACTCGGGCGTGGGTTGGACTGTTTCCCAGTACGACTTGCGGCTCAGCGATGTGATGTGTGTGCGGACGAGACGCGCGTGATCTTTCAACCGGGCTGCGCGTACTTCTTCGTCGGTCGTCGAAATCGATTCGTAGAAAGCGTCGAAGGGAACTTTTGAATCGACGACGATGGTGCGATTGCCCGGCAGACGAACGATCACGTCGGGACGTATGCGGCTGTCTTCAGTCGCGACTGTTTCCTGTTCGACGAAGTCGCAATACTGGAGCATGCCGGCCAGCTCGACGACGCGGCGCAACTGGATCTCGCCCCAGCGCCCGCGCACATGCGGCACGCGCAGGGCTTTAACCAGGTTTCCGGTCTCAGCCTGAAGTTGTAAGTGCGACTGCGCCAGAGTCTTTACCTGCTCGCGCAACTCCGAGTAGGCGCCGACGCGGTTCTTTTCGAGCTCGCCGATCTTGCCGTCGACTTTGTCCAACGACTCTTTGAGCGGCTTGATCAAATCGTCGATGGCGTTTTGCCGTCGCTCGAGTTCGCCTTTGGCCGTTTGTTGATAAGTCTGTAGGTTCTGCTTGGCGAGATCGAGAAACGATTGATTGTTGCTGCGCAGTGCGTCGGCGGAAAGCGCTTTGAATGCGTCGGCGAGTTTGCCTTCGGCGTTGTTCAGCAGCGCGAGCTTTTCCTGGCTGGCCTTTCGTTCTTCTTCGAGTCGTGTCAGTAGCACGGCACGCTCAGTTTCCCCGTGCGCGCGGCCGCGCTCGAATTCGTATTTGAGTTTCGTCCTTGTAATGAACCACAGGGAAACGGCGCCGATAGTTAGGCCAAGGGCCAGCATCGACACGGGGAAGACGATTTCCATGGCGACAATATAACACCTGGTCAGCCACAAAGAAGCACAAAAAAACACAAAATATGACGTTGACAGGTCCGATAGGCCCTATATGTCCTATATAAGCGATTTCCTCTTTTTGCGCCTTTTTGTGGCTAGCGTCCGAAGCTGGCAACCATGCGCTCGTAGACTTTGCGGGTCACGCGGACGTCGTTGAGATTGTATTCGCGAATCATATCGAGCCGGCCGGCCTGGTAGAGATCAAACACCTTGCTGCCCTCGACGTCTGAAGTCTTGCTCGACTCGATCCCGAGCGCCCACGCAACGTCATCAAGACTGACAAACCGTTTCGCACCCAGCCACCAGCGATGCATCGTGTCGAAAACGCCGCGGACGTTGTACTCGGAAAGATTCACAAACGGTCGCGCCTGGAGCGAGTGTGCCAGGCAGCGCTGAAAGATAAACGGCAGATCGAATCCGATGATGTTGTGACCGACAAGCTCGTCGCAATCGGGATCGAAGTCCTTCATCAAGTTCAGGAAATCCTGGAGCGCTTGTTTTTCTTCCTGCTCGTAGCCGTACTGGTCGATACCGAAGACGTGCTCGCTCGACTCCGGCCCGAGACCGGGAAACTCCAAACCCGGAATCGCGCCGGTGTGTAGCGCGATGGAAAGCACGCGGCCCGACGTGGCGCTGAGCGAGCCGAGTGCGTAAACGCGTTCTTCTTCCGCGGCGATGTCTTCTTGATAGCGTTGTTGTTGTTCGAAGCGCATGCTGCCGAGACGTATCTGGCGCTCGAGTTGTGGTCCGACTCGGGCGCGAAAGTCAGGGAGAGTGAGTGTTTCGATGTCGAGGGTGTAGGCGCGCGGGAGTCTTGGGTCCGCGTTTTGGTGTTGCCGGTACTGTTCGAGCGTGATCGGCCGGTACTCGGCGACGACGAATTGCGAGCGGTCCTGAAAAGTTTCGAGCTTGCCGGTGATGCCCCAGAGGCCGGGCTTGATCTCTTTTTGGGTTTCGAGAGTCTCGCCCCAGATCTTGAGGGCAATGCTGCCGGTGGCATTGCGCGCGGACGCGTCGCAGAAGAGCCGGCCCTGCTGCGTGCGCCGCTCGCGCACCGACGTGATGAGGACCATCAGCCAGAGGTCCTCACCGTGGGGAATTTCGGGGATGGGAATGTTGCCGCGCAAACTTATTTCAATCGTCTCGTCAGCATGAGCGCGATCATCTTGTAATCGCCCATGAACGACCAGAGCGGATATTTAAACGTCGCCGGCTTGTTCTTCTCGACGAGAAAATGCGCCAGCCAGGCAAAGCCGTAACCGGGAATAAATGCGAGAAAGAACAGCCACCACTTTCCGATCGCAATCAGGTAAATCAGCAGCGCGATGCCGAGTGTCGTGCCGATCAAGTGGAGCACACGAGTCGCGGGACGGCTGTGCTCCGACAAGTAGTAAGGCCAGAACTCGGAAAACGATTTGTAGCGGTAATCCGTACTCATCCGTGAAGATCCGTGGCTAAATTCTCTTCGACGTGCTCGACCTTGCTCATTCCGATTAGCGCCGTCGTAATCCCCGGCGTCTCCCTCGCGAACTGAATCGCATCTGCGGGCGGTATCCGGCCCTGCAACAACGAGGCGCTCGCCACGACCGTTACACCCAAACGCTTCGCTGCTTCAACAACCGATACCGCCTCACCGTCGATCGTTTCATTCGCAACCTCGACAGCTTCTGGCATCGCCAGGTTGAACGGTAGTTGTATGAACCGAAACCCGTGCGCTTCGCCACCAATCTCACGCGCCGCTTCAACCATCCGCACCAGCGAATGATGCGGCCGCGCGCGAAACCCGTTCCACGTGGCCACGCCATAAAACCTGAGCTTGCCGTCTTTTCGATTCTGCTCCAAAAGCTCAAACGCCAGTTTCAATCGCGCATAGAACTCCGGCTCCGGAATGAACTGCAACTGCGATTCGGGGTTGTGAATGTAATAAACGTCAACGCTCTCGATCTGCATGTTGCGCAGCGACTGGTCGAGCTGGCTTTGCAGGTAAGCCGGCGTCATGCAGTGACTGCCACCGACTATGTCTGCAAACGACGCGATGCCGGGCTTCACGAAAGTCTCTTCTACATACTCGCGCACGTTGCGCGGCGGCGCTCCGTCAAACGGCAGGTAACCGCCTTTAGTGCAAATGACGAGTTCGTCACGCGCAAGTGACTGCAACGCTGTTCCGATGGAGCGTTCGCTTCTTTGAAATCGATAGTTTGCAGCGCTGTCGATCACGTTGACGCCCAGTTCAACCGCCCGAATGATGGCGCGCGTGTAATTCTGATCGGTGGCTTCGTCGGCGTTGCCGAGATACGTGCCGATACCGATGGATGAAAGCTTGAGGCCTTGTTGTTCGTGGTAATGAACTTTAGCGGACATATGAGGCGAATGTTAGCCACAGATGAGACGGATAACAAGACCGATTGACGCGGATAAGAGATATGTTTAGTTTGTGAATACAATGCCACTGCGAACGCAATCCTCGCTTGACGTCACTGACGACGCACTTCAGGAGATCTCAGACGAGGCCGCAAAACTCGTCTCCGAATACCTGAAAACGATCGCGGAGCGTCCGGTCCGCGCTGAAAACTACGCGGGCAAGACGACGCAAGCGATCGACGCTGAACTCTCCGCCGAAGGATTGCCGCTCGATCAACTCCTCGCCGAGTGTCGCACGATACTGGATCTCAACCGGCACAACGGACATCCGCGTTTCTTTGGTTATGTCGCTTCGCCGTCGACGCCTATCGGCGCTTACGGCGACCTGATCGCGTCAGCACTGAACGCCAATATCACGTGCTGGCGCTCGGGGCCGGCTGGAACTGAGATCGAACGCATGGTGGTGCGCTGGTTGGGATCGCTGATCGGTTACGACCACCAGGCGAAAGGTTTGTTGACCAGCGGCGGCTCAATGGCAAACATGATCGCGCTGCTGATCGCCAACCGTCGCCAATCCGGCGCAGATGCGGCGCGACGCGGGCTTTGGAACTCCGGCCCACCGATGACGATTTACGCTTCTGAAGAAGTTCACATGTCGATCCCGAAGGCGGCAGACATTCTCGGCTTCGGGCGCGATCAGGTGCGTGTAATTGCATGCGACGAACGGCAGCGAATGCGTGTTGAACTGCTCGCCCCGCGCATCGAGGCTGATCTGCGCGAAGGCTTGAGACCGTTTTGCGTCGTCGGTAGTGCCGGCACCGTTAACACCGGAGTAGTCGATCCCTTAAACGAGATCGCGAATGTCGCGGCTGAGTTCGGACTCTGGTTCCACGTCGATGGCGCTTACGGCGCTCCGGGTGTGTTGGACAGGGAAAAGCGAGATCTATTTGCCGGATTGGAGCGCGCGGATTCGGTTTCTCTCGATCCGCACAAGTGGCTTTATGTTCCGGTTGATGCGGGCTGCCTCCTCTTTCGCGACGCCGCCGCTGCAATGGCCGCTTTCAGCACGGAAGACGCCGATTACATCAAAACGCACGGATATAGTGATGAAGAAGCGTTCGCGTTCTGGGACTATGGCGTAGAGCTGTCGCGACGGTTTCGCGCTTTGAAAGTGTGGCTGACGTTACAGTACTACGGCACGCGGCGCATCGCCGAAGCGATCGCTGAGGACATCTCGCTGGCGGCTTATCTCGGCGAGCTGGTTTCCAAAGCAGACGACTTCGAACTACTGGCGCCGGTCGAGTTGAGTATCTGTTGCTTTCGCTACGTGCCCCGCGCCGGCATGAGCGATACGGAGTTGAATCAATTGAACGAACGCATCATGGCGCTGGTGCAAAAGGGCGGTCGCGCGTATGTTTCAAATGCGACGGTGAACGGGCGCTTCGCGCTGCGCGCCTGCATCACAAACTTTCGCACGACGAAGGCAGATATCGAAGAGACGATTGAAGCGGTCCGCGATGCTGCACGAATAGCATGACGACAGCACTCGAACCCAAAACCTACGATCGCGAACTCCGTGTCGCGTGTGAGCTGGCGCGCGCGGCGGGCGCCGCGATCCTCGAGCACTACGAGGGACCGCTCAACATCAGGCAGAAGTCCTCTGCCGACGATATCGAACCAGTCACGCAGGCCGACACTATCGCCAACGATCTGATCGTCGGCCGCTTGAAGCGTGAGTTTCCCGATGACGGCATCCTCGCGGAAGAGTCTGTCGATACTGAACATCGTCTCGAGAAGTCTCGCGTCTGGATGGTGGACCCACTCGACGGCACCAACGGTTTCATCGACGGTAACGGTGATTTCGCGGTTCAGATCGGACTGTCTGAAGCGGGCGAGTGTGTTCTTGGTGTCGTTTATCAACCACTGCCGGGCGTGCTCTATCGCGCGGTGCAGGGATATGGAACGTGGATCGAACGCCCGCAGTTTGAACCGGAGCGCGCCGCGGTTTCCGAAGCCCGAGACTTGTCGACTATGCGATTGGCGGCCAGTCGTTCGCACCGGAGCCCGCGCATGAACCAGGTCGTGACCCAGTTTGGTTTCAAGGAAGAAGTGCAACGCGGCTCGGTGGGAATCAAGATCGGGTTGATCATCGAGCAGCAGTGCGACGTGTACATCCATCTTTCGTCGCGAACGAAGCAATGGGACACGTGCGCGCCGGAAGTGATCCTGACCGAAGCAGGCGGGCGCCTGACCGATCTGTTTGGCTATCCTTTGAACTACAACGTTCCGGACGTGCAAAACCGGAACGGGCTGGTCGCCAGCAACAGCGTGTCCCACAATCAAATCATCGAAACGCTCGCTCCGCTCCTTGACGAGTTCGGCAGAAAGCGAATCTAGCCACGGATTACACGGATTTACACAGATCTAAAAAAATCCGTGTATGAAATCCGTGTAATCGGTGGCTAAAACTAAATATGACCCGACCGAAACCCTTTCTCACCTACTTCGTCCTCTGCGCCATACCCCTGCTGCTCCTGGCGGGGCTTAACTACTGGAACGGCATCAAGAGTGTTGATTCAACCATCAGCACCATCGTGCAAAACGATCTCAATGCTTTCAACGTCGCCATCGATGAAGAACTCGAGCAGCGAAAGCGCGCCATCCTGCAAGTCGCGATGGCGCCGGGCACGCGGCGGATCGTCACGCGGAAAGAGGTCGAACTCAGTGAGATCTTACCCGAGAGCCCGTATTTGATTTTGAACACGGTCCCGAATCTCGGCGAACAATTTCAGAGCCTCACGCTGTTCGACAATGAACAGCGCATAATCTGGTCGCGGAAAGGCAATGGTGGTTGGACCTTCATTGAAAACACCGCCGATCTCGCGCAACCGGATCCGAGTGTTTGGTTGCTGCAAGGCAACGTCTCGGTTGAGAAACCGGGCAAGGCGCCCGCGACCCGCGAATACACCGCTCCGATTCACGATGAAAAAGGCACCAGCAACGTCGGCGCCGTTGTCGGCGTACTCGATCTCGAATCTGTGTTTACAAACGCCGCCCGCGGGTTGGAAAGAAGATCGAATGCGGAGTCGATAGTGGTCGCTCTGGATCGTTCGGGAAACATTCTTTATCACTCGGATCGATCGCTCAAACTGCGTCCCGCCTCCGAAGCACTGCCTGGCTTCAACTCAATGTTAACGGCGATGACGGCAAACGAAAGTGGCCTGGACCAGTTTCGTTCGCCGTCAGGCGTGAGTTACATGACGGCGTACACGCCGATCCCGAACCTAAACATCGCCGTCGCTATCGCGCGCAGTCGATCGCCGTTGATCTCCGACGCACACGTTTCAGGAATCACGGGATTGGTTCTGGCCCTGCTGGGCGCGCTCGCCGCTGCCTGGATCCTCGATCGCCATATTCAAAGGCGTACGCGTGGCATCGCACGCGTCACCGAAGACGTTTCCGCGATCGCAAAAGGCGAGTTGGACCGTCGCATCATTCTGCAATCGAGTGACGACGCGCGCGTCCTCGCCGACAACATCAACGTCGTCACCGAACAATTGCGCGCGAAGATCGAGCGCGAAGAGGAGTCGCGGCAGTTTGAGTCGTTCGTTCGCATCTCGGCGATGCTGACGCACGATTTGAAGAATGCGATCGAGGCACTGTCGTTGACTGTCAGCAACATGGAACGCCACTTCGACAATCCGCAGTTCCGCGCCGACGCGATGAAAGGTCTCACCAGCGCTACCGACAAACTCAAAGCGCTCGTAGCGCGACTCGGCAAACCATTGACAAGCCTCAGCGGCGAACACAAACGACCGCAGAATGTTGACCTCGTGCCCATCATGCAACGAGTCATCGCGATGACTGCTGAGCCGATGCGCAGCAAACACACGATCGTGACGCGCCTGCCGTCGAACCTTTACGCGCTGGTTGACGCGGCGCGGATCGAAGAAGTGATGGAAAACCTCGTGCTGAATGCGCTCGAAGCAATGGACAAAGGCGGGATCCTGACGATCGAAGCCGGACAGACGCCCACCGGCGCGCCGACGTTTTCCGTCGCTGACACCGGCTGCGGCATGAGCCGGAAGTTCATCGAAACGCGGCTGTTTCGTCCGTTCTCCACTACCAAGAAAACCGGCATCGGTCTCGGGCTCTACACTTGTCGCGAAGTGATCGAGGCCAGCGCCGGTTCGATCAAGGTCGAGTCAGTCGAAGGCGCTGGAACGACTTTTCACGTCGTGCTACCATCGCTGCCAAACGACAGGCGTAGCCAAGAAGCAGCGCGGCAGTAGCTCTTCTGCAATACATGCCCATTACGCCCGTTCCTCTAAGCAGTACTCGCCCAGGAGTTTCGTCGTAGGCGCACGTGTGTTTGTAAATACCAATTTCGTTTCGAGAGATGAGCAACCAACCACAGCCGAAAGGCACTGTACTCGTTGTCGACGACGACGACGCGGTGCGGAGTGGGCTTTACTGGGCGCTGACGTCTGACTATCAGGTGCTGCAAGCGGCATCACGAGACGAAGCGAGCGCGCTAATCAACGACGAAGAGATCGACGTGGTGGTAAGTGATCTGCACCTGCCGCCAAACGTAAACGACATTGCAGACGGACTGGCGCTGATCGACATCGCGCGCGCTCAGGATCCCCCGCTCCAGGTGGTTGTGATCACCGGTAGTGATTCAAAGCGGGCGGCTTTGGAGGCGGTGAAGCGCGGCGCGTATGGGTTTTTTGAGAAGCCACTCGATCCGGCGGAGTTGTTGCACATCGTGAATCAGGCGGCACGCATGCGACAGCTCGAGACGGAAAACCGCAGGCTGCGAGATGAGTTGTCGCGCCCGCCGGGATTCTCGCATTTGACCGGAACCAGCCAGGCGTTGGAGCGCGTGTTGAAGCAGGCGAGGTCGGTTGCGGCGACCAGTGCGACGGTGTTGTTGAGCGGTGAGAATGGAACCGGCAAGGAGATGTTGGCGCGTGCGATTCACCAGGAGAGCCCGCGGGCCGGTGGACCATTTGTGGCGGTGAGTTGCGCGGCGTTGCCCGAGGCGCTGATCGAATCGGAGTTGTTTGGTCACGAGAAGGGGGCGTTTACTTCGGCGATACAAACGCATAAGGGTCGCTTCGAACTTGCCGACGGCGGGACGCTGTTTCTGGACGAGATCGGGGATCTCAGTGCGTCGGTGCAGGTGAAGTTGTTGCGTGTGTTGCAGGAGCGTGAGTTTGAGCGCGTGGGTGGGACCAAAACTCTGCCTGTCGACATTCGTTTGATCGCGGCTACGAATCGGGATCTCGAGAAGGAAGTGGCGCAGGGACGATTCCGTCAGGACTTGTTCTTCAGACTCAACGTTGTGCCGCTGGTTTTGCCGCCGCTGCGTGAGCGTCCGGATGACATTCCGATCCTCGCGGCACATTTCGCGGCGAAGTCGGCGCAAAAGTATGGCCAGCCGACGCCGGAGTTGGATCCGGCGCTGGTGGAAGTGTTGTTGGATTACAACTGGCCGGGCAACGTGCGCGAATTGGAGAACCTGATAGAACGTTTGGTCGTGCTGAGTACCACTACAACGCTCGGTTTGGAGTTTGTCCCGGAGAAGATGCTGCGCGCCCTGCCGGGCACAACGCCTGGAGACGAAAGCACTCTGGAAGGCGCGGTCGAGGCAGTGAAGAAACGGATGATCAAGAGTGCTTTGCAGGCGACGGACGGTAACAAAGTCGCTGCCGCAAAAAAGCTGGGTATAAGTCGCTCCTACCTGCACCGGCTAATCAATGAGTTCAATCTTTAAGCCGCAGATTTTCGCCGATGAACGCCGATCAGATCTGCGCACATCCGCGAAAATCTGCGGCTAGTGCTACTATCTATTCGTGGCGAGCCTGCAATGATTTGTGTTTTATGTGCCTTTTTGTGTGGCTTGAATCCAATTTAGAGGCGAAACAATGAATCGAAATCAGAAGATTGCTCTTGGTTGTGGCGGTGCGGGATGTTTGGGACTGATCGCGGTCACGGTTATCGGCTGCGTCGTCTATTTCTTTTACTTTGCCCAGGCCCGGCGGTATTCCGCGGCGGATTCCAATTACAACTTCAACATCAACACGAATAGCAATACCAACAGTAATGACAATTCTGATCTCACCTCGAATACAAACGACAACTCGTCTTCAACGTCAGACAGTTCCATTTCAAACGACGACAAGCACAAACTCTATCAGGCTGCTACGATGACGGGTGATCCGGAACTCATTCGCCGCGTCTCCGTGAAGATCGGGTTAATGGACGACGACTACACCCCAGGCGCCAACTATCAAACTTTCATTGCCGAGCATGTGAGCTGGGCGATTAGAAACCGCGATTTCATTGTCTCGCTGGATACGCCGGACAAGGCGCGCGAGTACATCAACGAGAATTTTCCGAATTAAGTTTTAAGATGGATCCCGCTCGCATTCGCAACTTCTCAATCATCGCCCACATCGATCATGGCAAGTCGACGCTCGCCGACCGCCTGCTCGAACTCACTGGAGCCCTGTCTGAAAGAGAGATGTCAGACCAGGTGCTCGATAACATGGACCTCGAACGCGAGCGCGGCATCACCATCAAGGCACACGCCGTCCGTCTCGATTACAAAGCGCAAGACGGACAAAGCTACGTGCTCAACTTGATCGACACTCCGGGTCACGTCGACTTCTCTTACGAAGTGTCCCGATCGCTCTCGGCGTGTGAAGGTGCGCTCTTGATCGTCGACGCATCCCAGGGCGTCGAAGCACAAACGCTCGCGAACACCTATCTCGCGATCGAAAACAATCTCGAACTGATTCCGGTGATCAATAAGATCGACTTGCCTGGCGCCGAGCCTGAAAAAGCGATCGAACAGGTCGAACACTTCATCGGACTGGAAACACACAACGCCATCCTCACCAGCGCAAAAACCGGCGAGGGCGTGGCTGACGTGCTCGAAGCGATCGTGCGCGATGTGCCGCCGCCGAAAGGCGATCCAAAGGCGCCGCTCAAAGCGTTGATCTTCGATTCCTGGTACGACTCTTATCGCGGCGTGATCGTGCTGTTTCGCGTGATCGACGGCACGATCCGGCCGGGTATGAAGATCCGGTTCGTTGCTGTCGGTCGTGACTACCAGGTCGAAACGCTCGGCGTGAATCGACCGACACCTACGCCGATCGGTGAGTTGGGCGTTGGCGAAGTTGGTTTTCTGACGGCGTCGATCAAAGCCGTGGCCGACGTGCAGATTGGCGACACGATCACGGAAGCAGCGCGGCCCACAACGGAGCCGTTTCCGGGTTACCAGGAGATCAAGCCGATGGTGTTTGCCGGCTTGTATCCGGTGGACACCGCGCAGTACGAGGAGTTGCGCGACGCGCTCGACAAGCTGCGATTGAACGATGCGTCGTTCTTTTACGAGCCCGAATCGTCGACGGCGTTGGGATTCGGTTTTCGCTGCGGGTTTCTCGGGTTGTTGCACATGGAGATCGTGCAGGAACGTTTGGAGCGTGAGTTCAATCTCGATCTGATTACGACTGCGCCGGGCGTGCGTTACCTTGTGACTACCACTGACGGCCAGACGCTCGAGATTGATTCACCGGCGAAGATGCCGGACCCCGGGCGCATCGCGAAGATCGAAGAGCCTGTGATTCGGGCGGTCATACTTACTCCCGACGAGCATCTCGGCGGTATCCTGCCGTTGCTCGAAGAGAAGCGCGGCATGCAAAAAGGGTTCGAGTACATCACGTCGAATCGCGTGATGCTGACTTACGAGTTGCCGCTCAACGAGATCGTGCTCGATTTTTACGATCGACTGAAATCGGTGTCGCGTGGTTACGCTTCGCTCGATTACAACCTTGCCGGGTATTGGGAAAGCGATCTGGTGAAGCTCGATGTGATGGTGGCTGGAGAGCCGGTTGATGCGTTGTCGCTGATCCTGCATCGCAGCACTGCACAACCGAAGGGACGCGCGTTGGCGGAAAAGATGAAGAAGCTGATTCCGCGGCAACTGTTTGAGGTGCCGATCCAGGCCGCGATTGGAAACAAGGTGATCGCGCGTGAAACGGTGAAGGCGCTGGGCAAGAACGTTATTGCGAAATGTTACGGCGGCGACATCACGCGCAAGCGCAAGCTCCTCGAGAAACAAAAGGAAGGCAAGAAGCGCATGAAGAAAGTGGGCCGCGTCGAGATCCCACAGGAAGCGTTCCTCGCAGTCCTCAAAGTGAATGAGTAGCCACAAAAAGGCACAAAAAGCACAAAAGATAAAACAACCTGGCTGCTCTCGTTCAAAATATTTTGAGGCGTTCTCCATCAAAAATATATTTTGTGCCTTTTGTGCCTTTTTGCGGCTAAGTTTTTATGGTGGCGAATCCGAACTCAGTGGCGCGGGAGTTGTTGCTTTGTTGCGCGCGGACGAGGGCGAGCGAGCGGGTGGTCGCGCGGATGCGTGAGCTTGCGGCGAGGGAGGTTGATTGGGAGTATCTCTTTCTACTCGCCCGGCGGCATTCGGTCTTGCCGTTGCTCCATCTGCAACTGGAGCGGCACGCCTCGGATCTCGTACCCGCTGAGAAGCTGTCTCAATTAAAGAAGCACTACCTCGAGAATTCAGCACGCAACACAATCCTCATCGCCGAACTCTGCCGCCTCATCACGTTGTTCGCCGATGCGGGCATCGATACGATCCCCTACAAAGGCCCGGTGCTGGCTCTGTTTGCGTACGGCAACCTCGCGCTGCGTCGCTTCGTGGATCTCGACGTCATCGTCAACAAATCCGACGTGCTGAAAGCGCGCGAGATCCTCTTGACCCACGGCTACACGTCGCCCAAGTCTCTTTCACTCAGCCAGCAGGAACTCCTGCTTCGCACGCAACACAACCTGCAATTCTCGCGTGACAATCACCGCTTGATCGTCGAGTTGCACTGGGAAGTCGCGCCACACCTGTTTGCCTCGACTGTCGATGCCGAGACCCTTTGGCAAAACCTCGTAAACATCGATCTCCACGGCACCGCTGTAAAAACCCTGTCCGCTGAAGACCTGTTGTTCTCGTTATGCGTACACGGCTCGCGGCATTTATGGGAGCGCCTGGGCTGGATCTGCGACGTCGCCGAGTTGATCTCGCGCCACGACCTTAACTGGGACGCCCTCCTGAAACGTGCCGCCACCGCCGATAGCGAGCGCATGTTTCTACTCGGTCTTCACCTCGCCGAACAACTTCTCGACGCGCCTCTCCCAGCCGAGGTGAAGCAACGCTGCGATGCAGACGAACGCCTGCCGATGCTGGCGGAAAACATCGTCGAGCATCTTTTCAGCGGCACCACGCACGTGCCCGCAACGTCGCGCGAGATCTTCAAATACAACCTCGGCGTGCGAAAAACACTCAGCGCCCGGGCTCGTTACCTCCTGCACATGCTTCGCCCCACAGACAGCGACCTCGGCGCCCGCTCGCTTCCTGCAAAGCTCAGCTTCGCTTATTACCTCGTGCGACCCTTCCGTCTACTATTCAAGGCCGGCGATACGAAAATTTGACGGATTTTTTCTCACATGTTAGTTTCAGCGTTGGTCAGCCGGTCGGGCGGAACTGCTTAAAACGCAAAGGATACAGGTAACAGAGTTTTGAAACGCACAGGTTTTTATCACTATGCGAAGGGTATAACCTTGACCGCTCTGGTGTGCCTCACGTCATTCACTATCGCGCTTTCGCAGAAAGCAACACACCCTGAAGCAGACGCAAAGAAGGAGTCGAAACCTGCTGCGAAACTTCCGTACGAGCTGACGGTAAAGTCCCGACCAATCCTGAACATTTCACTGAAAGCCGAAAAAGCCAAAGTGACAGACGTGACCCAGGAACTTTCGAAGCGGTTAAAAGTTCCGATCTTTCTTGGGACGCAACGACAGACCGAGTTGCTGACGATCGAGTTCAGCCAACTCACACTCGAACCCGCGCTCCAGTTGATGTCGCCCACGGTGTACGTGGATTACGAAATCAACGCCGGTAGCGGCGAGCAGCCCAAAGTGCTGGGGATTTACTTGTACGATCTGAACCAGGGTGAACCGCCGGCAACTGCAGTAGTGAGCGGAACGATGCAGTCGATGTTGATTGAGGGCAACACGGAAGACGCAGTTGAACCGGAAACTGAAGCGGACGAGAAGGAGGAGAAACCTCTTCGCATCTTTTTCAAGGACAATCTGTTGACTGTGAAAGCCAAAAAACAGCCGCTGTCTTTAGTGTTGTTGAAGATCGGCGAACAACTCGGCATTCCGGTTGACATTCAGGACGTGAACAGTTCGTTAGTTGATGCTGATATCTCAAAACTCCCAGTAGAGGATGTAGTTCGGCAACTGTCCCCCAACATTCGGTTGTTTCTTCGTGCCGATCTTACGCGTTCCGAAAGACGAGCTCTGCGGTTGGTTCTGGCTGAACCACCCAAAACGACTCAGCAAAACCCTTGAAATACGCTTGTAACTTGAACGGCGGTGGCCCAAATTTTTGTTGCCATGAGTCGGTCAAGAACTTATATTAACCAAACTGACTCCAGGAGGCGGCTAACTTGTCTAAGCAAAACGAGATAATCAACGAAGAAAGCAATGTAAGCGGGGAGAGCAGCGAGCTGAAGAAGGCGTTTGTCGAACCGGCCATATCCGTGCCTGTTGATGTTCTTGAAGCAACCACGTTCTTTCAAGCAGCTACCAGCGGCGCGACCAACTAAGAAATTTCGGTTGCATGAAAGTTATTCAGGTCTCTGACCGGCCGGCGTCCCACGCTTTTTACGCGGTCGCCGGTCGGTTGTTAGTTGTTGAGAGTCGCGATCCGCGTCTACGAGACCTGATAGAACTTCTCTTTGACGGTTGGCAACTTTCTCCGGTCCTCTTTCCTGACAGATCACCCGACATTCGAATCAACTTTTCTTGTGGCGAAACGCCGCTTGAATTGCCACGCCATCTGAATCAATTTGAAATTGCTGAAGGTGGGCGTTGCTACACCGATGGCGCCGATTTGTATCTCGTGCTGCGTGATTCGGCGGTTCGTCTCAAAGGTGGTACGCCGATCACCGTTGGCGTTTCGCTGGCCCAAATGCCTGATCCAGAGGACCCTCTGTTGGCCACGATCGCTTCATTTGCAGTTTGCGCGGCTTTGAGACGCTTTGGGTTGTTTGACCTTCACAGCGCAGGCGTAGTTAATCCTGTGAGTGGAAAGGGCATTCTGATTGTTGGTTCGTCGGGTAGCGGGAAGTCGACCCTGGCACTTCAACTGACGCGCTCGAGATGGCCATATCTTTCGGATGATATGTTGCTGCTGAGCCTTGGCGAAGGTGAAGTCGAGGCGCGCGGGTTTCGCAAATTTTTTGCGGTTAGTACCGAGGGAGACAGTAGGTCCAAGACCTGTTTTGAGCCACACGTTGCCTTTGGAATCAAACCCTGGGAACTCGCCTCGCCGGGTTTGTTGCTCTTCATTCGTTTGAACGGCGAGGAGAAGACGCGACTCTGTAAACTCACGCCGGCGGAAACTATGGCGCGATTGATCAGAGCCTGCCCATGGGCCACCTACGACACTGCCATCGCCGGTGCTAATCTCGAAGTACTCTCCGCGCTGGCTCGACAGGCAACTGGCTTCAATCTCTCCGCCGGTCGCGATTTACTCATACGCGGCCGCGCAGCCGAGTTGTTATCGCTCTGTAAGTAAGATTTCTTTTTGTGACTTTTTGTGCCTTTTTGTGGCTTAACTTCTTTGCGGCATGGAAACCGAGACTTCGTTTGGTGGCGATTATGGACCACGGCGCTTGAGCGTCGAGTTGGCCAACATCTGCAATCTGCATTGCAGCTATTGCTTCCGCGCTGACGAAAACCTCTACAGTTCACACGCCGAGTTTTTCCCGCTCGAACTCCTGCGTCGCGTGCTTGACGAAGCTCGCACTGCCGCCAACATCACCAGGATCAACTTCACCGGCGGCGAGCCAACTCTTCATCCACAGTTTGCGGAAACGATCAAGACCATCGGCGATGCAGGGTTGACCGTCAGCTTTGTTACCAATGGCTGGCACTTCGATCGCGTCTGGCCGGCGCTCCAGGAGCATCGTGCCGCTGTTTCGCACGTCGCTTTCAGCCTCGATGGCGTGACGCGCGAAGATCACGATCGCTGGCGCGGCAAGGGATCGTTCGATCGCCTGGTGCGAGCGTTTTCACGTTGCTACATGTCGCAGTTGCCTTTCGGAATGAAGATCGTGATCCGTCGCGATCTGGTGGACCAGCTCGAGAAGATCGCTATCTTCGCGGCGCGGATGGGCGCTGCGTCGTTGCACTTCGTCCACGTGATGCCGACTTCGAGCGCCGTCGCTGACGACTCCGCGTTGACGCTCGAAGAGCAACGTAATGCCGAACAGGAGATCGCGATCCTCGCGCGTATTTTCAAGATGAGCATTGGTATCGACGTCGGTTACTACAACGTCGACGAAACGCGTCCGCCATGCGCGCCGCTCGCAGGCACGAGCATGAACATCGATTATCGCGGGCGCCTTTCGTTGTGCTGCAATCTTTCCGGTTTCCGTGGCGCGGTTGAGGAAAGCGACGTAGTAGCGGATTTGAATGTTGAGTCATTCGCTTCCGCCTACGCGAAGTTAACCGCTCTGGCTGAGACACAGTTGCAACGAAGAAAGGACGCGCTCGCAGCCCTGCGCGCCCAATCACTGACGCCCGACATCTACACCGGATCGCCTTGCCTGTTTTGTTTGCAAAGCTTCGGCAAGATCCCGTGGCACAAGCTGGAGCGGGGGCAAGCCCCTCTTCCTGACTTGTTCTAATCAAACTGTTCTAATTCTTCTTAACTGTTCCAATGCTTCTTAACTGTTCTGACTTATTCTTAACGTTGAAGAAGCAAAGAAGAAGGAAACAAGTCAGGAAGAGGGGCTTGCCCCCGCTGTTCGAGATTCAAAAGCGCCTGTGATTGCCAACATAGATCTCAAAGGCTGGTTGCCGGTGGATGCCGTCGTCGTGGAGGGGCGGCCGGGATTGTGGTGGATGGAGATGTCGGGCGTGAGCCTGACCGAACCCTTCTTTCAGCAAACAGTCGAACGAGCAAAAGCAAACGGTAAAAACCGCGGTGAACTGTTCACCGAATTCGACGCGCTGCTGCAACTCGAACAGTCATTCGACAGCGTCGAACCCACCGGCTTCATCTTTCACTCCTCACGTTGCGGCTCGACACTCGTCGCCAACGCCTGCCGCGCCATCGCCGGCTCGATCGTGCTCTCCGAAGCCAACGCCATCGACAAACTGATCGCCAGGTTCATCACCGACAGCGACGGCATCAAAGAGTCGCTCTACTCAGTGTTCCTGCGCGGCGTTGTTCGCGCGTTGGGCCAACGTCGCAACGGCAACGAACAACACCTCTTCGTAAAATTCGCTTGCTGCAGTTTCGCCCAGATCGATCGCATCAGGCGCATCTGGCCGCGCGTGCCCTGGATATTTCTTTACCGGGATCCGGTCGAAACGATCGTCTCCAACCTCGCCGACGTACCGCCGTGGCTAAAAGACGAAGATCGTCGCGTGCTCGCTTCGATCATCGGCGCCTCACCAAACGATATGAGCTTGGAAGAACTATGCGCGAGGACGATCGGCAGCCTTTACACAAAGGCACACAGTCTTGCGAACGACAACAGCATGTTGCTTAATTACAATCAACTGTCAGTACCTGTAATATCCAGTGTATTGAGCTTTTTCAAGGTCAGTCCCGCGGCTGAAGAACTTGATACGATCGCGCGCGCCGCTAGCATGTACTCAAAAGAAGTTTCCGGCACGCGCGCATTCGTCGCCGACGCAGAAGCGAAACGGAAACTCGCTTCAGAACGTGTGCGCGAAGCGGCAGCCGCATGGGCCATCGAACCTTATCGTCAACTCGAGCAAAAGAGGTTGGGAACAAATAATCATGAATGCAACTAAGCTAGTGCCAGGCAAACATGTGGTCGTCACAGACTTTGATGGAGGTGAAGGAATACTCGTCGATCTCAACACCAAGAAATATTACCAACTGAACGAGACGGCGATGCTCGTTTGGAAAGGTCTGGAAAAAGGCAAGTCGATGAACGAGATTGTTGCCGATATCACTTCCAGCTACGAAGTCGCACCGGACCACGCCACCGTCAGCGTGCAAAGAATTGTCGATAACTTCCAAAGCTACAAACTGGTGG
>DASVGE010000048.1:0-16590 GCA_036379695.1 Pyrinomonadaceae bacterium | reverse complement strand
AGATAAGCCTGTGCCCGGACCGCGAGGGCGCCGCTTACTCGGCAGCCTGCTGGAGGTTCGTCGCGATCGACTGAGTTTTGTGACTCACGCCACGCAGGAATATGGTGACTTGATCTGTTTTCGAATGGGACCAAAGAACCTCTACCTGTTGAATCATCCCGATTACGCTCGCCATGTTCTCTGCGATAACGAAGCAAATTATCGGAAAGGGCTTGGTTTGATTGAGGCCAAACCATTGCTCGGAGAAGGACTGCTTACGAGTGATGGCGAGATGTGGGCCAGCCAGCGCCGCCTGTTGCAAGCTGCATTTCACAACAAGCGGATGGACGACTTCAGCAATTCAATGGTCGATGCTGCGCAGGCGACGCTCGAGCGGTGGCAGGAACGAGCGTCGAACGAAGTCGTGGACATCGCCCACGAAATGGTTCGCTTGACCATGAGTATTGTTGGTTCGACTCTGTTTCGAATCGACCTGAGCGAATCAGTCGAAGACATCTCTCGAGATCTGACATTGCTGACACGTTGGGCCATGTCGCGCATGACGTCGATATGGAAACTGCCGATACATGTCCCCACGCCGAAGAATCGTCGCGCGCTCGCGGCGCTCGGGCGTCTGGAATCGATAGTGGAAAAGATGATCCGGCAGCACGAGCATGCCGGGAACGAGAGCCTGCTCTCGCTCATGGCCGCGCAAGATTCGGAAAAAACGATGCGCGACGAGGTGATGACGTTACTGCTGGCTGGACATGAAACAACAGCCGCGACGCTCACATGGGTGTGGTATCTCCTGTCGCAGCACCCGGAAGTCGAGCGACGTCTGCACGCAGAAGTGGACGAGGTTCTCGCAGGCCGGCGCGCAACATTGTCGGACGTACCGCGCCTGGTCTACACGAGGATGATTGTCTCCGAGACCTTACGGTTGTATCCGCCGGTGTGGCTGCTGCCGCGCAAGACGAAGAACCCTGATTGTCTCGATCAGCACGTCATCCCCAGGAATTCCGATGTCCTCGTTTGTGTTTACACGATTCACAGGCACCCGCGGTTTTGGGACGAGCCGGAACGTTTCGATCCGGAGCGATTTGCGCAGGACAAGGGTCGAGATTCGTGCGCCTATCTTCCTTTCGGCGCCGGACCACGCACCTGCGTCGGCAGCAGGTTCGGATTGATGGAAGCGGTCCTGATGGTGGCGATGATCGCGCAACGGTTTAGTTTGAGACTGGCCGGAGATCGAAAGGTTGAGCCGGAAGCTTCACTCACGCTGCATCCCCGTCATGGTTTGCCGATGACACTGCACAAACGACTAATTACAGCCAAAAGAACAAGTCCTGACTTGTTCTAGCGATTGGAGAACGATATGACAACGACGATAGAACCTGTCCCGGACCTCGTCCAGGATGCAGTTAATGAGTTGCAGATCCGCGTGTGGGACCGTGCTGACGACCCGCGCTTTCGTCTTACGATCTATGAACCCTTACGTGAGGGGAAGAAGGTCGGCAGCGTTGGCGGTTTGAGGTTTCTCGACTACGTCGGCGATTTCGCAGGACTGGGGCCGGAACACTCGGTGCTCGAATTCGGCTCAGGGATGGGTGATGCCTGCGAGTACATCGCCTCGCATTTCGGTTCCCGTGTGACCGGCGTCGAGATTGGCACACAACAGATCGAACGCGCGCGCGAACGTCACGGCGACTCTCGTTCGCGCGGCTACGACTTCGTCCAGGCTGACCTTCTGAATTGGGAACCGCCGGAACTCTACGACGCCGTGTACTTCCTCGAGATGCTCCCGATTATCCATGACTGCCGCACGCTACTGGAAAAGTTCCATAGCTGGCTGCGCCCGGGTGGGACGCTGGCCATGTCGGACATCGTGGCTGGACCAGATCTCAGCGATCGAGATCGGGAATTCCTCTGGGTGGAGGATGGCGTCGTCCACAACCTTCCGACTCGGGAAGAACGTCTCGCGATGATCCGCGAGGTGGGTTTCAGGGATCTCGACGTAACGGATATCACGCACACAGGCATCGCGCAGAACGAGAGGATCCTGGAAGAGTCGTCCCGACACAGGGCAGAAATAATCGAAGGCGTCGGACTCGAGAGCTGGATCAACTGGGTAGAGTGCGCAATCGTCTACCGCCGCTTCTTCGTGGAGCGAAAGCTGGAGTGCATACGCGTTGGAGCGCGGCGCGCTTAATCGGAGAACTGTATGGCCCACGATGCGGTCGCAGTGCGTGAGAAGCAACTCCAGGTGTGGGACGTGTCCGACGACCCGCGCTGGCGGCTGACGGTTTATGAGCCGCTATACGGCGGTAAGATCTACGCCAACATCGGTGGTCCGGAGTTGCTCGACTACATGGGCGCTTACGCAGGTCTTGGACCAGGACACAGCGTTCTTGAACTCGGCTCCGGCATGGGCGACGCGTGTGAGTACGTCGCATCGCATTTCGGCTGTCGCGTGACGGGTGTGGAGATGAGCACTCAGCAGAGCGAGCGGGCACGCGAACGACACCCCGATCGACGTTCACGCGGCTACGATTTCATCGAAGCCGACATGCTGCAGTGGGAGCCGTTTGAGCGTTACGACGCGGTCTACTTTGGCGACATGCTCGCGGTTGCTCAGGATCGCCGTGCTGTGCTCGAAAGAGTTCACCGCTGGCTCAAGCCCGGTGGCGCAATGACGATAACGGACATCGTGGCCGGATCCGATCTCCGCGATGAAGACCGCGCATTCATTTGGGATCAGGATGGCTTCCAGGTTCCATCACAGGGGGACAGCCTTGCGATGATCCGCGACGTGGGCTTCCTGGAACTCGACGTTGCGGACCTTACGCACACGGTGGTGACGCTGCAAGAGACGATCTTGCAGGCTTCGTACCGGCACAAGACAACTCTGGTTGATCTCGTCGGAGCCGGCGATTGGCTTGCGTGGGTGGAGTGTGCAAGAGAGTACCGGCGGCTGTTTGCTGAGCGAAAGCTGGTGAGCCTGCGCATCGGCACGCATCGCACCTGACAACTTTCCAATTAAATCGTCGCAGCGACTCGAAAGAGCAATGTGGGAGAAGTGTGTTTATGCCCACCTGCGAGATTATGCGACCGGATCCTATTTAAATACGGGGAGGCTGAGATGACGAAAGTTCGAGTGAGCCTGGTGGATCAGGGGGTGTGGAAGATGAGCACCGTCTCGATGCCGTTGTCTCTTGGGTACATCAAGGCTACGGCCTACGCTGATCCGTGGATTCGTTCTTCAACGGACATTCAAATTTGTTCGTTCCTCGGCAGCGCTACGGTCGCTGAGATGATCCATGAATTACTGACTCACGATCCGCCGGACATCCTCGCCTTCTCGGTTTTCGGGTGGAACCTATATCGCTTCGCTGCAGTCGCGGATGTTTACCGGCAGCTCAAACCGGATGGCTGGATAGTGCTCGGTGGTCCACATGTCGCGAATCAGGCTGAACGATTGTGCCGGCTCTATCCCGCCATCGACGTGGTCGCAAATGGAGAAGGGGAGTTCATCTTTAAAGACATCCTCGAGGCTTACCTGGGCGGTCTCGACAAAAGCGAGCTCGACCACATCCCGGGTATCTCGTTCCAGCGCGACGGCCGCGTTATCACCACTGCTCCGCGCGATCGGATAGTTAATCTCGACGACATCCCGTCACCCTTCCTCGAGGGTGTCCTCCCGCTTCGCGATGCAAACGGTCGCTCGATTTATGGTGTCATCCTCCTCGAGACCAACCGCGGCTGTCCGTACAAGTGTTCTTTCTGTTACTGGGGCGGGGCCATAGGTCAGAAGGTCCGCGCCTTCTCACGCGAACGATTGCGTGAGGAACTCAAGCTATTCGCGCGGGAGGGTGTCGAGAGTATCGCGCTGTGTGACGCGAACCTGGGAATGCTTCCTGAAGACGAGATCTTTGTGGACGACGTGATTCGAATGAAAGAGCGCTACGGATACCCGCTCAACATCGAGGCTTCGTGGGCCAAGAACAAGGGAGAACGTTTCTACCGAATCGTCAGGAAGATGAAACAGGCAGGCCTGAAGAGTTCCTTCACGCTTGCCCTCCAGAGTCTCGATGAGAAGGCGTTGGAGAACATGCGCCGGCAGAATATGAGGTTGAACGAGTTTGAAGACCTGGCGCGGTGGATGCGGGCAGAGGGACTCGACACGTATGCCGAAGTGATCTGGGGACTTCCCGGTGAGACTTCGGAGAACTTTATCGACGGCTACGATCGCATCTCGCAGTACGTATCGAGGATCGCTATCTATCCGCACCTGATCCTTCCAAACACTGATTTCGATCAGAACCGTGACCATTACGGTCTGGTGACGATGCGGCGCGAAGACTGCGACTTCGAGTACGTCATCAGCCATCCCGACATGAGGATCGAAGACAATGCGCGTATGCACCAGTTTCTGTTCTGGGCCCGCGTGTTCGCCGAGAACATGATCTTTCGGAATATCTGGACTCCGCTTCGCAAGCTGGCCTCGATCAAGCAGTCGCAGGTCTTGAAGTCTCTCGACGAGTGGGCCGGACGGCAGACAGACGAGGCGGTTCGCGGGCTTTGGGAGTGTCGCGAGGAGATGGTGCGAACGATGGACAGTTCGAATCCTCATAAGGGCACTCGATACTTCTTCTATAAGCACGCACTCACGACGAGGCTTCAGAGCTGGTGGCGGGAGAAGATTCTACCGATCGTGCCGGTACATTTGCGGCCCTTCTTTGCGGAGCTCTTTCGCTACGAGATGTTGATCCTCCCGATCCCCGAGGACTCGGAGCTCGCTTCCGAACTGAAGACCGTTTACTTCGATGAGAAGGAATACTTTGAACGTGAGGTTGGAGAGTTTCGCTTCGACATCCCCGCTCTGCTGCGTTCCATCGAGGCAGGAGAGCCATGCGAACTGACGGAAGGACCACCCACGTCTGAGACGTTTTACTACCGGGTCGGTTTCGCGGACTACATCGACAGCCACGAGTTCGTAGCACTTTACAGCGGCAGGTCTATGGCGGAGCTGCAGCATGAGAAAGCCCTGGCGGAGATGGCTGCGGGCGACGGGAAGCAGTACTTCGACGTGGTCTATGACGAGCTTCTCGAGGAAGCCGATCGGCTAATGTTGCCGGTCATTCAATGAGCGCTTTGTAGCTTTGCCCAAAGTCGGAATCATTCTTGGATCGGGTCAGTACGGGGAGCGGTAGCGACCTGGTCGGTGATCACCATGCGATATTCCTCAGAATTTTGACTCCCATGGTCGACCAGGTCGCTACCGCTCCCTGTACTGACCCGATCCAGTGTCAGATGTGAATCGACTTGAGTTAGGCCCAGGTTTCGATCAGTTGGCGGCTCTCTTCGGGAGTCATGAAAGAAATGTCGTCAATTTCTTTGTCAGGATTGGCGACGATGCATTCCAGTAGCGCTTCAAAATATTTGAGCATCTGGACGATGGTCGAATCGTTGAAGAGGTCTGTGTTGTACTCAAACACGGCTTTCAAAGAATCCGGCGATTCAAGTACGAAGAGCGTTATGTCAAACTTCGATATCAGCATGCCCCTGGCTCCGAAAGTGCTCATCGTCAAGCCCGGCAACTGCGTCGACTCCTCCGCCGTCGAGCCGTTCTGAAGCATGAACATCGTCTGGAACAGTGGCGACACACCGGGGCTGCGTTCCGGCTGCAAGGCTTCAACGAGCACTTCAAAAGGCAGGTCCTGGTGATCGTACGCACCGAGCGTCACATCACGCACGCGCGCCAGCACTTCGCGGAACGTCGGATTGCCGTAGAGATTCGTCCGCAATAAAAGCGTGTTCACGTGTAACCCGATGAGGTTCTCGATGTCGCGACGGTTTCGATTCGCGACGCCGGTACTGACCACAATGTCTTCCTGCAGCGTGTATTGATAGAGCAACACCTTGTACGCGGCGAGCAACAGCATAAAGAGCGTGACGTTCTCCTGCTTGCCCAACCGGTGTACTTTCTCCGAGAGCGATTTCGAGAGCACCAGCGACTGGATCGCGCCGCGAAAAGTTTGCGCTGCGGGGCGCGGGCGGTCGAGCGGGAGTTCCAGCACGGGCGGCGCATCCGCCATCTGCTCGTGCCAGTAAGAGAGTTGGGCCTCGAGCGTTTCCTCACGCAGCCAGCTTCTCTGCCAGTGCGCGAAGTCGGCGTACTGAATTGGCAACTCAGGAAGCGGTGACGGCTCGCCTTTGGCAAACGCCGTATACGTGGCCGCAATATCCCGCATCAGGACGTTCAGCGACCAGCCATCACAAACGATGTGATGCAACGTCAACATCACCACGTGGTCGTGGCTGTCGATTCTTATCAGGATCACTCTCACGAGCGGGCCGGCCGCGAGATCGAACGGGCGATGAGCTTCTTCGCTGATGAGCTCCGAAGCTTTGTTTTCGCGTTCTGCAAATGGCAACAACGTCAGATCAATGATCGGCAACCGCAGCGGTTGGGCTGGTTCGATGATTTGAACTGGTTCGAGGTCAACAAAGGCGAAGCTCGTTCGCAAAATTTCGTGGCGGCGCACCACTTCGCTCAAGCTCCGCTCCAGCGTTTGGATGTCCAGCGTGCCCTTCAGTCGAACGGAGACCGGCACGTTGTAGACGGCGCTGTCCGGGTTCAGTTGATGCAGAAACCACAGACGCTGCTGGGCGAATGAGAGCGGCAGGTTTTGGTTGCGTGAAATGCGTGGGATGGCGGCGATGTTTCTGATCGCTTCGGTGGTCAGCGCCGTTTCGCTCTTTTCAAATGCAGGCGCGCTCGTCTTGGTTTCGAAGGTGAACGAATCCGCTGCGTCCGTCGATTCAAAGGTGAAGAAGTCTTCATCTTCACTTGCGTTGCCGGCGAGTTCTTCCGTCTCTGACTGGCCCAGCGGGATGTCGAGCAGGCGCAGATCGGGATTTGCCGAGACGCTTTCCATCAGCGTGATAAAGCGGCGCGTCATCTCGCCAACCGTGTCCGTATCGAAGAGGTCTGTATTGAACTCGAGATAGCCGACGATGTCCTTGTCGGTCTCCGTCAGGAAGAGCATCAGGTCGAAGTAGGCCACGCGCCTCACGTATTTGGTAGACGTCATGGTCAGACCCACCGGGGCGCTGCCCTTGCCCCCTTGTCCGTCGAGCGCCTGTGTCTCGCACCAGACCTGGAACAGCGGCGTCCGATTCGCAGTTCGCTCCGGCTGTAACTTCTCGACCAGCAACTCGAACGGCATGTCCTGATGTGCGTAAGCTCCGAGCGTGACTTCGCGCACGCGCGCCAGCAACTCTCTGAAAGTCGGATTGCCTGACAGGTCAACGCGCAGCGCGAGCGTGTTGACGAAGTAGCCGAGCAGGTTTTCAGTCTCGGCGCGGTTGCGATTGGCGATGCCCGATCCGACGATGATGTCGTCCTGGCCGCTGTAACGATGGAGCAGCGTCTGGAACGCCGCCAGCACCGTCATAAACAACGTGACTCCCTCTTCGCGGTTCAGCGTCTTGAGGGCTTTGGTGATTGACTCTGAAAGAATTATTTCATGTGAGCTGCCTGCGAATGTTTGAATCGCGGGGCGTGGTCGATCGAGCGGCAGTTCAAGCACGGGCGGGTCGTCGCCGAGTTGTTGTTTCCAGTAGCTGAGTTGCTCTTCCAGAACCTCGCTCTCGATCCATTGCTTCTGCCAAACAGCGAAGTCGGCATACTGCACGGGCAGTTCCGCGAGAGGCGACGGCTGATCCTGAGAGAAGGCGTGATAAAGCTGACCGATCTCGCGGCGCAGCACGTTCTCAGACCACGCATCGCCGACGATGTGGTGCATCGTGAAGAGCACGACGTGATCCTGCTCGCTCAGATGTACGAGCGCGACTCGCAGCAACGGTGCTTGAGACAGGTCAAACGGTTTGCGAGCTTCTGTTTGGGCCAACTGGCGCAGTTGCGCTTCCTGTTCCGCGGCGGGCAACTCGGACAAATCAAATGGAACCAGCTTGACGGGTTGTGGCGGCTCGACGATCTGCACGGGTCGGCCACCCGTTCCAATCCGGAATGAAGTTCTCAATACTTCGTGACGCCTGACGATCTCGGTGAACGTCCGCTCGAGTGCGTCGGTGTTAAGCGCGCCGGCGAGACGAACGCCCGTGTGCATGTTGTAGAGATGACTCTCCGGCTCCAACTGGTTGAGGAACCACATTTGTTGTTGCGCGTACGAGAGTGGCAGTTCTCCATCGCGTGGTACGGGGACGATGGGAGCGGTGATGAGTCTTTGCTCTGCTCGCGTGGCTGCTTCGATGGTCTTCGCGAGTTCTCCCAATGTTGGTGACTCAAAGAGGCTTCGCAGTGGCAGTTCGACGCGGAAGGCATCGCGCACGCGGGAAAGAAGCTGCATCGCCAACAGAGAGTGGCCGCCCAACTCGAAGAAATTATCAGTGAGGCCGACGCGGTCGACACGCAGTACGCGCGACCAGATGTTTGCCAGCACTTCCTGCTCCGGCGTGTGCGGAGCGACGTAGACTCCCTGCGTCTCAGAACGATCATTACCCGGTGCAGGCAACGCGCGACGATCGAGCTTGCCGTTTGCTGTGACCGGCAGTTCTTCGAGGGTCACGATCGCCGACGGGATCATGTAGTCCGGCAATCTCTTCTTTAACTCTGCCCGCAGTTCGCTTCTTGATGCGCCCTGCTCGCCGACCACGTAGGCGACCAGCCGCTTCTCTCCTTGATCCTCTCTCGCGATCACGACACAGTCTTTGACGCCTGTTTGTTCTCTGATCACGCTTGCGATCTCGCCCAACTCGATGCGGAACCCACGGATCTTCACCTGCTCGTCGATTCGTCCGATGTACTCGATCTCGCCGCCTTCCAGCCAGCGGCCTACGTCGCCCGTCCGGTACAATCTCTCTCCGGCTCGCTCGCTGAACGGATTCGGCACGAACTTCTCCGCGGTAAGCTCGGCGCGTCCTTTGTATCCTCGTGCGAGACCAACACCGCCGATATAAACCTCGCCATGAACGCCCACGGCTACCGGTTCCATCCGCTTGTCGAGCACGTATAACTGCGTGTTCGCTATCGGTCGCCCAATCGGCACGCTGCGTCTGTCGCTGTCGGGCGCGCATTGCCAGTAGCTCACGTCCACGGCGGCTTCTGTTGGCCCGTACAAATTGTGCAATTCGGCCCAAGGCATTCGTTCGAAGAAACGTTGTTCCAGCTCAACACCCAGAGCCTCGCCCGAACTCATCACCTGGCGGATGCTCCGGCACTGTTCGATTTCTTTTTCTTCAAGGAATACCTGCAACATCGACGGTACGAAGTGCAGCGTCGTAACACCCTGGTCGTGAATGATGCGTGCCAGGTAGTTCGCATCCATATGCCCGCCCGGACGAGCGACAACCAGACGTGCCCCAGTCATCAACGGCCAGAAGAACTCCCACACCGAGACGTCGAAGCTAAACGGTGTCTTCTGCAAAATGCGATCGGTACCGGTGAGTTGATATTGCTGCTGCATCCAGACGAGTCGATTCACGATGCCGCGATGCGTGTTGACAACACCCTTCGGACGACCGGTCGAACCGGACGTGTAGATCATGTAGGCAGCGTTGTCAGCTTCGACTGCTACCTGCGGATTCGTGGTGCTCTCCTCTGATACTACGAGCTGATCGAGATAGAGAGTGTTGAAGGAGTGACCTTCAGCCGAAGCATCAAGCGTCTCGCTCAAGTGAGATTGAGTCAGCAGGATCTCGATACCGGCATCGGCGAGCATGAACGAAAGACGCTCTTGCGGATACGAAGGATCGAGTGGAACGTAGGCGGCTCCGGCTTTGACGATCGCCAGAAGCGCGACAACCATCTCCGTGGAACGCTCCATCAGCACGCCGACGAGCGACTCCCGATCGACGCCAAGACTACGCAGATGATGTGCGAGTTGGTTGGCGCGGACGTTTAGTTCGCTGTAAGTGAGTTGCTCCTGCTCGTAGATGAGCGCGATCGCGCCTGGCGTGCGCTCGACCTGTAATTCGACGTGTTCATGCAGGCGCAGATCCAATCCCGGATCCGTACAATCCGTGTTATTCCAACTGCTCAGTAATTGATGATCGGAATCTGTCAGGAGCGGTAACTCGGAGAGACGTGCGGTCGGATCCGCGGCGATGGCTTCGACGAGCGTGTGCAAATGTCCGAGCATGCGCTTGACCGTCGCTGACTCAAATAGATCGGAGTTGTATTCCAACACGCATCGGATGTTTCTGGCGCTTTCAATAACTTCCAGTGTGAGATCAAACTTCACCGTCCTGATTCCCGCGCCGACGCTCTGCAGTTTCACGTCAGGCAATTCCAGCGACTCCTGTCCGGCGTTCTGCAAAACGAATAAGACCTGGAAGAGCGGCGTGTGGTCGAGACTTCGTTCCACTTGCAAGTCGTCAACCAACTTCTCGAACGGAAGGTTCTGGTGTTGCTGCGCTCCGAGCACAACTTCGCGCACGCGACCAAGCAATTCGTTGAATGCCGGATCGCCGCCGAGGTCCGTTCGTATGACGAGCGTGTTGATGAAGAAGCCGATGAGGGGTTCCGTTTCCAAACGATCGCGCCCCGCGACGGGCGTACCCGTGCAGATGTCTTCCTGCCCGGTGTAACGCATGAGCAGGGTTTGGAAGGCGGCCAGCAACGTCATGAAGAGCGTCGTGCCGTGCTCGCGACTGAGCGCGTTGAGCCGTTCTGAAAGTTCGCCTGCGAGAATGACCGAATGGCTGGCGCCGCGATGTGTCTGTACGGGCGGCCGTGGTCTATCAGTCGGCAATTCAAGCAGCCCGGGCGCGCCGGTTAACTGCTTGCGCCAGTAGTCGAGATGGCGTTCGAGCACTTCGCCCGTCAACCAGTTGCGCTGCCACACTGCGAAGTCCGCATACTGCACAGGCAATTCCGGCAAAGGCGAATCTTCACCGCGCGAGAAAGCGCCGTAGAGCAATGCGACCTCTTTTGTGAGGACGCCCATGGACCAACCGTCCGAGATGATGTGATGCATCGTCAGAAGAACGAAGTGTTCCTCGGCGGCGAGTCGCACAAGCGTCGTTCGAAGCAGTGGTCCGGTGGAAAGATCGAAGGGACGTCGCGCTTCTTCAACCGCAAGCCGGTTGGCCTCAATACGGCGTACGTCTTCAGGCAGCTCGCTCAAATCCACGAGGGGAAGATGCGACTCCTGCGCCGGAGTGATGACCTGCAACGGCTGACCATCGACGGTGACGAAAGTAGTGCGCAAGACTTCGTGGCGACGGACGAGTTCGTTGAGCGTCCGTTCGAGCACGGCGTGTTCGAGCGCTCCTTCGAGGTGGAGCGGGATGGGCATGTTATACGCGTTGCTGTCCGGCTCGAACTGGTGCAGGAACCAGAGTCGTTGTTGGGCAAACGAAAGCGGCAGCTCCCCTTCGCGCGAGACGGGCACGATCGACGGAATCTCGAGAGCGTCTTCCTGATCGAGCAGTGGCGCAACGTTTTCGGCAAGCGCCGCCAGGGTGTGAGTTTCAAAGATCAGTCGCAGCGGAATCTCAACCTGGATCGTTTTGCGCAGGCGCGAGATTAGTTGAGTTGCGAGTAGCGAATGTCCGCCCAGTTCGAAGAAGTTGTCGTTGATGCCGACCTGGTCGATGCCGAGCAGGTCCTGCCAGATCTCGGCGATCGTCTGCTCGAGTTCATTGCGTGCAGCCGCGAATTCATTTTTCAGTTGCGGGCGGGCGTAACGCTTGCTTGCCTTCGCCGGCGTGTTTGACGTCGCGAGCGATTTGCGTTTGATCCACTTGTCGAGGCGCAGTTGCAGGTCGCCGGTCGAGACGATTATTTGAGAGGTCGCATTGAAGGCGAGAATGCGCGACAACACTTCAGCGCCCTCTGCCGGGTTGATGCTGAGGTCTGCAACGCCCGCTCCGATCTGCTTACGCGCCATCTCCGGCTCGTCTCGCAATTGCCAGCCGTCCCAATTCACGCTGATCCACGGCACGCCCGTCGTCTCGCGTTGCGCGTGCGCGAAAGCGTCCATGAACACGTTGGCCGACGAATACGCAGCGAAACCGAGACCGCCGAGCACTGACGAGAGCGACGATAGCAGCAGGCAGAAGTCGAGCGGCTGTTCTTCCAACACTCGTTGCAGCACGTACAGGCCGTGTGCTTTGGGTTGAAAATGCCAGCCCGCTTCGGTCGCGCCGGTTTCGGAAATCGATCGGTAAGATTGCGGGCCGCTGATGCCCGCGCCGTGAATCACTCCGTGCAGTTCGCCGAAGTGCTCCAATGTCTGGTCGAGCGCAGCGCGCATCTGCACTTCGTTAGATACATCGGCGCTCACGATGAGAACTTCCGAGCCGAGTTCTTCCAAACGCGTCACGGCGGCGATCTTCCGGCTCACGGAGTTGTGCGCATCGTGTGAAGCCAGCCACGTTTCCCATTCGCTTCGCTCCGGTAAAGACGTGCGGCCGATCAGCACCAGCCGCGCACGCACCGTCCGCGCGAGATGTTCCGCCAATACCAGACTGACGCCGCCCAAACCACCCGTGATCATGTAAACACCACGATCACGCAATCCTTCGAGCCTGCTTTCCCCCGTCTTCAGACGCACAGGCTCAAAGGATTGAACCCAACGTCGGCTGCCGCGATATGCGACTACTTCGTCAGGGCGTTTCATCGTCAACTCAACGACGAGTTGTTCGATCAACTGTGATTCACGTGCTTGCGGGACGACGATATCGACGTTCGTGCAAGTAATGTTCGGATACTCCTGCGGGATGACATTGCGCAGGCCGAGCAAGGTCGCCTTCTCGGGACACAATTGCTCTTCGCCCGTCACGCTCTGCACGCCGCTCGATACCACGACGATTCGCAACGGATCGGTTATGCCCTGCTTGTCGAGCGCCTGCGTCAGGAAAAGGACACTATAAAAACCGCGCGCCTGCGCCGCTTCAAAAGCAGCCTCGCCCGCCAATGCTTCCGCGACAGCGCCAACGCTCCAGAGATGCACTATGGAGCTCAGGGCGATTCCGTTTCTTTGAAGGTCACCGATCAGCGCAACATAATCTTCAGCGCATGATGGGTTGACGGTGTAGGCGCCGGCATCGTCCCGGCCAAACTTCTGCCCTGCCCTGACCTTGATTACTTCGTGACCTGCATCTGCGAGCCTCTGCGCCAGCGATGGTCCAATTCCGGATTCGTCGATGAACGCAAGCCACGTCTCTCGCACAGCTTCCGTGTTCGAGCGATAAGCCGGCGATTGTTTCCACGAAGGTGCGTAAAGCCAGTCGGCGATGTCCGATTTCTTTTGTAGTGTGGCGGGCGCGCTGGCCGGAAGTTTTCGGCGTTCGGCCCAGTAACGCTGCCGTTCGAACGGGTAGGTTGGGAGCGGCAGTCGCCGTCGCTGCTCGCCGGTGTGAAGCTTCGTCCAGTCTAACTGTATGCCGGCCTGCCAGAGCCTTCCCGCCGCTTTCAGTATCAAAGCGATGTCTGATTCCGTCTCGATCGGACGACGCAGCGACGAGACGACGACGTGCTCCGCAGTCTTCGACGGGTGCATCTTCACGAGGTTGTCCAGTGTCCGGCCTGGTCCAACTTCAAGCAGGACGCTCTGCTTTTCCTTCAACAACTCTTCGAGTCCATCGCTGAAACGCACGGCCTGTCGTAATTGCTTCGCCCAGTAGGCGGGTGAAGTCGCTTCGTCTGCACTGATCCACGTGCCGGTCACGTTCGACACGAAAGGAATTGACGGAGCGTTCAGTCTTACTTTTCCGACTTCCGCGGCGAAGCTCTTAACAATCGGCTCCATCATGCGCGAATGGAACGCGTGCGACGTGCGCAGTAACTGGCACTCGAGGCCCTTTTCAGCCAGCCCGCTTTGCAACTTCGTAATCGCTTCAAACTCACCCGACACGACACAGAGCGTCGGGCTGTTAACGGCCGCCAACGATAACCCTGCGCCCAACATCTCCTTCACGTCCTGCTCACACAACGGCACCGCCAGCATCGCACCGCCATCCAGCCCCTGCATCATTGCACCGCGCTGGGCCACCAACGAGAGTGCATCTTCCAGGCTGATCACGCCCGCCACACACGCCGCGACGTATTCGCCGATGCTGTGCCCGATCATCGCGCGCGGGCGCACGTCCCATGAGATCCACAGTTGGGCCAGGGCATACTCGGTGACAAACAGTGCGGGCTGTGTCAGTGAAGTCTGTCGCAGTTGCGCTTCGGCTGCGATTTTGTTTTCGTCAGTCGGATAGAGAATATCGCGGAGGTCGAGTTTGAGATGTGCACGGAGCAGTTCGCAGCAACGATCGACTGTCTGACGAAACAGCGGTTCGTGGCGATAGAGTTCTTCGCCCATCCCGATGTGCTGCGTTCCCTGGCCCGGAAACATGAAGACAACGGGACGGTCCGGTGCCGGCTCCGCACTCGGCGTCACAGTGCGTTGCGGATCTTGCGTCTCGAGCACGCGTACGGCGTCCGCGTTGTCGCTGCACACGAACGCGCGCCGGTGCGTGAAAGCTCTGCGACCGACCTGCAAGGTATAGGCTACGTCTGCGAGACTCTGCTCGGGATATTGCTGTAAGTGCTCGAGTAGATTCTGAGTTGCGTCGTCGAGTGCGGCCTCGCTGCGGGCGGAGAGTGTCAGCAATTGAAACGGTCGCTGAGTGTGGTCCACATTCACAGGCGGCGCTTCTTCCAACACGACGTGCGCGTTGGTGCCGCCGATACCGAACGAACTGACTCCGGCGCGGCGCGGCGTTCCGTTTCGTTCCCACGGGCTCAGAGTGGTGCTGACGAAAAACGGGCTGCCCGCGAAATCAATTTTTGGGTTGGGTGCGGTGAAGTTGAGGCTCGGGGGCACTTGCTGGTGCTTGAGCGCGAGCGTCGCCCTGATCAGTCCGGCGACGCCGGCGGCCGCATCGAGGTGACCGATATTCGTTTTGGCGGAGCCGATGGCGCAGAAGTTTTTCTTCGCGGTCTTGGTGCGGTAGGCCTTGGTCAACGCCGCGATCTCGATCGGATCGCCGAGAGTTGTTCCCGTTCCATGTGCCTCGACGTAGTTGATAGTTTCGGGACTGATGCCGGCCATTGCCAGAGCTTCGGCTATCACTGCTGATTGACCTTCGACGCTCGGCGCGGTGTAACCGACTTTCACCGATCCGTCGTTGTTGATGGCCGAGCCTTTAATGACCGCATGAATCGGATCGCCGTCCGCGAGTGCATCCGTCAACCGCTTGAGCAGGACCACGCCGACGCCGTTTCCGCCAATACAGCCTTTCGCTTCCGCATCGAAGGCGCGGCAATGTCCGTCGGGAGAATTGATGCCGCCTTCCATGAACATGTAGCCGGTCTTTTGCACGGCGCTGACGGAGACTCCGCCGGCGAGGGCCATGTCGCATTGGAAGTTGAGCAGGTTTTGGCAGGCGAGTGAGACGGCGACGAGCGAAGTCGAGCAGGCCGTCTGCACGGTGACACTCGGGCCTTTCAGGTTGAGCTTGTAGGAGACGCGAGGTGCGAGGTGGTCTTTGTCGTTTCCGATTCCGATTTGAAAAGTGCCGAGCGCTTCGGCTAGTTCGGGATTGGAGTAGATGTTGTTGATGTAACTGCTGCGGGTTGTTCCGGCGTAGACGCCAATGGATTTTTTGTAAGTCTGCGGATCGTAACCGGAGCTCTCGAGGGCTTCCCAGGCGCATTCCAGGAAGAGACGTTGCTGCGGGTCCATGATCTCGGCCTCGCGGGGGCTGAAGCCGAAGAAGGCGGCATCGAAGAATTCGATGTCGTCGAGGACGCCGTTCGCGCGGACGTAGTTCGGGTTCTTGAGCAGTGCAGGAGATGTGCCCGCTTCCGCCAATTCCTCTTCGGTGAAGAAGGTGATCGCTTCGACGCCGTCGCGCACGTTGCGCCAGAACTCATCGACGCTGCGGGCGCCCGGGAAACGCCCGGCCATGCCGACGATGGCAATGTCGTAGATGAGATCCGATTGATCTGACTCGCTCATCTTGCTTACTACCTTATATGGGCCGAAGGCCGAACCTTGGGCTCAGCCCAACTTCTTAAATAACCCGAGCGGCGAGGCATAGCCTCGCCTCACATCCGGCGGCGAAGCCGCAACCAGAGACGACTAGTCCACGATGCGTTCGGGTCGTTTTATTTTAGTTTTTGATTTTTTGAGAGTGTCGGCAGACTTCCGTCACTAGTGGACCAGAAATCTTACGGATGGCAATCCAAATCCAAACGCCGCTCAGAATAGCAGAGATCGAGGCAGGAATCTAGAAAAAGTTTTTTCAATCTCTCTATATCGGCTTTGGAGGAAATTTTCGCAGTCGGCGAAGCGTTTGTTCTTAGCCTGCGTTTGTTCTTAGCCCTGCGTTGCGTTTTTTCTTAGCCTGCGAACCAGTTTTTCTTAGCCTGCGAACCAGTTTTTTCTTAGCCTGCGAAGCAGGCGTAGGCATAAAGCCTGGGGCGCAAGCCCCAGGAAAGCCGCAAAAAAAGGGCGCGCGAGCCCGTGAAACGGGCGACAGCGTCCCCCTCTCTAGGCTGTCGCCCGTTTCACGGGCTCGGGGCTTACTTTTTGAGGCTACCTGGGGCTTGCGCCCCAGGCTTTATGCCTACGCCTGCTTCGCAGGCTAAGA